>JAFSBM010000156.1 GCA_017437285.1 Ruminococcus sp. | reverse complement strand
TGCTGTTGTCATATCTACATTTGATAAATCAAATTCAAAACAACCGTTATCAAGCCAGTAATCATAAAACAGAGTTCTGTCGTCCTCATCGTAAGCTCTTGCCTTTAAATAGCCTAAATAAGCCGCTGGGTTTTCAAGAAGATTGTCATTTACGTGGAAAACAAAATCTTCTTCATCACCGTAAACTTCCATTTTAGAACCAGAATAAACAACCTCAGCAGCTGACGCTGTTAATGTTTCGCTTTTGAATGTGTCTTGCGGTAAATATGCTGCTGTACCTGAGCAAATTACCAATGCTGCAGCCATAGCTGCGATTTTTTTGATTTTCTTCATTTTTATTCCTCCAAAAATAATCCTTATATAGAGTCTTAAAGACGCTATATGAATATTATACACCATTTTTTTGAAAAATCAATAGTCCAAACGATAAATATGTTTAAATATGTATAATTTTGTTTATATCACTAAATTATTTCGGTATAAATATTTGCAATTAGTTGCTTTTGCATAATGAAGTGTGAAATAAAAATCCCCGAAGTGTGTCACTTCGGGGTGGTTGTTTAAGGGATTGTGTCAATATAAAACACCGTCAAAATACTGCAAAAGGAGCAAAGTCACACCGTCATAGGTGTTTTCCTGCAAAATTTCTCCCTGTGTTTCCCAGCCGACATCGGCAGTTTCTTCAATAACCTCGTTGACCGCAGGCATTTCGTCAATGGGGTGGGAATCCTCCTCATATATCTCCTCAGCAATTACATAACCTGCATCGTTTATCTGATGCACTCTGTCACTTACCTCGGGAATAGGTCCAAATATCTGATTTAGCTGTTCAATATAAGCAATCACGCTGTCTTTATCTTTCCAATTCGGCTCTTTAAGCGAACCCTCAGCAATCATATCTGAAATAATTGCATCCTGAGTTTCATAAAATTCTCCCAATACATAGTCATACATCTGGTCATAGGCTGAAAATCTCAGCAATGGGTCATCACTCTTAATCAGAGCAAGCTGACTGACAAATTCAGCCTCATTTTCCTTGTAGTAGCCCTTGTGGTGGCAAAGCTCATGAGCGTCAAGAATAGGCTGATATGTGGGGGAGGTGTACTTGTTGTGAGTTGCCTCCATAGTGAAAGGGTAGGTATATCCGCCAATCCACATTCGCTCCAGTATATCGGAGCAGAGAGCAGGTTTTACAGTTGGGTAAAAACCTCTCATACGTGGAAATTCCTCGGAAATATTCACTAAAGCCTCATTTATAAGCTGCTGTGTTTCCTCAATTTCGGGGAATAAAACCTTTCCGTCCTCGGCAATTTCTATTTCCTCCGCAGCCTGATTAAGACCATTTACCGAATATTCAAGGAGGGCATAAATCTCCTCATATGTAAATTCCCTCCGCTTTTCCGTGTCACCCTCGCCCATAACTGAACTTCTGAAAGGGATAAGCCACATAGGCATATACAAAAAGAGAACGCATAGCAGCATTATAAGGAAAGTTTTGAAATAGCCGCCGCAGAAACGGCGATATTTCGGCTTTTTTCGCAGAAAAATAAGCAGAATTAAAAATATGACGCTGAAAATGACCATTGCCACCCCCAGATACATCATCATTTCACCAAGGCAAAAGGGAAGATATGCGGTTAAATAGGTCAAACCGTCGCATAAGTATATATATGCGTTATTGGCATACCAGTCGCAGAATGGTGTTATGAAAGAGGCTAAGGCAAGAATTACTGTTACCGAAAAAATCACAGCCGTTGTTTTCCAATAGGCGGATTTTTTCTTTTTCGGGGGAATTTCTTCAACAGGAGTTTCAATTTTTTCTTTTTCATTTAAGATAGTTTCCATAATTGCTCCTTTCATATGTATGATATACTTTAATTATACCACACGTGATTTTAAAAGTCAATTATCAGATTTTTCCTGAAAGCGGTCAGTTTTAAAAAGCCATTAGCTATTAGCTATAGGTTCTTTAAAATAATTACGCATTGCCGAAAAGCTAAAGGCTAATAGCTAAAAAAGCGGATAATATCCGCCCCTACACAGAATTAAATCATCATCGCACAAAAATGGACAGCAGAAATAATTCCACCGTCTACTTTCTAACATCTAACCTCTAACCTCTAAACAGCTAAAGGCTAACGGCTGACAGCTAACGGCTTGATTAAACAAAATGCACAAATTTAGCAAATGCTAACAGGTTATTTCGCCGAAATTTCAAAAAACTTTGACTTTTTTGCCCTCTAAATACACTATGTTACAGGACGTTGAAAAAACTTCTGAAAAACATCACAAGGAGGACTTCTTATGAAGAAAATTTTATCATTTTTAACTGCCTTTATTTCCCTATGTTCCGTGGTTTCCTGCAATTCGGACAAACCTGCGGAAAATAATCCGCCCGTTATCAACAAGGGCGAAGTGCAGATTGTGGACATCTCAAAGCCTTACAAGAAAACGGAAATGCCATTCCCCGATAAATTACAGGGAATAAGCAGCATTTTCTACAGCGAAAAATCAGGAATTCTCCACATAATCGGCAACGATTCCGAGGGAAATCTCAAAGTCTGCATAACCGACAGCGATTTTTCAATGTACAGTTACGCTGACCTGAAACTGAAAATTGATTATTCTAAAGATGAAAACATTGCTTTTGCGGTTTCGGAAAATAATATTTTTGCTTTCATTTCGACTGCCGAACAAGGGGAAGAAAATGAAGAAAATTCATACACCTACAAGCTGAAAATCTACGATATAAGCGGAAATGTGCGTTCTGTATGCGATTTTGTCATTGATGACAGCTTGCTTTCGGATTGCCTTTACAAGGGTGTCAGAAGTTTGAGTTATGCAGGGGAAAATAGGCTGATTTTAGACATTGACGGCACTTTTCTTCTCGTTGATACAGAGGGTAATGTAATTGAAAAGCTTACCGAAGAATCAGCCGATAATTATATGGAATCCGTAAACGGCTATGTCCGCCATTATGTCGAGAACAGCGGATATTATGGCTTGAGATCGGACAAAACAACGGAAAAACTGATTGATTTCACCGATTCGGGATTAAGCGGAATCAGTGCAATTTCTCCGATAGCAAAGGGAGAATTCGCCTGTCTGTCCGAGGGTAAACTGTACAAGCTTTCGGAGCGTGATATTGCTGAATATAGCCAAATGCAGACGATTACCCTTGCGGCAGCATCTAAAATTGACGAAATTCAGCCTATGATTGCGGATTTCAACGCAGAGAGCAATTTGTATCAGATTGATTTAAAAAATTACCTTGACAGCTATGAATATAGTGCCGAGGGAGTTGAAAACGCTGTGAATGACCTTGAAATGGACATTATTTCGGGAAAAATACCTGATATGGTATACCTTGACACAAACGAAATTGAAAAGCTTTCCTCAAAGGGTGCATTTGCCGATTTATACGGATTTATGGACAGCGACAGCAGGTACAGCCGTGATGCTTTTCTGCCGAATTATCTTGCGGCAGCTGAAACTGACGGTCAGCTTTTTTCAATAGCTCCCGTATTTACAATAAAGACTATTGCCGCAAAATCCAAGCATACTGATATTCAGAACTGGACTTTTGAAGAATTCAAAGCGGTTTATGAGGCGAATTCTCCCGAAATGACGCTGTTTGAATCGGCAAACAACAGAGATGCTGTTTTTGGTTTTTTATCCGACGACTGTAACGATTTTGTTGATTACGGCACTCACACTTGTTCATTTAATTCGCAGGATTTTATGGATATACTTGAATTTTCCGCTGAATTCCCAAGTGTTGAGGAATATTCGTGGGAAACAACCTCCTGCCGCAACGATACAGCATTGATTTCAACCTTGTATATCGAATCTTTCAGAGATATAAATGCACAGGAACAGGCGATTTTCGGCGATGACATAGCCTTTGTGGGATTCCCCTCAGAAAGCGGAAACGGCTCTGTTATGACGCTTTCGAATCAGTTTGCAATTATGGAAAATTCCCCTGCAAAGGACGGTGCGTGGAGTTTTATCCGCACATTTTTCAGAGATGACAGATATTACGGAAATATCCGTGGTATTCCCGTAACAGAAAATGGCTTTGAAATTGCAATGGAAGAAGCCCTCGAACCGCCGTATTACATCGACGGAGCGAGCAAACAGAAAGTACCTATGAAAGAAACAGGCTATGATTTTGACACGGGTTCACAGGTGGAAGTTACCCCTATGACCAAGGCTGAACAGGAGAAATACGAAACATTTGTCCGCAGTATCACAAGTGCAATTTCGGGAAATTACGATAGCAGTATCAACAGCATTGTCAATGAGGAAATTTCCCGATATTTCGCAGGTGCTTGCTCTGCCGAAGAATGTGCGGAAATCATACAGAACAGAGTTTCCATAATGCTCAGCGAACAAAGCTGACGAAAACAATGCGTAATTCGTAATGCGTAATTATGTTGTTGCAAGCTATTATATGTTGATATAATCTGTAGGGACACAGCGTGCTGTGTCCGCAATTTCGGTACGAAATTCAGGTTTTCCATAATCTTAGGGGCGGATATTATCCGCCCGTGAATTACCCAAAGGAGGAATTTTATGAAGAAACTATTATCATTTTTAACCGCAATTATCGCCCTTTGCGGTGTTTCATGCGAGGAGAAAAAGCCTGCTGCCGAAAGCAAACCCGAATCAAGCAAAGCTGAATACAGCGACTCCGCAGCCGTCAGCGAAAATACAGGGGAAACTGCCGAAATTGACGAAAATTTCAGACAGACAATATACGGAGAAAAAAAGATTGCATTGCCAAAGGATTTCTGGAATTTTCAGAATATGAAGTATATCGCCGAAAAGGACAGTTTTTACGTCCTTTATAATGATATGGATTTTAATCTGAAACTGTGCGTCTATTCCTTGGATTTTGCCGATTATTCGGAGAAAATCGTTATCGAAAACGGTGGAGGACTGAGGTATATATCGGACATTGACGAAACAGGAAAAATCACGGTTCTCATTTCCGAAAGAAAATCAAGTGGAGTTTCCGACAATGCCGAGGACCATTTCAAACATTCGGGATATTTCTATACCCTAAAGGAGTTTGACGAAAATCAGCAGGAAATTTACTCAAATGAAATTGCGGATATGGATTACTACTACAACACTAAAGGCACAGAGCCGATTTCCATTGAAAAATTTAACGATGAGTCGTTTCTCGTCACAACGAATAACGGTCTTATGATTATGGAAAAAAGCGGAGAAATCACGGAAATTCCCAATACTTCCATGATTGTGCATGCAGGTGTTTATGCTGAGGGGAAAATTGCTGCTGCCGAATATCAGACGGTGAATTTCATTGATGAAAATTATCGGTTTTCTGAGGATATTTCGCTGAATAATGCTGTAGCTGACGGAAATGTATTTGCAGGTGACGGTGAATTTCTGCTCTATATTTCGTGCGTTGACGGAATTTATGGCGTGACGGAAAATCACGAAGTTGAACTTGTTGTGGATTATTCCGCATCATACCTCCCTGTAGGCGATATTTACACGGTGGAAAAGGGCGGCAATGACTTTTTCATCTACGGTACGAATAAGGGACTGCCCTTTATTTCGAGGATTTTCCCACGTTCCGACGACTACTCCCTTGACAGGGAAAAAATAACTCTTGCCTGTACCTATAACAATGAGGATTATATGGTTCTTGCCAATGATTTCAATAAGCGCTCCGACAAATATTTCCTTGAAATAAGAGAGTCAGCAGAGTTTGACGATATAAAAATGGAAATTCTCACAGGCAATGCCCCTGATATTATAAAATACAATGATGTTACAATTATGGAAAATCTTGTGAATTTAGGCGGAATTACCGATATGTATCAGCTTATGGAGCAGTATGACGGAGTTGAAAAAGCCGATATTCTCCAAAATGTAGTTGAAGCTCTGGAGTACAGGGACAGCCTTTATGGGATTAGTCCCACATTTTTCATCAACTGCATTATTGCCGATAAAAATTTTATCGGTGAGGAATACACAGACTGGAGTTTTGACGAATTTTTCACCCTTTACGAAAGCCGCCCTGCGGGAATGAAGCTGAGTTACGACTATTACACACGTTCCCCCGAAAATGTTTTCGGCAGATTTTGTGCAGGTGGATATTTCGATAATCTTGCGGCTTGGATTGACGGTGATAAATGCCGTTTCAATTCCGAGGAGTTTATCCGTTTTCTTGAATTCTGCCGCAATGCCGAAACTGCATCGTCAGACGCTTCGGCGGCGGAAGTTGCAACATCTCTGAAAAACAGAACAGCTATGATAGGTTTTGCCGAGGGAATGAACTATATACGGGATTTTCAGATGCTCAATACATATCAGCTTGGCATTGACGGTCTTAGTTATCTCTCATTCCCCGATACCAATTCGGGCGGAACTGTGGGATTTCAGGATTTTTACTCTATAACTGAAAATTCCGACTGCAAAGAGGGTGCGTGGGAGTTCATTTCCTATATAATGAGTGAGGAATATCAATCCTCGGAAAATGACAGCGGCAGGCTTTTTACCTTGAAAAATGCCTTTGAAAAATCGCTTGCGGAAAATACTCTTGCGGAAGGGCAGGAAAATCCCGTGGGTGAGCTTGGATTTGACGGATATATCGTCCCTTACAACCTGTACATCACCGAGGATGAGGCTGAATTAATCCGCAATGTGGTAAGCAGATGCACCGCAAAAATATTCAGCAGCGAGCAAATAAGCAGTATCTGCAATGAAGAATTTCTCCTATATATTAACGGCGAATATACAGCCGAGGAATGTGCCGAAATGATACAGAACAGGGTTTCAATAATGTTAAGCGAACAAAGCTGAATTTTTAAGCTTTTTTTAAAGCCTTTAGCTTTTAGCCATTAGCCTTTAGCTTTTTGGACGGTGGAATTTTTTCTGCCGTCCGTTTTTTCAATGCGTAATTCGTAATGCGTAATTATGTTGTTGCAAGCTATTATATGTTGATATAATCTGTAGGGACACAGCGTGCTGTGTCCGCAATTTCGGTACGAAATTCAGGTTTTCCATAATCTTAGGGACGGATATAATCCGCCTGCAATTTCGGTACGAAATCAAAAAATAAAAGCCACCCTGCGGTGGCTTTTATACCATTAGATTTGTCTGCTGTTGTTTTAGGGATTGGTATTAATTAGTCCATTCTGTTTTCCATATCCGTGTATTCTCTTACGGGAGAAATTGCCTTGTAAGCAGGGCGGATAATCTTATTGGAGTTGATAAGTTCCTCAATACGATGTGCTGACCAGCCTGCAATACGGGAAATAGCGAAAAGGGGAGTGAAAAGTTCATCGGGAATTCCCAGCATACGATAAACAAAGCCGCTGTAGAAATCCACGTTTGCACATACGCCCTTGTAAATGCGTCTTTCCTCAGCGATAACCTGTGGAGCAAGCCGTTCAACCATAGCGTAAAGGTTGAATTCGTCGTGAAGTCCCTTTTCGTTGCTGAGATTCTCTACAAATCCCTTGAATACCGTTGCTCTGGGGTCGGAGTGGGAATATACAGCGTGTCCCATACCATAGATAAGACCTGCCTTGTCAAAAGCCTCTTTGTGGAGGAGCTTTTTAAGATATTCCTTGACTTCATTTTCGTCAGTCCAGTCCTTGACATTTTTCTTCATATCGTCAAACATAAGTGCAACCTTGATATTTGCACCGCCATGCTTGGGACCTTTGAGAGAGCCTAAAGCCGCCGCAATAGCGGAATATGTGTCAGTTCCCGAAGAAGAAACAACGTGAACGGTAAAAGTGGAGTTATTTCCGCCGCCGTGTTCAGCGTGAAGAACGAGAGCCATATCGAGAATACGAGCCTCCAGTTCTGTATATTTCTTGTCGGCACGGAGCATATACAGCAGATTTTCCGCAATTGAAAGGTCGGGATTGGGGTCGTGAATAAAGAAGCTGCCGCCGTTGCGTGTGTATCTGTATGTGTGATAGCCGTAAACCGCCAGCATGGGGAACAGAGTAATAAGGGAAATACACTGTCTTAACACGTTGGGGATAGTAATATCATTGGCATTTTCGTCGTAGGAATAGAGAGCGAGGACGGATTTTGCCAGAATATTCATCATATTGTCGCTGGGGGATTTCATAATAATATCTCTTGTAAAGGTTGTAGGCAGATTTCTTGCGTCTACGAGAATTTTTCTGAAATCCTCAAGCTCAGTTGCCGTAGGCATTTTACCGAAAAGGAGGAGATAAATGGTTTCCTCGAAGCCGAAACGCTTTGCCTTGATGAAGCCGTTTACAATATCTTCCACATCAATTCCACGGTAAAAGAGTTTTCCCTGTCCGTTTTCGTCAACATTTATAGTGCTGATATTTGTCAGACCTGCAATAACTCCGTTGCCGTTAATGTCACGAAGTCCTCGTTTTACATCGTAGAGAGTGTAGAGTGATGGGTCGATGCGATAACCCTCAACAGATTTATCAGCAAGCCCTTTGATTTCAGGTGTAAGTCCTATTAAGCCGTAGCCCATTTTTTTGTCCTCCTTTTTCGTTATTACTTTAAGTTGAATTTGAGTGTGTATATACATTATAACATATCCTGCGAATTTTGTCAAGTGAAGTTCAATGATATATACATTTCTTCTGAATTTTGTTTAAATCTGACATAAGAAGCTATAACTGTATGTGAAAATATTTATATCATTTAATAATATAGATTAAAGCAAAGGCTGACGCATAAACGTCAGCCTATGATTGTTACCAAATTTTCTGCAAACTTTTTGCCATATAGATGTAAACACCAAGCAAAATAATCTGGAAAATGCAGCTTGCTCTTGATGATGAGATGAAAAGAAGAATAACGTCAATGAAAAGAATGAAAAATGCAATTTTAGACGCTGTTCCGTAGTCACCCCGTAAGCCTTTGATCGCCATATAAATTGTGACAGCGGCAGGAATGAGAGCAAGGATTGTTCCGAAGAATGCCAATCCGCCAAGCTCAGATGTGGAAAGAATAAGACCGCTGACAGCACCTATTGCCGCAGGAATAACCGTAAACACGAGCAATAGAATGTTGATCACCTTAAAAGCTACTTTCATAAAATATAACCCCCTTTATCATTTTGCACCCCACATACCACATAAAGCAGTTTTGTGTGGTACTGTAGTAAATTATATCACATTTAACTGTGTTTGTCAAGAGTGTATTCAAAAAATTCTATGAATATTACGGGAATTAATTAATTCTTATTACGCTGAGTATTCCGAGTTCTTGTTCATATAATTAGCAAAGCAGAGATATGCAATGATTATACCAAGGCGGATAATTGCCATGATAAAGTCATTTGCAAAAATCAGCGTAAGTAAATATATAAAGAATAATACGATTGATACCGTAACGCTGGATTTGTAATTTCCTTTAATACCGCTGATATTCATAAGAATGGTGAGCAATATGGGCAGCAGAGCGAAAAGCAGCGACAGTATATCGCCTGTGAGAAAACCTATTACAGTGCTTGCAAGCAAATAGATAAGCGTAACTGCAAGCATAACAATGTTTGTGATTTTAAAAGCCGTTTTCATAAAAAATCCCCCAATAAGTTTCATTTGTTTATTAATGTGATAATGTAATGAATTATATCATATTTAACCGTGTTTGTCAAGATATTTTGTGAGGAAATCGGACTATTGCTCCCCCAACTAAACCTTGCCAAAAAGATGAAGACAGAAAGGGAATTTATCAAGGAAGAAAAACGCAGGAATGCTTTCGCATTTCAAGGGCATCTCTAAAAACCCCTTTTGAGAAAAAACAGCTATGCACGTCATCTGCTTCGTCAACCTCCCTTGGAGTGCGACAGCACGCCTTCGGAAGGTTTCCTTGCAGTTGCCGCACCTATCTGATTTTTCTTTAATCAAACGGGTTTTTAGAGATGCCCTCAAGTTTTTCTGACGCAGAGAAATTTTCTTTATGTCGAGTATTTGCTGGTAAGGTTTAGTTGGGGGAGCAATATAATTTCACAAAATAAACATTGACATTAAAATCCATTAGTGATATACTTTTATAGTATGGAAAAATTTATATATTGCTCTAATGTATCAGGAAAGGAGAAGTGATACAATGCTGAAAAAATTATTGTCCTATGTGGGCAAATACAAAAAGGAAGCAATTTTGTCACCTGTAACCATTTTAGGCGAGGTTGCTATGGAAGTGCTGATACCCTATGTTATGGCTTCAATCATCAACGAGGGTATAAAAAAAGGCGATGTAAAACACGTTGCAGTAATGGGAGCTTTAATGGTGGGAATGGCACTTGTTTCCCTTGCTTTCGGTGCAGTTGCGGGCAGATTTTCCGCAGTTGCGGCTGTGGGATTTGCTAAAAATCTGCGAAAAGCACTCTTTGAAAAGGTGCAGCAGTTTTCTTTTGCAAATGTGGATAAATTCTCCACCGCCTCACTTACCACACGACTTACAACTGATGTAACCAATGTTCAGATGTCCTTTATGATGTTCATCAGAACAGCTGTAAGAGCACCAATGATGCTGATTTTTGCCCTTATTATGGCACTTACGGCAAACGCAAGACTCTCGCTCGTTTTTGTTTGTGCAATTCCCGTTCTTGCAATTGCCATAGCAATTGTAATGACAAAGGCTCACCCAAGATTTAAAAAGATGCTGTCACTCTATGACAATATGAACGGCAGAGTGCAGGAAAATCTCATAGGAATCCGCACAGTAAAGGCATTTGTCCGTGAGGATTACGAGAAAAAGAAGTTCACCGACTGTTCTGAATCGGTACGTGCGGCACAGGTCAACGCTGAAAAGCTTGTTATTATGACAATGCCCTTTATGCAGCTGTGTATGTACGCAAGTACAATTGCAATTCTCTTTTTCGGCGGTCATATGATTGTGGGCGGCGATATGCTCACAGGCGATTTAACCCAGTTCATCACATATGTGACACAAATTCTTATGTCCCTTATGATGCTTTCGTTCCTCTTTATGATGTTCGTCATTTCAAGAGCGTCAATTCAGCGTATTTACGAGGTTCTCACCGAGGAAGTTGACATTGTATCTCCCGAAAATGCCGTAACAGAGGTGAAAAACGGCTCTGTAAGCTTTAAGAATGTTTCTTTCAGCTATTTCAAGGATATGAACAATCTTGCCCTTGACAAAATCAATCTTGACATAAAATCAGGAGAAACTATCGGAATTATCGGCGGAACAGGTTCATCAAAAACATCTCTTGTTCAGCTTATTCCACGACTTTACGACACAACAGAGGGCGAAGTTTTCGTAGGCGGACGAAATGTCCGTGATTACGATTTGGAGTCCCTGAGAAATCAGGTTGCAATGGTATTGCAGAAAAATGTACTCTTTTCGGGAACTATCAAGGATAACCTTAAATGGGGAAATGCCGAGGCTACCGATGAGGAAATCATAGAGGCTTGTAAACAGGCTTCTGCCCACGATTTTATCACATCATTCCCCGACGGCTATGACCAGAATTTAGGTCAGGGCGGTGTAAATGTATCGGGAGGACAAAAGCAAAGACTTTGTATTGCCCGTGCATTGCTGAAAAAGCCGAAGATACTTATTCTTGACGACTCCACAAGTGCAGTTGACACCGCAACCGACGCAAGTATCAGAAAGGCATTCCGTGAAAATCTCGGAGATGTCACTACATTTATAATTGCACAGCGAATTTCTTCCGTCAAGGACGCAGACAGAATTATTGTTATGGATGACGGAAAAATCACCGATGTGGGAACTCACGATGAACTTCTGAAAACAAGTGAAATTTACCGTGAGGTATATGATTCACAGCAGAAAGGCGGTGACGCTGATGCCTCCTAAGAAGAATATGGCACCCGTACAGAAACCCAAGGACGTAAAGGGCATAATCAAGCGAATTTTCAGCTATATGTACGGCTTTAAGGTGCAGTTTTTCCTTGTTATAGCAGGAATTATTTTCAGTGCATTTGCAGGAGTTGCAGGAAATGCACTTCTCACACCCCTTGTAAACAATGTTGAAGATGCCGTAAACACGGGAACGTGGGATAAGGGCAAATTCATCGGTATATTGGCATTAATGGGCTGCGTTTACCTTGTGGGAGCATTGTCCTCATTGCTTTCCCAGCGAATGATGATGAAGATTTCCACAACTACACTTATGAGAATTCGTAACGACCTGTTCAACAAAATGGAGTCGCTGCCAGTAAAATTCTTTGACAAACGCACTCACGGCGAATTGATGTCCCTTTACACAAATGATACAGATACTCTCCGTGAAATGCTCAGCAACAGTATTGCAAATGTTATCAGCTCCGCAATTACAATTGTAGGCGTATTTGCCTTTATGATTGCGTACAGCTGGATTTTGACAATAATTGTAATTGTGATGCTCTTTATAATTGTAGGAGTTATCGGTGCAATCGGCTCACGCAGCGGTGCGGGCTTTATTGCACAGCAGAAAGCTGTCGGTAAGGCAAACGGCTATATCGAGGAGCTTATTGACGGTCAGAAGGTTGTAAAGGTATTCTGTCACGAAGATGCGGCAAATGAGGAATTTGACAAGCTGAACAATGAACTTTGCGAGGCGGCAACTAAAGCGAATACTTTTGCCAATATCCTTATGCCGATTATGAATAACCTGTCATATCTCCACTATGCGGCAACTGCTATTGTTGGCGGAATTATGGCTGTAAACGGCTTTGGCGGAATGGACGTAGGAAAGCTTATATCATATCTCCAGTTTACACGACAGTTTGCACAGCCTATTACGCAGGTTTCACAGCAGCTGAATGCAGTTCTTACTGCTCTGGCAGGTGCGGAGCGAATTTTTGCGGTAATTGACGAAGAACCCGAAGCTGACGAGGGATATGTAACTCTTGTAAGTGCTGTAAGAGGTGCTGACGGAAAGCTTACGGAATCCGCAGGAAAAACAGGCTTATGGGCGTGGAAGCACCCACATAAGGCTGACGGAACAGTTACTTATGCAGAGGTAAGAGGTCATGTTGAATTTGACGATGTAGTTTTCGGCTATGAGCCTGAAAAAATCGTACTCAACGGAATAAGCCTTTATGCCGACCCGGGACAGAAAATTGCCTTTGTAGGCTCAACGGGAGCAGGCAAGACGACTATCACAAATCTTATCAACCGTTTTTATGACGTTCCCGACGGAAAAATCAGATATGACGGAATTAACATCAACAAAATAAAAAAGAGCGATTTAAGACGCTCTCAGTCAATAGTTTTGCAGGATACTCACCTTTTCACAGGCACGGTTATGGACAATATC
The DNA here is from genome assembly GCA_017437285.1 of Ruminococcus sp. Lineage (GTDB taxonomy): Bacteria > Bacillota > Clostridia > Oscillospirales > Ruminococcaceae > Ruminococcus. The sequence continues at coordinate 43,935 of JAFSBM010000156.1, read as the reverse complement.
CGCTATGGCAAGCTTGACGCTACAGATGAAGAAGTTTACGCAGCGGCAAAGCTTGCAAATGCTCACGGCTTTATAACACATCTTGAAAACGGCTATAATACGATGCTTACAGCTGACGGAGCAAATCTTTCACAGGGACAAAGACAGCTCCTTGCAATTGCAAGAGCAGCTATTGCAAATCCCCCTGTGCTTATCCTTGACGAGGCTACAAGTTCAATTGATACAAGAACGGAAGCCCTTATTGAAAAGGGTATGGATTCTCTTATGGAGGGACGTACAGTATTTGTAATTGCTCACCGTCTGTCAACTGTCCGCAACTCAAAGGCGATTATGGTGCTGGAGAATGGTAAGATTATCGAGCGTGGCTCACACGATGACCTTATTGCTCAAAAGGGCAAATACTATCAGCTTTATACAGGTATGTTCGAGTTGTCGTAAATGCGGATTATGCAGGGAATAATATCAGTATATTCGGAGGGATGTTTGTGTTAAAAAGGATATTATCAGTTTTTGTATCTGTATCTGTATCTGCTTGTGCTATGTGCTGTAATCAGCTTTATACTGCCGCCGATGACATATATTCCGATGTGGGCGGCGGCATATGGCAATCAGCAGATGAACTTCCCGATGACTGCGGAATTAACGTGATTGACTGTCAGGCTGAAACTGTATCACGAACAGCAATACCGTCAAGTTTTGACATCTCAACAAATCCCGATACTTCGATATATTTCCCTCCTATCGGCAATCAGGGGGCAATAAACTCCTGTGCAGGCTGGGCGACAACATATTATCAGTTCACTTATGAAGTGAACAGATACAGAAATACACCAACAGACGAAACGAATATTTTTTCTCCGTCATGGACGTATAATTATATAAACGGCGGTGCTAATAATTTTGCTTTACTGACTGACGCTTACTTTGTGCTGAAAAATCAGGGAGCTATGACTCTTGAGGAGTATCCTCATATAAGTTCCCTGTCTTCATATTCCTATTCATGGGTATCAGATACAGATAAACTCATTGATGTGCTTGAATACAGAGCAGCTGCAACAGATTTGTATGTCGTTGATTCAATGGAAGAAATAGCGGAAATCAAATCAAAAATTGCTGACGGTCATGTGGGTGTAATCTGGACAAATTCATCGGGCTGGGCAACGGCAAAAAACAGTTCGGGTGAAAATTTTATAGTAAGAGGCAGTGACCGTGGAAATGTGGGGCATTGTATGACCGTAGTGGGATATGATGATAATATTGAGGTAACTGTAAACGGAGCAACATTGACAGGAGCTTTCAAAATTGCCAATTCAATGGGCAAAAACTGGGGAAATGACGGATATATCTGGGTTTCCTATGATGCTTTGAATTATGTAAGCACTCACGGCAGAGGTTGGCAGAACGACTATAAGGGAACCCGTACCGCTGTGTTCGGCAAAGAAGGGAAAAATAATTTTTATTTCATTGACGTAAAAAAATGCAATGTCTGTTTTGTGGGATGTGTGACATATATATCGAAAGACCCGTGGAATCTGATTATAAAAGCTGACCCCTCAGCGTTTTCACCGTCAAAAAGGTGGTGGTGTGATAAGGGGCAGCCTTTGGCAAATCCTGAATACCGCTGTCTGGTGTTTGATTTTTTTGATTCGGCAGCCGATAAGGATTTGAACAGATATATGTCACGGGAATGGACAATTCAGGTGACAGGGGATAAATCAAATCCTGTGTACAGGATTTCTGCTCGCATTCTGGATAATCTGGGAAATCCTGTTGTTCCCATTGATACGGTATACGGCTCTCTGACCGACGGCATTTATTCAAGGACTGACAGCATTAATCTTGCTAAAGGTCGGGTAACATCATATGATAATCAGGAGATAACATTGGCTGATGCTGAATTAGTTCTGGATTACATTGCGAACGATACTGAATTTTCAAATATTCAGAAATTTTTAGCAGATTACAATGACAACGGCACTGTTGATATTGCCGATGTTGTTCTGATGAAGCAATCTATTGATATATTATCAGAAAAGCTATGAAAAATCCCCGATAGACGCAGGTCTTTCGGGGGTTTTTTTACAGTTCTACGCCCTTTATAGCCGCCAGCTGTCTGCATGACATTCCTGAATTGGCAGACATTTCTTTATCTGCACCATTTTCAAGCAGTAAATCTATTATTGTTCTGTCGCCTTTATAATACCAGATAGCAATCATCAGCGGAGTTTTACCGAAAATATCAGCAATGTTAATATCCGCACCCTTTGACAAAAGTTTTCTTATTATCTCAACTGAACTGCATTGTACAGCAATATGCAAATAAGAATATCCATTTTTGTCCTTGATATCGACGTTTTCAACCTCGTCAAGTATTTTCAGTGCTTCTTTAATGTGACCGTCTACAATTTTATAGAACAACTCATCTCTGCCAAGTCTGTCCATTGTAATACTCCTTTATCCAATCCTTTTTTTATTCCTCCTGCGATTCTGTTATATTGTCCAATAATTCACGGAAAGAACTGCATACAAATTGCGGCTCATAATCTTCATATTCGAATGCTGATTCGTGGTCATAGTAAACTATAACAGGCTCGTCATTTCCATTGTTGTAATCAAAGCACCAGTAATTTCCAAAAGGGTCAGAGCCGAAAGCAATCAGATTTTTACCACAGTTTTCGCTCACAATTTCAGAAAAATTAAATATATTCATTCTGTCGCTTTCATTAATAGACAACAATCTTTCAAATACTCTTTCTCTTCCGTTTACGCAAACACAATTTGGCTTTGCATATGCAAAATTATAATTTAAAACTAGTTCCGAATACTCTTTTGGAAAAGTTACATTAAATTGTTTTTCAGCGTAATCCAAATCTGCTTTTGAAGTAGGTGTTGACAAAATCCAATTAATTTCCATTTTTATTCCTCCGTGCATTAAAATTTTTTATCACAATAAAATGTCAATAAAAATTATAAAATTATTATAACATTTTTGTTTTATAAAAGCAAGTATTATTAAAAAATTGCTGTCAACTTTTTATGCAGGCTGATATTTTCTGACATCTGATGGTTTGCTTGCGGTGGAGCAATAATTTACAGTTTCCGTCAGCTAATGGCTAAAGGCTTGAAATGACGAAATACAGCCATTGCAACTGCCGGTTGACAAATTTCAAAGCGTACTTTATTGACTGCAACGGGCAAATGTGGTAAAATAAAATCATGGAAAACACGGAACCGGTATCGTGAAATCAAATGCTAAATGTAAACTTTAAATTTATGGAGGAACTACTATGATATTAGCGGATAAGATTATTGAACTCAGAAAAAAATCGGGAATGACACAGGATGAACTTGCTGAAAAATTAGGAGTAAGCAGACAGTCTGTTTCAAAATGGGAGGGGGCGCAGTCAACTCCCGACCTTGCACGTATACTCAAATTGGCGGAGATTTTTTCCGTAAGCACAGATGTACTTTTAAAAGATGAACTTGGACTGGAGCAGAATATTTCCACAGAGAATATTGAAACAGTATCCGTAAAAGCTCACGTAGAAACTGAGCCGCCTCTCCGTCCCGTGTCTATGGCAGAGGCTGTGGAGTATCTTGAAAAGAACAGCAAAAAAGCACTTTATGTTGCGGCAGGAGTTGCATTGTGCATACTCTCGCCTGTTGCGGCAATACTTTTTGAAATCCTTTTTGAGGATACAGTTTTGTCAGAATTAAGTGCCATATTTATATTTTTATCAGTTGCGGCAGCTGTGGGATTATTTATCTATTCGGGCAGCATTATGAAAAAGTTTGAGTTTATGGAAAAAGAGTGCATTGATACGGAATACGGAGTTGACGGAATGGTCAAGGAAAAGCGTGAACGTGACCACTCAAAAAATACATTCCATTTGATTATAGGCGTAATTCTCTGCATACTTTCATTTATTCCTGCTGTTGTCTGCGATATACTTTTCGGCGGTTCGCCTTTAGAGGATTTTGGGGGAATTTTCCTTTTCATTTTTGTAGCGGCAGGCGTATTCCTCATTGTAAGGTCAAGTATAACAAATGACGGCTATGAGATACTTTTAGAAGAAGAAAAATACAACCGTGAGAAGAAAACGAGAATAAAAAAAGCTGTAGGCAAATCCGCAGCTGTTATGGGAATTTACTGGTCAATCGTTACTGCTTTGTACCTCGGCTATAGTTTTATCACTTTCAACTGGCATATCAGCTGGGTAATCTGGGTTATAGCGGCTGTTCTTTCGCCTGCGGTGGTTATTATTGCAAGTGCGATAAAAAAGTAATTTGTTTAAATAAAAAATAATTTGTTTAAACTGTATATTGAAATATTTTTTCAATTGTGGTATAATAATATGGGCATCTCTAAAAACCCGTTTGATTAAAGAAAAAACAGATAGGTGCGGCAGCTGCAAGGAAACCTTCCACAGGCGTGCTATCGCACTCCAAGGGAGGTTGACGAAGCAGATGTCGTGCATAGCTGTTTTTTCTCAAAAGGGGTTTTTAGAGATGCCCATGTATCATTGCGAATGTTGGAGGATTTAACAAATGGCAAAGGGAAAAATGAAAAAAGGGCTTAAAATCACATTAATTATACTGGGAATTTTACTTGCATTGATTATTGCAGCTTTGCTTATTGCACCTAAAATGATTGTAAAAACCATATACAAGCAGAATTTTGGTACACGTTTCACATCGTTTGAACCATATTGCAGGGATATAGCGGAATTTGACGGACTTGAACGTGAAAAGCACGTGTTTACTTCAAATGAGGGACAGAAAATTACAGGCTATGTCTACACAAAGGGCGATACAGAGCCAAAGGGACTGATTGTACTTGCCCACGGTTTTGGCGGCGGCGGTCATTGCAGTTATATGGATGTTGCAGATTATTTCGCATCAAACGGCTACAATGTTTTCGCCTATGACGCAACAGGCAATGATGAAAGCGAGGGCGAAAGTGTAAAGGGCTTGCCTCAGGGAGTTATTGACCTTGACTATGCCTTGAACTACATAAAAGCTGACGATGAATTATCAGATTTACCCCTTATGCTCTGGGGACACAGCTGGGGCGGATATTCTGCTTGCTCCGTGGCAAAGCTTCACCCTGAAATTGAGGGTATTATTTCCGTTGCAGGTTTCAATTCCTCTCTTGATATGATTGAGAATGTGGGCAGAGATATGGCAGGAGATGCAATTGATTATGCTATGCCGATTTTTGAGGATTTGGAAAAGGATAAATTCGGGGATTTTGCCACAATGACTGCCCTTGAAGGTCTTGAACAGTCAACAGCAGATGTGCTGATTTATCACAGCGCTGATGATGATATGATTCCCATTGAACTCAGTTATGACAAATATTATGAGAAATTCAGCGGTAATGAAAGATTTACTTTCGTCCGATTTGAGGATAGAGGACATAATCATATATTCAATTCAGCTGATGTGCATAAATACAGGGCTGAAGTCGAAGCGGAATATGATGAATACTGTAAGGAGATAGGCGAGTTTTACTTTACAGGTGAAATGCATACTGAATTTGTAAAAGAAAATGTTGACAAAATGAAATTTTTTGAGCTTGACAGCGAAACAATGAAGCAAATGGTTGAATTTTACGACAACTGTATAGAATAACAAAACTCCCCACAGTTTTGGCTGCGGGGAGTTTTTGCATTATTGCGGAATAGCGTTATAGATAGTAATTCCGATATAGAAAAGTGTGAGGAGAATTGTGAGAGGAGCTGAGAAGTAGTGGCAAAGCTTTTTACCCTCGGAAACTTCGGGATTTACCTTTTCAAGCTTAAAGCTGTCACGGTGAAGAATAATTTCCAGTATAAAAAGGAGAAGTCCAACAAACATAAGTCCCATAACAAAAACTGTCAAACACATATATATAACCATTACTTTAGGGTCTTCCATTAAAGTGGTAAAATCTCCCGACTGCATTGCCTTAATATCCAGCTTTCCTGTGATAAGGCTTGCTGCACCGCCGATGCCGTTTACAATGAAATGTACAATAATAGTTGGAATGATTGATTTTGTTTTCAATGCGATAAATGCGGTAACAATTCCCATAACAGCGGCAAATGGCACTTGCGGATAATTCATATGGAGCAGACCGAAGAAAATACCCGTTGAAATTACAGCTGACCATGAGCCGAAGCGTTTTATATTATTGAGCATACCGCCTCTTATGAGGATTTCCTCAAAAAGCGGAGCCATAAAGGTAATGGAGATGATATTTACAACTTGTGAAAAGGTATTGTTTTCGGCTGAAAAATCCGTCTGAACAAGCTGTACACCTGTAATTTTTTCAAGGAGCATAAAGAACATATTTGTTCCCATACTTGCGGCATAGCAGAAGAAAACCGCAATAAATATCCAGCGTACAACCCACCAGAACGACTGCTGAGGTTTGCGGAAAACTGAGCCTATTGTATCAGTTCCCTGTCCGATTTTTGTTTTTCTGAAAATGAAAAGTGCAAGGGGTACGCCGATAAAATGCTGAATAATCATTGATAAGATTAATACTATTCCCTTGAAATATTCCGAATCCTTGCCTACCACGGCATTTGCAATATTTGCGGATATAATTGAGCCGAGGAACATAAATGCGGTAAATATTATAAGTATAAGGGAATTTCCGTTGGAGGATTTCCGCAGAAGTTTTGCGGAATATCCCGAATTTCCGCTGCTGTCGGGGATTATGCCGATTGTATTTTCATTGTTTTCCATTTCAATTCTCCTTGAATTTTTTATGAAATCGGTTCAGAGTATTCGTATCTGTCAAGTATTCTGTAAAGCTTTAAATTTTCGTCTAAAGTATCTTCATTTGTAAAGTTTACTGCTGTATAAAGCTTACTGTTATTTTCATTCCAAAGGAAGTTATATTGGAGAATACCTGCAAATTCGTTGAAATTAAAGGTTACAACAGCAGCGTCCTGTTCAACTTCAAGCTGCCATTCAACGTCCTTGAATTCGTGTTCCTCATCGCCGTCAACCCACTTGATATAGGCTGTATCTTCGCTAAATTCAATTTGGTAGGAGCCTATAACTTCTGAGCCTCTGTAATCAACGCCTGACCAGTAAGTAAATTGCAGATCGGCAGCAGTTGGGAGATTCCAGCCGTTTTTCTTGCGTGATGTATGCTCTTTTTCAAGTATTTCCTGATACTGCGAGAAATCGTATACAAAGGTGTCATAATTTGCATTATATGGGCAGTTCATCATCAGCTTTTCATCGAGTCCGGGGAACCATACATCCTTGTTTCCGTCAGAATCGGTAATAGTTACCATTGTATCGCCGTCAACCCCTGAGTTGTTGCAGAAAAGCAATACAGGCTCGCCGCTTTCACTTCTGTAGATAACATTTTCATATGAACCATTGCCGTTTTCATCCTGTACAATACGATTTATTGCAACTGTTGAATTTTCATCAAAGGGAACGATGCAGTAAAGCTCACCCATAGGTGTTCCTGCAATCTGTCCTGACGGAATATCCTCTACAAAGCTGTAATTTTCGTAGAAAACAGGGCTGTTTTCCTTTATCCACTTAACAGCGTCAACCTCATTCATATCATCGGTGCAGCCTATATAAGCAGCCGCAAAAAGCTGAACTTCGGACTCTTTCTTTTCTCTGAGAGCTTTAAGCTGTTCGGCGGTGTTTGTATTTGAAAGGTAGTCCTCAATTGTACCTGTACCGCCTGTGGAAGTATGTGCATAGTAGGCAAGCATAAGTGAAGCGTCAATAGAGTCGCATTTTTCGTCCTTGTTAACATCAGCAGCCTTTATCTGTTCAGCGGAGAATGAAGAGCTGCCGCCTGTTGAAACAGCCGCATAATGGGCAAGAACTGATGAAGCGTCAATGGAGTCAATTGTGCCGTCGTTGTTTACATCGCCGAATGAAACAGGAGGCTTTTCGGGAGTTTCTGCGGATTTTGTAGGAATTAAAGTGAATGTTTCTGAAACTCCATATCCGTAGAGATATTTGTATGTAACTTCCTTTGAAGTGTCCTCAATTGTGAGAATATTTCCCTCAACTGTGCCGTTTGTCCAGTCAGAAGTCTTTGTAACATCAAAGCCTTTCGGGAGAGTTGAAAGGTCAAAGACAGTATTTAAGCTGGTTATTTCGTATACGTTATTGACACACGTAACTATAGATGCTTCTGTATCATAGAGGTCAAGGAATGGAAGATGGTTATCATTACAAAAGAGGGTATTCAATTTCTTGTTATTGCTTACATCGAGAGTTGTGAGTTGGTTAGAGCTGCAATATAAATACTCTAAAGCTGTGTTCTTACTTATATCGAGTGCTGTGAGTTGATTAGAACCACAAGATAATTGCTCTAAACCCGTGTTATTACTTACATCGATGGTTGTAAGCTGATTAGAATAGCAAAATAAATATTTTAATGACGTATTATTACTAACATCAAGAGTTGTAAGTTGATTAGAACTGCAAGATAAATCAAATAAAGATGTATTTTTGCTTACATCAAGTGTGGTAATTTGATTTCCGTCGCAGTATAAACCGGTTAAGGCTGTGTTTTTGCTTACATCAAGTGTTGTGAGTTGATTGTTGTCACACCTCAACTCTCCCATTTTGCTGTTATTGCTAATGTCAAGTGAGGTGAGTTGATTATCTTTGCAATGCACCCACAGCAATGCTCTGTTATTGCTTACATTAAGTGTTGTAAGTTGATTGCCGTTGCATTTTATTTCTTCCAATGCAGTGTTATTACTTACATCAAGTGATGTGAGCTGATTATCAGTGCAATATAACTCCCTTAATTTTATAAAATATTTCAATCCGGACAAATCAGAAATTCCCTTTTTATTGACGTAAATTTCAGTTACAGCTGCAATTTCCTCAGTTGAAAGCACACCGTCATCGTCGGTATCAAAGTTTTCCTTGATAAATTCACGGAAGTTTGCGTCGGGGAAATTTGCCTCGTTGATTTCAACGCTTTCCGCAGCAACCTCTGCCGCATTAGCTGTAAAGCCGCCGATTGAAATTGTGCTTTCGGGCATATATCCCATATTTCCTGCACAAATCAGCAGAGCCGCAGTCATAGCTGCAATTTTTTTCATTTTTGTCATTTTAATTCCTCCATTTCGTTTTGATAGTTTATCGTGGTAATACGATTAAATACATTATATCATATAATAAAATTAAATGCAAGTATATTGAATAAAGTATAGAAAATTCCCCGTAGTTTTTGCCACGGGGAATTAGGTTAATTATTATTCTTCTTCATCTTCTTTTCTGCTCTTTTTAACAGCATACATACCTAAGAGTACCAATGCACCTGCTGAAACAGGAATACAATTGTAGAGATTTGAGAAACCTGTCTGTGGGAGGTCTTCTTCGGGAGTTGTAGTTGCGGGTGTAGTAGTTACAGGAGCAGTAGTTGTTGCAGTTGTAGTTATAGTTGTTTCAGGAGCAGCAGTTGTGGTAGTAGTTGTAGCTGTTGTAGTTGCAGTTGTAGTTGTTGTAACAGGTGTTTCTTCAATCTGTGGAACTAAAGTGAATGTTTCTGAATGTCCATTTCCTAAGTCATATTTGTATATAATATTCTTTGAAGCGTCCCTAACTGTGAGAATATTTCCCTCAACTGTACCATTTGTCCACTCAGAAGCCTTTGAAACATCAAAGCCTGCTGGGAGAGTTGAAAGGTCGAATGTGTTGTCAGTGAGGGTGATTTCATATTTGTTGTCATCAGACCTTATTGAAGTTAATGATGTATTACTGCTTAAATCAAGTGAGGTGAGATTATTGCTATAACAAAATAAGTAAGTTAATGCCAGGTTATTGCATAAATCAAGTGAAGTAAGTTGATTCTCATAACAAAGTAAATCAATTAATGCTGTATTATTACTTAAATCAAGTGAAGTGAGCTGATTTTCTTCACAAAATAAGTTGGTTAATGCTGCATTATTACTTACATCAAGAGAATTAAGCTGATTTTTACCACACTCTAATCGAGTTAATGCCGTGTTACCGCTTAAATCAAGGGAAGTAAGCTGATTTTCCCGACAAGATAAATTAGTTAATGCAGTACAGTTGCTTACATCAAGTGAAGTGAGCTTATTGCCAAAACAAGATAAATCAGTTAATGAAGTACAATTGCTTACATTAAGGAAAGTGAGCTGATTATCATAACAATCCAAATATTTTAATGCTGTGTTGTTGCTTAAATCAAGGGAAGTAAGTTTATTAGCACCACAATATAATTGAGTTAATGCTGTATTATTGCTTAAATCAAGAGATGTAAGGCTGTTGTTGCTGACATACAGTTCCTCTAATGCTGTATTATTGCTTAAATCAATGGTTGTAAAACCGGCATCATAGACAGTCAGTATCTTTAATGCAGTATTATTGCTTAAATCAAGACTTCTAACATTTCCGCATTGCAATTCTTCCAGTGCCTTATTCTGACTTAAATCAAGTTCTATAATATCATTATTAACGCATGCTAATACTTTGAGATTTTCAAAGTATTCTATACCTGTTAAGTCAGAAATACCGCACGCCTCGATATTTAGTTCAGTAACAGATGCAATTTCCTTGGCGGAAAGTACATTGCTCTTATTGGTGTCAATGAGCTGTGTAATACAACGACGGAAATTATAGTCGGGGAAGTTAGTTTCGTTGATTTCTACGCCTGTGATTTCTCCTTCAATCTGTGGAATTAAAGTGAATGTTTCTGAATGTCCATTTCCGCAGTCATATTTGTATGTAACCCATTCCGAAGTGTCCTCAACTGTGAGAATATTTCCCTTAACTGTAGCATTTGTCCACTCAGAAGCCTTTGTTACATCAAAGTTTGTGGGGAGAGTTGAAAGGTCGAATGTGTTGTCAGTGAGAACGATTTCATATTTGTTGTCATCAGACCTCATTGAAGTTAATGATGTATTTTTGCTTATATCAAGTGAAGTGAGTTTATTATAACCGCAATGTAAAGATGTTAATGCTGTGTTGTTGCTTACATCAAGTGAAGTGAGTTTATTATTACCGCAATATAAATATGTTAATGCTGTGTTGTTGCTTACATCAAGCGAAGTGAGTGGATTATCACCGCAATGTAAATATGTTAATGCTGTGTTGTTGCTTACATCAAGCGAAGTGAGTGGATTATCACCACAACCCAAAATTTCCAATGCAGAACAGTTGCTTACATCAAGTGAAGTGAGCTGATTATCATCACAAGATAAATCAGTTAATGCAGAACAGTTGCTTACATCAAGTAAAGTAAGCTGATTTCCCCAACAAGATAAATCAGTTAATGCAGAACAGCCGCTTAAATCAAGTGAAGTGAGTTGATTATTATCACAAGATAAATCAGTTAATGCAGAACAGCCGCTTAAATCAAGTGAAGTGAGTTGATTATTATCACAAGATAAATCAGTCAATGCAGAACAGTTGCTTACATCGAGTGAAGTAAGCTGATTTCCCCAACAAGATAAATCAGTTAATGCAGTACAGTTGCTTACATCAAGTGAAGTGAGTTGATTCTCATCACAATCTAAATATGTCAATGCAGTATTATTGCTTAAATCAAGAGTTGGAAGAATGGAGTTGTGGATTGCCAGTTCCTCTAATGCAGTATTATTACTTAAATCAAGGGTTGTAAAACTGATATCGTAGACAGTCAGTATCTTTAATGCAGTATTATTGCTTAAATCAAGACTTCTAACATTTCCACAGTGCAGTTCTTCCAGTGCCTTGTTATGGCTCAAGTCGAGTTCTATAAAATCTGCATCCAAAAAAGTGAAACTTTTGAGATTTTCAAAATACTGTATTCCTGTTATGTCATGGACGCCCATAAAACCGCCTGAACATTCAATTTCAGTAACAGCTGCAATTTCCTCGGCGGAAAGTATATTGTCCTTATCGGTGTCGAATTCCTGTGAAATGTTGTAACGGAACATATAGTCAGGGAAGTTCTTAGAGCTGATTACAACACTTCCTTCCGCAAGGTCATCAGGTGAAATCAATGTGAATGTTTCATACACATCACATCCGCAGTCGTATTTGTATGTAATTGGCTTTGAAGCGTCCTCAACTGTGAGAATATTTCCCTCAACTGTAGCATTTGTCCACTCAGAAGCTTTTGAAATATCAAAGCCTGTGGGGAGAGTTGAAAGGTCAAATGTATTGTCAGTAAGAGTTATTTCATATACATTCCCCTCAGTAGGAGTAAATGGAATGTTTTCTTCAATTGGAGGATATGAAGAAAGTGAAAGACTTGTAAGCTGATTGTAAAAACAATATAGTTCATCTAAAGCTGCTTCTTTATTTATATCGAGTGTTGTAAGCTGATTTGAATAACAGTAAAGAGATTTTAACGCTTTATTATTACTTATATTAAGTGTTGTAAGACGGTTGTTGGTGCATTGCAGCGACTCTAATTCAAGGTTGTTACTTAAATCAAGTTCAGTAAGTTTATTATTGACGCAGGACAATGTGGTTAAATTCTTATTATTGCTCAAATCAAGTTTGATAAGGCTATTGTTATCACACATCAACGTCTTTAATTTGGTATTATTGCTTAAATCAAGTTCAGTAAGCAGATTTCCGCCGCTTGACCAAAAACCTGCTTCACCACATGATAATATCTCTAATACTGTATTGTTTGTCAGGTCAAGTTCAGTAAGGAGATTTCTACTACAATATAAGCTAACTAATGCTGTGTTGCTGCTTAAATCAAGTGTCGTAAGGTCATTTGACTCACAACTAAGATATTCTAATTTTTTATTCTTGCTTAAATCAATTTTAGTGAGATTGCTTTCATTGCAATTCAGTTCTACAAGATTTGTAAAGTATTCTATACCCTTTAAATCAGAAACCACAATTGTTTCGCCGTGCAGACCGTCTTCAGAGAGAATGATTGAAGTTACAGCCGCAATTTCCTCAGCTGAAAGCACACCGTCATAGTCAGTATCAAAAGTTGATTTGATATAATCACGGAAGTTTAGGTCAGGGAAATTTGCCTCATTGATTTCTACGCTTGTGATTTCTTCTTCTGCCGCATTAGCTGTGACATTACTGATTTTGAGTGAATCCTGTGGCAAATAACCCATAGTACTTGCACTAATCAGCAAAGCCGCAGTCATAGCTGCAATTTTTTTCATTTTGGACATAATTTTTTCCTCCATATCCTCTTTTATTTTTTGGCAAACGACAAATAATTGCGTTTGCGGTTTGCCTGCATATTTCAGCAGGCATTATTAAATATTTTTAACCGAGTGCCTCGGTTAACTGTATTATATCATATAATATAACAAAATGCAATACTTTTAGGTATATTTGTGCATATTTGTCTATATATACGCAATATATATATATATATATACTATATCATATACGTGCCTATTTTCGATTATTATATTTATGATGTGACTTCGTTGGCAAACTACCCTAAAAAATGGATGGTAGAAATTAATCTACCGTCCTAACAGCTAATGGCTAAAGGCTTTATAAAGCATAAGAAAATTCCCCGTAGTTTTCGCCACGGGGAATTAGGTTAATTATTCTTCTTCATCTTCTTTTTTGCTCTTTTTAACAGCATACATACCTAAGAGTACCAAAGCACCTGCTGAAACAGGAATACAATTGTAGAGCTTTGAGAAACCTGTCTGTGGGAGGTCTTCTTCGGGAGTTGTAGTTGCGGGTGTAGTAGTTACAGGAGCAGTAGTTGTTTCGGGAGCAGCAGTTGTGGTAGTAGTTGTAACTGTTGTAGTTGCAGTTGTAGTTTCAACAGGTGTTTCTTCAATCTGTGGAATTAAAGTGAATGTATCTGAGAATCCTAAACCGCAGTCATATGTGTATGTTACTTCCTTTGTAATATCCTCAACTGTGAGAATATTTCCCTTAACTGTAGCATTTGTCCAGTCAGAAGCCTTCGAAACATCAAAGCCTGTTGGGAGAGTTGAAAGGTCGAATGTGTTATCAGTAATCGTAATTTTGTGCTTGTTGCCGTAAAGCAGAAGACCCCATTCTGAAATTTCTTTACAGATAGTATTACTTAAATCAATACTTGCAAGCTGATTATTGCTACAAGCCAAATCGGATAACAATGTATTATGACTTACATCAAGGCTTGTAAGCTGATTATCACAGCACCATACTCCTTCTAATTCTGGATTGTTGCTAAAATCAAGTTTTGTCAGTTTGTTATTATGACAATCAATTGCAAAAAGTAGTACGTTGTTACTTGTATCAAGGGTTGTCAGATTATTATATGAGCAATATAAATGTGTAAGTGCTTTGTTTTCACTTATATCAAGCTGAGTGAGGTCGTTGTCGGAACAACCTAAAGTCTTAAGATTTTCAAAATGCTGTATTCCTGTCAAATCGGAAATGCCCAACTCGCTTAAATATAGACCTTTTACATCTGCAATTTCTTTGTCTGAAAGTCTGCCGTCTTTGTTTTTATCGAAATTTTTTGCAAGATACTGTCTGAAAACAGGGTCAGGGAAGTTAGTTTCGTCGATTCCTACTCCTGGGATTGCCGTTGGATTATCAGGGTCAATTACTGTTACTTCAAATGAATCAACAGCATTATACCATTCAACATAGATAGTATAAGTACCCGGTTTTGTGTTGTCGAATTCAGAAGCGTCAACTGTTAAATTACATCTATCCAAGGATATATAAGGAATATCCATATATGTGGTGCTGCCAAAACTTGTCATTGTACCATATCCATGGACGCAAATAGTGCTGTAGTCAAGTTCTTCGCCGATTTCGTAAATTGTATCTGCTTCGTCATAAGGATAAACGCTCAGACTACAGGAATAACTGGGTGGGGCAAATGTAGTTGTAGTAAACATTGCTGTTGTTTTGGGAACAGTAGTTGTTGTAGTGGTATCTGTTGTTTTGGGAGCAGCAGTAGTTGTAGTTGTAGCTTTGGGAGCAGCAGTTGTTGTAGTTGCAGCAGGTGTGGTTTCAGTTGCAGCAGGTGTTTCTGCATTATCAGATTCAACTACTGTTACATCAAATGAATCAACAGCATCATGCCATTTTACATAGATAGTATAAGTACCCGGTTTTGTGTTGTCGAATTCAGAAGCGTCAACTGTTACAAAAGAACTGCAATTAGCCAAGGAGATATAAGGGATATCAGCGTGAAAATCTTCGCCGCCGCCGTATCCGTGAACGCAAATAGTGCTGTAGTCAAGTTCTTCGCCGATTTCGTAAATTGTATCTGCTTTGTCATAAGGATAAACGTTCAGATGCCAGGAATAACTGGGTGTGGCAAATGTAGTTGTAGTAGTTGTGGGATTTGTTGTATTTGCAGCAGTAGTTGTTGTGGCAGGTGTTTCTGTCTTTGGTGAAACTAATGTAAATACTTCTGAATGTTCATTTCCAAAGTCATATTTGTATGTAACTGCCTTTGTAACATCCTCAATTGTGAGAATATTTCCCTCAACTGTGGCATTTGTCCACTCAGAAGCCTTTGTTACATCAAAGCCTGTTGGGAGCGTTGAAAGGTCGAATGTGTTGTCGGTGAGGGCAATTTCATATTTGTTGTCCTCAGCCCTCAATACCTCTAATGCTGTATTATTGCTTAAATCAAGAGAAGTGAGCTGATTACCAGAACAATTTAAGAAATCTAATGCTGTGTTGTTGCTTAAATCAAGTGAAGTGAGCTGATTATCATTACAATTTAATTTAGTTAATGCTGTGTTATTGCTTAAATCAAGTGAAGTAAGCTGATTCTCAGAACAAGATAAGTAAGTTAATGCCGTGTTTTTACTTACATCAAGTGAAGTAAGCTGATTGCTCATACACCACAACGTTTCTAATGCAATATTTTTACTTATGTCAAGAGAAGTAAGCTGACCATCATAACAATATAATCCAGTTAATGCAGTATTGTTGCTTACGTCAAGTGAAGTGAACTGATTATAAGCACAATGTAAGGTAATTAATGCAGTATTGTTGCTTATATCAATAGAAGTAAGCTTAGTAGCACAACAAGATAAGTAAGTTAATGCTGTGTTGTTGCTTAAATCAATGGAAGTGATATTATTAGTATCAAAACATAATTTAATTAATTCCGTGTGGTCGCTTACATCAAGAGAAGTGAGCTGATTATGGTAACAGTTTAATTCAATTAATGCCGTGTTTTTGCTTATGTCGAGAGTTGTGAGTTTATTAAACATACATTCTAAGATAGCAAGATTTTCAAAATATTCTATACCTGTTAAGTCAGAAATTCCCATATCATAAACATCGATTTTGGTTACAGCTGCAATTTCTTTGTCTGAAAGCACACTGTCACCGTTTATATCAAATTCTTCTGCAACATACTGTCTGAAAATAGAGTCAGGGAAGTTAGTTTCGTTGATTTCTAATCCTGTGATTTCCTCTTTTGCCGTAGTTGTAGTAGTTGTAGCTTTGGGAGCAGTTTTTGTAGTTGTAGCTGTGGTTGTTGTTTTGGGAGCAGTAGTAGTTTCAACAGGTGTTTCTTTTTTCTGTGAAATTAAAGTAAATGTTTCTGAATTTCCATTTCCTAAGTCATATTTGTATATAATATTCTTTGAAGCGTCCACAACTGTGAGAATATTTCCCTTAACTGTGCCGTTTGTCCAGCCATAGGCACTTGTTACATCAAAGCCTGTTGGGAGCGTTGAAAGGTCAAATGTTTTGCCAGTAAGGGTGATTTCATATTCGTTGCTATAAGTATACAAATCAGTTAATGCTGTATTATTGCTTAAATCAAGAGAAGTGAGCTGATTATCAGAACAATTTAAGAATTCTAATGCTGTGTTGTTGCTTACATTAAGAGAAGTGAGCTGATTATTATGACAACCTAAGTTGGTTAATGCCGTGTTGCTGCTTACATCAAGTGAAGTGAGCTGATTATAGTAACAATTTAATTCAATTAATGCCGTATTATTGTTTAAGTCGAGGGTTGTGAGTTTATTTAACGAACAATCTAAGTATTCAAGATTTTCAAAGTATTCTATACCTGTTAAGTCAGAAATACCCTTATTATGTACGTCGATTTCAGTTACAGCTGTAATTTCCTCAGCTGAAAGCACGCCGTCACCGTCAGTATCAAAGTATTCTTTGACATATTCACGGAAGTTTTTATCGGGAAAGTTAGTTTCGTTGATTTCTACGCTTGTGATTTCTTCTGAAACCTGTGGAATTAAAGTGAATGTTTCTGAATGTCCATTTCCGCAGTCATATTTGTATGCAACATTCTTTGAAGCGTCCTTAACTGTGAGAATATTTCCCTTAACTGTGCCGTTTGTCCAGTCAGAAGCCTTTGAAACGTCAAAGCCTGTTGGGAGAGTTGAAAGGTCGAATGTGTTGTCGGTGAGGATGATTTCATATTTGTTGTCATTATTTGTCAAGCTCTTTAATTCTGTATTATTGCTTAAATCGAGTGAGGTGAGCTGATTTTTTTCACACCACAATGTCTCTAATGCTGTGTTGTTGCTTACATCAAGGGAAGTGAGCTGATTTCTATAACAACATAAGGTAGTTAATGCGGTATTATTGCTTACATCAAGTGAAGTGAACTCATTATATTCGCATCTTAATACTTCCAATGCTGTATTATTGCTTAAATCGAGAGTTGTAAGATTTTCGTTGTAACTAAAATATAGGACCTCTAATGCAGTATTATTGCTTAAATCAAGAGCTGTAAGATCAGAGGTGTAGCACACCAGTTCCTTTAATGCAGTATTATTACTTAAATCAAGTGAAGTGATCTGATCTTCAAAACAAGACAACTCTGTCAACGCTGTATTTTTGCTTAAATCGAGAGTTGTAAGATTTTCATCACAAGTAAACTTTGTCAACGCTGTGTTTTTGCTTAAATCAAGTGATGTGAGCTGATTATCAGTACAATTTAAGATAGTTAATGCTGTGTTGTTGCTTAAATCAAGTGATGTGAACTGATTATTATAACAATATAATTCAGTTAATGCCGTGTTGTTGCTTAAATCGAGAGTTGTAAGATTTTTGTTTTCATTACAACGTAGTATCTTTAATGCAGTATTATTGCTTAAATCGAGAGTTGTAAGAGAAGTTTTGTAGAACTTCAATTCCTCTAATGCAGTATTATTACTTAAATCAAGTGAAGCGAGGTTGTTACCTTCACAATGTAAAAGTTTTAATGATGTGAAGTATTCAATACCCGACAAATCGGAAACATCAATTGTTTTTGAATTATAAACACCGTCGCCTCTTAGACCAATTTTTGTTACAGCTGCAATTTCCTCAGCTGAAAGCACACCGTCGCCGTCTTTATCAAAACTTGATTTGACATATTCACGGAAGTTTTTATCGGGGAAATTTGCCTCAGTGATTTCTACGCTTGTGATTTCTTCTTCTGCCGCATTAGCTGTGACATTACTGATTTTGATTGAATCCTGTGGCAAATAGCCTAATGTGCTTGCACTAATCAGCAGTGCTGCAGTCGCTGCGGCAAGTTTTTTCATTTTTTCCATTTGTGATTCCTCCTTATAATTAATTGATTGTTTGATTGATTAGGGCGAGTTTGCCCCCCCTTACATATATTAAACAACTTAACCCCCTCAATTATCGCAGTAAAATTGAAAAAATTTTCAAAAAGTTGTAAGCATATACTAACGTTTATTAATTAGCTGTTCGGTTGCTTTTATTAATTGCATTATATCATATAATATAACAAAATGCAACACTTTCCAAACAAATTTATATATATGCACATATAGCATTTGCATAGGTGTATATGATGTGCTATATATACCTATTTTGATTATTATATTTATGACGGTACATCGGGGCAATCTACCATACAAATAATATCAGTACACAAAAAAGGACGGTAGAAATTAATCTACCGTCCTAACAGCTAATGGCTAAAGGCTTTATAAAGCAAATAGCTTTAATTCTCTTTAAGCCTTGCAATTTCCTTTTTAAGGCTGTCAACTTCCGCCTGAAGTCTGCACAGTTCAAGGGAAACAGGGTCGGGAATATGAATCTGGTCAATATCCTGTGTAACCTTGTGCTGATTGACTTTTTCGCCCTTTCTGCGGACAATTCTTGCAGGAACGCCTACAGCTGTACAATCATCGGGAATAGCGTTGAGTACAACGGCATTGGCGGCAATTTTTACGTTATTTCCCACAGTAAATGGTCCAAGCACCTTTGCACCTGCACCCACAAGCACGTTATTGCCGAGAGTGGGGTGACGTTTTCCCTTGTCTTTACCTGTACCGCCGAGAGTAACTCCCTGATACAGCAGGCAATTATCACCGATAACCGCAGTTTCTCCGATAACAACGCCCATACCGTGGTCAATGAAAAGACCTTTTCCGATAGTTGCACCGGGATGAATTTCAATGCCCGTTTTATTTCTTGCACGCTGTGAAATAATTCTCGCAATGGTGTAATATTTCCGCACATAGAACCAATGGGCAAGGCGGTAGGAACGAATTGCCCTTAAAGTGGGGTAAGTCAGCAGAATTTCCACCGCATTTCTTGCCGCAGGGTCGCTTTCACGAATGAGGGCAATATCTCTTTTTATAGTTTTAATCAGTCGTAACATAAAACACCGCCTTCGTTTAGAAGTTAGAAATCAATAGAGCAGCCGTTTTGTAGGGACACGGCGTGCCGTGTCCGTTCAAAGATATACATTTTTCTACACGTTATGGCGGATAATATCCGCCCCTACTATTATAAAAATTTCAATGCACCTGTGTTCTCCATAGCTTTAAGGAGAGTGAAACGAGCCTCGTCACGGTATTCGGGTTTTGCCATATAGTACATATAGGTTTCGGCAATATTGAGGTTGCTTGATGAACGTCCCTCAATTTTAAATTGCTCAAATCCCATAGGTACGTACTTTCCCCAAATATCATCGGGGGAGATATGTGTGCGGAGGTTGCGTATATCGTACACTCCACGCTGACCGAAAGGACATCTTTCAAGTCCCTTTGTGTCAATTGCATTGGCATTGAAAGGCTTGTTTGGATATTTTTTCAGATGCTCATTATAGGCAATCTGCATAAGTCCGATTGTGTGATAATGCTCTGCACGTCGTGGGCAATTCGGCTCACAGCAGGCATTTACAAGCAGTTCGCAGTCCTCTTTTCGGGGAAGCTTTGACAGCACCTCGAAATTGTTGTTGAAATCGTAATCCACAACGACAATGCTGTAATCCTTTCCGAGTTCTTCTTCAAGGAGTTCGGGAGAAGTAATTCTCTTGCAGGTTGAACTGGTAAGCTTGTATTTTGGGAAGTTAGTGCGGATGTATTCCTCTAAAATGGGAGATACAACAATAGCCTCGTTAAGTCCGTTATTGGCAAGGTTAAGCACCATATTGCAGAAAGTGTCGTTGAGGTGCTTTTTCTCCAATGCGGGATTGGTAAAAGTAAAGCGGAGGGGAATTCCTCTGTCGTTGAAAGCCTTGATAACAGCCTTTACATAATTGGAATCGCACACACCCGGCTGCGGTCTGCCGCCATTCCACATAGAGGGCGGAAAAACACCGTAGAATGAAGCAATTTCAACTCCCTCACGGAAATAGTGGGGATACTGTTTGAGCATATCCGCAAATAATAAATTCAGCTTGAATCGTCCCGAAAAATCGGGCAGATGAAAACGTACTCTCATAAAAAACTCCTTAATTGACGTAATCGCCTCTTTCGTCAGCTACTGTATAGCCTGCCGCCTCGATTTCCTGTCTGAGCAGGGAAATTCCCTCAGCAGTTTCGCTGCCCGAAATAAGCTTATTATCGTAAAGGTTATATTTTTTTCTTGCGTCCTCGGGAGAAATATTCGGCATAATTACATTGCAGCCTGTTTTAAGACCGAGAATTCTGCCATTTTCTGAGATACTTCCAAGAGCCGTAGTGGCAGGGAGCAGCACTTTCGGAAACATAAGGCGGAGAATTCCCAGCAGACGGAGGGTAAGTTCAAGAGTTCCGCCTTTTTCATTGCGGAAAGGCGTATCCCAATGGGGAATGAAAGGACCTATACCAATCATCTGCGGCTGTAATTCCTGCAAAAACCGAATATCTTCAATAATATGGTCAATGGTCTGATTTGGCACACCAACCATAAATCCCGAACCTGTCTGATAACCTGTTCTCTTTAAATTATACAGACATTTTATGCGGTTGTCAAGCCTCATTTCTTCGGGATGAATTTTTTTGTAAAGCTCCTCTGAGGCAGTTTCGTGGCGGAGCAGGTATCTGTCAGCCCCTGCCCCTTTCATTTTCTCATAGCTTTCAAGGGAGCGTTCACCAAGGGAAAGGGTAATGGCACAGTCGGGATATTTTGTGCGGAGCTGAGAAATTATGCCGCACATAAAATCGTCATTGAAAAAAGCGTCCTCGCCGCCCTGCATAACAAAGGTGCGTAGTCCCAGTTTATAGCCGATTTCAGCACAGTCCAGTATCTGCTGACGGTCAAGGCGGTAACGCTCCGCCGATTTGCAGCTTCTTCTGATACCGCAGTAAAAGCAGTCATTTTTGCAGTATGAGGAAATCTCAATAAGTCCACGGAGGAAAACTTTGTTCCCGTAGTATTTTCTGCGGATTTCATCGGCACGGCTTGCAAGATAAGCCGCCGTGTCCTCATTTTCGTCAGCAATGAGGGTTTTCAGTTCTTCATCGGACAAATTCCCAGTGTCATAAAGCTTTTGGATAAGTTCAACCATATCAGCCGCCCAGTTCAATCATTTTGTCGATACATTTACGGGCAGCGGAAATCTGCTCCTCGTCCATAAGTATCTCAAAAGCCTCACCCTCAGGCTTTCCTGCAATTGCAAGAAGTGAGCGATAAACATCGGGGAGAGTTGTAAGCTTCATATCGGTACAGATAAGCTTTTTTGTCAAGGGGTAGAATTTCTTTTCGGGGCAGTCATACTGGAGATGTTCTGCAATTGAAGTTTCAGTTCCGATAATAAATTCCTTAGCGTCGGATTTCATAGCGAAATCCATAATGCCGCTTGTAGAGCCTGCATAATCAGCAAGGGCAGTAACTTCGGGGCGACATTCGGGATGAACGAGGAAAAGAGCGTCGGGATGTTCAGCCTTAGCTGCCAGAACTTCCTCAACTGTAATAGAAGAATGAGCAGGGCAGCCGCCGTTGAGCAGCATAATATCCTTTTCGGGGAGCTGTGACTTAACCCAGCCGCCAAGGTTGCAGTCGGGGATAAAGAGGATTTTGTCGGAGTCGATATTTTTCACGATTTTCAACGCACTTGAAGAAGTTACGCAGACATCGCAGACAGTTTTAAGTGAAGCGGTTGTGTTGATATAAGCCACAACAGTTCTGTCAGGCTCTTTTGCCTTGATTTCCGCAATCATATCCCTGTCCATCTGCTCCGCCATAGGACAGCCTGCACCCTTATTTGCAAGGTAAACACGCTTTTCGGGGGAGAGCATTTTTGCAGTTTCAGCCATAAAGTGAACGCCGCAGAAAAGAATATTTTCATTGGGGATTTTTGCAGCGTCAACGCTTAATTTATAGCTGTCGCCTGTGAAATCCGCAATTTCCACGATTTCACGGGACTGGTAGCTGTGGGCGAGAACAGCGGTATTTGTTTCTTTTTTAAGTTCCAGAATTTTCGCCTGCAATTCTTTTACAGTCATAATTTTTACCTCCGATTTATAGGCTTGTTTCGGCAATAACCTCAACTTCTACGAGAACATTTTTCGGCAGAGTCTTAACAGCTACACAGCTTCTTGCAGGAAGTCCTGTAAAGTATTTGCCGTAGATTTCATTGAAAGCGGCAAAGTCGTTCATATCCGCAAGAAAACAGGTAGTCTTGACAGCCTTTTCAAATGATGAACCTGCTGTATCGAGAACAGCACCGAGATTTCTCATAACCTGCTCTGTCTGTTCCTCAATAGTAGTTGCCTCAACTGTGTTTGTTGCGGGATTTATAGCGATTTGTCCGCTGGTGTAAACCATACCTTTTGAGATAATAGCCTGTGAGTAAGGACCTACAGCGGCAGGTGCTTTTTCTGTGTGAATTTTAATCATAATATTCTACTCCTTTTAATCATTAGTTAATTTAAAACCGTTTGAAATAAGTGCATTTTTGATAGCTTCAATATGCTCATAATTTCTTGTTTCAAGAACAAGGCGGAGATAACAGCCGTTTACAGCTGAACCCTCGTTGGCACGTTCATGGTGAATTGAAATAACATTTCCGCCCAGTTCAGCGATAATACGTGAAACCTCGAAAAGCTGACCCGGTTTGTCGAGAAGTTCAATTGTAAGGGTAATATTTCTGCCTGACATAAGCAAGCCACGCTTGATAACCTTTGAAAGGATAGTAACATCAATGTTACCCCCTGAAAGCAGGCATACGACTTTTTTGCCCTTGACAGGCACTTTATTGAACATAGCCGCAGCTACCGCAACAGCACCTGCACCCTCGGTAACAAGTTTCTGCTGTTCCATAAGAGCAAGAATTGCGGCAGAAATTTCGTCATCGGTAACAGTTACGATTTCATCAACATATTTTGAAACGAGTTCAAAAGTAGTTTCGCCGGGAGCTTTTACAGCGATACCGTCAGCGATAGTTGAAACTCCCGAAAGCGTTTCAATTTTGCCGTCACGGACAGCGTTGTACATACTTGGAGCGCCTGTAGCCTGAACGCCGTAAATCTTAATATTTGGGTTAAGGCTTTTTATAGCAAAGGCAACTCCCGAAATAAGACCGCCGCCGCCGATTGGAACAATAACAGCGTCCATATCGGGTATCTGCTCAATAAGTTCAAGACCGATAGTTCCCTGACCTGCAATTACAAATTCATCGTCAAAGGGGTGAATGAAAGTGTAGCCCATTTCGTCACGCTGACGGAGAGCCTCTTTGTATGCGTCATCGTAAACGCCCTTTACAAGGCAAACTTCCGCACCGTAGTTTTTTGTAGCTTCAACCTTGGAAATGGGAGCACCGTCGGGGAGGCAGATAATTGATTTTATGCCGTTTTTAGCTGCTGCAAGAGCAACTCCCTGTGCGTGATTTCCTGCGGAGCAGGCAATAACTCCCTTTGATTTTTCTTCCTCGGAAAGGCAGGACATTTTATAGTACGCACCACGCACCTTAAATGAGCCTGTTATCTGCAAATTCTCGGTTTTAAGCCAGATATTTGCATCGGGGTTAATCTTGGGAGCCTGTATGACATCGGTTTCCCGTATAACTTGTTTAAGGACATATTTTGCGTGATAGACTTTGTCCAATGTAATCATAAATAAAGACTCCTTTTTTAGAAATTAGATGTTAGAGGTTAGAAATCGGTAGGTGCGGATAATATCCGCCCCTACATCGAACAACAATATATAGTCGGTTTGTAAGAACACGGCACAACCTGTCCCTATAAAATGGCTATATACCAACAATTCTTAATTCTTAATTCATAATTCTTAATTGATTAATGAATTGCCGTGCAGTTCTCGGTGAACGTCCGTTTCCCGAAGAAATGGCGAATTGTTCAGCTTTGAGGAAAAGTTCCTCATCGGGCATATCAATGCCGTTAGCCTTTGCAAGTTCAAGAGCAATAGCGGTGTAATTCTTCTTGTCGGGGCGGCTGAAATTCACACGAAGTCCGAAACGTGCCGACAGAGAGAGCAATTCTTGCATTGTATCGTTGCGGTGAACATCATCACCCTCACGGTCGGAAAAGCTTTCCTTTACGAGATGACGGCGGTTGCTTGTGGCATAAATTGCGATATTGTCGGAACGTGCGGAAACTGAACCCTCAAGAGCCGCTTTCAACGCACCGAAGCAATCTTCTCCCGAAGTAAAAGTTAAATCGTCCACAAAAATAATGAATTTCAGCGGATTTACGCTTAATTTATCAATGAGTTCAGGCAATTCACGTAACTGCTCCTTTGTAATTTCCACAAGCCGCAGTCCCATATGTGAAAACTCATTTACAACAGCCTTTACAGTTGAGGATTTTCCCGTTCCTGCATCGCCGTAAAGCAGAGTATTCTGTGCAGTTCTGCCCTTTACAAGAGCAAGGGTATTTTCAATAACCTCATTTCGTTCACGCTCATAGCCGAAAAGCATATCAAGCCGCTGTGTATCGGGAGCTTTTACGGGAACGATTTCGCCATTGCGGAGAATAAACATCGTAGATTCGGCAAAAACTCCGCAGCCGTAAATCCCGATATTTTCAATGCGGTTTCTGTATTCAGCCACAAAATCAATGTCAGCTGTTTTCCATTGGGGCAGCTGATAAAGGCGGTAATAGCCGTATTGCAGTTCCTCAGTGGTAAGCTGTGAGATTTCACGGAGCATTTCAAGTTCATTTACCACAGCTGATTCAATCAGTTCATCAAAGGTTTTGCCCTCGGATTTTCCCGAAATATAGAAGTTTTCGTCCTCGCAGACAAGCTTGAATATATATTGGGAAAGATTGACATTATGGCAGTAAAGTCGTGAAACGAATTGAGAGTAAATATTCACATCAAAGCTTTTTCCCTCGGCGTGAAGTTCAAGAAGTGCGGAAAGTGACGATATAACGTCATTTTTCAGAATATTTCTGAATACCGCAAGGGAATTAAGTCCGCAATGAAGATTGTCCAGTTTTTCACGGATATTAGCCATTGAGTGCCTCGCAGATTTTCTCAGTCATTTCCGTGCAGGAAAGGGGAGTACCCTCAGCACAGCCCATAAGGTCGGCAGTTCTCCAACCCTCGTCAAGGACCTTATTTACGGCATTTTCAATAGCTGCGGCTTCATCGTTAAGATTGAATGAATAGCGGAGCATCATAGCCGCTGAAAGAATTGTAGCAATTGGGTTTGCAATATTTTTTCCTGCAATATCGGGAGCAGAGCCGTGAATAGGTTCATACATACCTCTTGTTGACGCTCCCAGAGATGCAGATGCAAGCATACCGATTGAACCTGTAATCTGTGAAGCCTCGTCTGAGAGAATGTCACCGAACATATTTGAAGTTACGATAACATCGAACTGTCGGGGATTTCTCACAAGCTGCATAGCGGCATTGTCAACGAACATATCGGAATATTCAACTTCGGGATATTCCTCTGCAAGGCTGTGCATAGTCTTTCTCCAAAGACGTGAGGATTCAAGGACATTAGCCTTGTCGATACTGCAAAGCTTTTTATTGCGTTTCATAGCGGATTCAAAAGCAGTTCTGCCAATTCGCTCAATTTCAGTTACGCTGTAAGCCTCGGTGTCGTATGCCTCCTCGCCGTATTTTCCCTGACGGTAGCCACGGTCACCGAAGTAGATACCGCCTGTAAGTTCACGGACAATCATAATATCAAAGCCGTCACCCACGATTTCATCTTTAAGAGGAGATGCACCACGGAGTGCAGGATAAAGTGACGCAGGGCGGAGATTTGTGTAAAGTCCCAATGCGGAACGGATACCTAAAAGAGCCTTTTCAGGGCGGTTATTGCCGGGTTGGTCGTCCCATTTCGGACCGCCTACAGCACCGAGAAGAACGCTGTCGGAAGCAAGACAGCCGTCAACAGTTTCCTGAGGTAAAGGCATACCGCAGGCATCAATAGCACAGCCGCCAATGAGATAAGGTGTGAAATTAAATGTATGACCGAATTTATCGGCGATTTTCTCAAGTACGGCAACAGCACCGTCAACGATTTCAGGGCCTATGCCGTCACCTTTAAGTAAAGCAATATTGAAATTCATAATTATTCTCCTTTTTGAGCCTTTAGCCGTTAGCCAAAAGCCATTAGCTAAAGGCTAACAGATAAAAGCTAATAGCTCAACTAAATACTCCCTTTAGCAATAGACTCCATAAGACCGCCGTTTTCGATGATTTTCTGAATAAAATCGGGGAATGGTGCAGCTTTGAACTCCTGACCTGTAGTGAGGTTGCGGATAATTCCGTTATCCATATCAGCCTCGACTTTATCGCCCTCGGAGATATTGTCGGCAGCTTCGGGACATTCCACAATAGCAAGACCGATATTTATAGCGTTGCGGTAGAAGATACGAGCAAAGCTTTTGGCTATAACAAGGGAAACACCGCTTGCCTTAATAGCAATGGGAGCGTGTTCACGGGAAGAACCGCAGCCGAAATTCTGACCTGCTGTAATAATATCACCCTGCTGAACACGGGTTACAAAAGTCTTGTCAATATCCTCCATACAATGGGAGGCAAGCTCCTTATGGTCGCTTGTGTTGAGATAACGGGCAGGGATAATAACATCAGTATCCACGTTATCGCCGTATTTCAGAACATTTCCTGTATATTTCATTTGCTCATTACCTCCCAGGGACTTGTGATTTTTCCTGTAATTGCACTTGCAGCGGCAGTTGCAGGACTTGCAAGATAAATTTCGGATTCAACGTGTCCCATACGTCCCACGAAATTGCGGTTTGTGGTAGCTACAGCACGTTCACCTGCCGCAAGAATACCCATATGACCGCCAAGACAAGGACCACAAGTTGGAGTTGAAACAACTGCTCCCGATTCGATGAAGATTTTCAGGAGTCCCTGCTCCATAGCGTCAAGGTAAATCTGCTGAGTTGCAGGAATAATGATAACACGTACACCCTTTGCACATTTTCTGCCTTTGAGGATTTCAGCCGCCTGCTGTAAATCTTCAAGTCTGCCGTTGGTGCATGAGCCGATAATAACCTGGTCAATTTTAATATCGCCGATTTCGCTGAAAGTTCTTGCATTTTCGGGAAGATGAGGGAATGCCACAGTAGGCTCAATTGCTGAAAGGTCAATGTCGATTATCTCGTCATAAACAGCGTCCTCGTCAGCTTTGTATATTACAGGTTCAGCGGCATTGTGAGCTTTGAGGTAGTCGAGAGTAATATCGTCAACCTCGAAAATGCCGTTCTTTGCACCTGCTTCAATTGCCATATTTGCGATACAAAGGCGGTCATCCATTGACAGAGAGGAAAGTCCCTCGCCGCCGAATTCCATTGACTTGTACAATGCACCGTCAACGCCGATTTTTCCGATAATATGGAGAATGACATCTTTGCCCGAAACGTACTTGTTAAGCTTGCCTGTAAGGTTAAAGCGGATAGCTGGGGGAACTTTGAACCACGCTTTGCCGATAGCCATACCGCAAGCCATATCAGTTGAGCCGACACCTGTGGAGAATGCACCTACAGCACCATATGTACAGGTGTGGGAGTCAGCACCGATAACACAGAAACCTGCGGAAACAAGACCTTTTTCGGGTAGGAGAGCGTGTTCAATACCCATTTCGCCTACATCGTAGAAGTGAGTTACATCGTTAGCACCGCAGAATTCACGGCACATTTTACATTGCTCCGCCGCTTTTATGTCCTTATTTGGAGCGAAGTGGTCCATTACCATTGTGACCTTATCTTTGTCAAAAACTCCGTCCTTATTCAGCTTTGCGAATTCCTTGATAGCTACAGGAGAAGTAATATCGTTGCCGAGAACTAAGTCAAGATTGGCAAGGATAAGCTGTCCTGTTTCAACGCTGTCAAGTCCAGCGTGAGCCGCAAGTATTTTCTGTGTCATTGTCATTCCCATTGTAAAAACCTCTTTTCTTGGGAAATTGGAGATTATATAGTGAATGTCAAATATAATTTGACATTCACTATAATTAATGATTTAAAGTGCCTCGCACATCCGCAAACTAAAGTTTGCTCCGTGCGGATCGGCAAATAGCAAACGCCAAAAGATTTTGTCGTTTGCTATAAAATTATTTCATCTGAAATAATTTTATCAATAAATATGCTGAAATCTTCTGCTGCAATTGTTGTATCTTCATATTCAGGTTCATAACCCGATACAACTTCACCTGTTTCAGTATTTATTGCATAGTATGAATATTCGCCGTCAACAGATAAAAATATAGGCAGATGCTTATTCCAAAACGAAATAATGTCAATGCTATTTTCGCTGTATTCAATGCTTTGGATTTCGAATTCATTCCATTGAAATCCGTTTTCATTGGGTAAATAGTCATTAGGGGTTAAAAACCACTTTGTAGCAGACTGATTTTCACATACTTTTAGCTGTGAGATAAAAGTATACCATTTTTCGGGTATATTATATCGTTTTTTTATTATATCGGGTAAATCTGTTACATCAGAATTTAAAGTAACATTCCAATTATTATTTTTTGCCCATTCAATAAATTTATTAATCATATTGTCCTCTTGTGAATGTTGTTTTTGTAGGGGCGGATAATATCCGCCTGCAATTTCGGAACAATTATTTTATATGGAAGAACTGTCTATTCCATATAAAACAAATTCATTTGTATCGCTTTCATATTTAAGATGAATTTCCAATCCTAAATAATCATCTTTAAATCCCATATCAGTACCGAGCAGGGCGGAAGAAACTGAAAGCATTTCATCTTCAAAGCAGATTGAGCTGATATACCATTCTCCCGTAAGCACAGACCTTTTAGGGAACATATTTTCGGAATCGCTGCATAAATCATCGTCGTTGATATAATTTGTAATTTCTGTTTCAACAATTCTTGATATGATATTTTTATTCGTTTCAAAAATTTTTTTTGCCTTTTCGGAGTCGAAAAATATTCTTGGCATTAATTGATTTTCGTAGGTGGAATATATATTTTCAGGGTTGGAATCTGGTAAGAAAATTTGTTTTAATTCCATTGCGGACAACTCCTCTGAATTTATATTAGTTTTCTTTTCGGAAGATTATTCATATCATCATTTATTTGGCATCAAAGAAATTATACCTATAATACAGCATATTACAGATACAATCAGATAAGCAATGTCTTTTTTCTTTTTTTGTTTAGCCGATATAAATGAAATCAGATTGAGGATAATTAAAATTAAAAGGCAAATGATACCAATAATATTTCTCATTTCGAATTCTCCGTTTCTGGTGTGTCGGGCGGATAATATCCGCCCGCAATTTCGGAATATATTTTATAAACGGTCTGAATTTTTTTGAAGATAATTATTGATTGTATCATCTTCCTCAAAACCCGAAACTTGTTCATACATACTGTCAATATTCCAGCACATTAAATCCTTGATTGAGGGGATATTCATAACCTCTCCCTCATCGCCGTAGCGGAGATAATTACCGTTTGCTTTTTCCATAAGAAGATATTCACCGCCGCCTGTTGAGCCTAATACTATATATTTATCGCTGTCGCCTTCTTCTATCCAGTCGCAGTAACCTTCGTGATAGCGTTCTTTAATATCTTCCAGATTCCACATCTGCATATATGCCATTAAACTGTCAAAGCCGCCAATCAGCTGATAAAATTCTTTAAGTTCATCAGGCAATGATACTCCTGTACTTTGTTCAAATGAATTGATTGTTTCTATATTTTCGGGTTCATATAAATCAATATCAATGTCATCGGAGTATTTATCGGCTAAAAGCTTTATAATTTCAATTTCTTCTTTTAAACTGTGTCCAATTTGATTCATTATAATTCCTCCTTTGCTTATAGCATATATGACAAGATATGTATGTGAATTCGGAACGCACAGCTTTCACCATTTATTTATTAGGCATCAAGGAAATTATACCTATAATACAGCATATTACAGATACAATCAGATAAGCAATGTCTTTTTTCTTTTTTTGTTTAGACGATATAAATGAAATCAGATTGAGGATAATTAAAATTAAAAGGCAAATGATACCAATAATATTTCTCATTTTGAATTCTCCGTTTCTGGTGTGTCGGGCGGATAATATCCGCCCCTACAAAGCTAAAGACTAACGGCTAAAAGCTAAAGGCTAACGGCTAAAAGCTAACGGCTAACAGCTAAAAGCTCAACAATTATTTATTAATTATCGCACCCTTATCAGCAGAGGAAACCTGTTGTGCATAGCGTTTGAGGTAGCCTGTGATATTTTCTTTTCTGAGAATAGGCATAGACTTTTTACGCTCTGCCAGTTCTTCGTCTGAAACTTCAAGATTAATTGAGTAGTTGGGGATGTCGATAGAAATAATATCGCCGTCCTTTACATAGGCGATAGTACCGCCGTTTACAGCTTCGGGAGATACGTGACCGATAGCCGCACCACGGGTAGCACCGCTGAAACGTCCGTCTGTGATAAGAGCAACAGATGAACCAAGACCTGCTCCCTGAATAGCGGAAGTAGGTGAGAGCATTTCACGCATACCTGGACCGCCAGCAGGACCCTCGTAGCGGATAACAACAACATCGCCAGCCTTGATACCGCCCTCGTAGATAACCTTTATAGCTTCTTCCTCGCTGTTGAATACTCTTGCAGTACCCTTGTGTGAAAGCATTTCGGGAGCAACAGCACTTCTCTTTACTACACAGCCGTCGGGAGCAAGATTTCCACGGAGAACAGCAATTCCGCCAGTTTCGCTGTAGGGATTGTCAATGGGGCGGATAGTTTCTGTATCCTTATTGATACAGCCTGAGATATTCTCGCCAACTGTTTTTCCTGTAACTGTCATACAGTCGAGATTGAGGAGATTTTTCTTTGAAAGCTCATTGAGAACTGCATAAACACCGCCAGCCTCGTTCAAATCCTCCATATAGGTATGACCTGCAGGGGCAAGGTGGCAGAGGTTGGGAGTTCTTGCACTTATTTCATTGGCAATATCGAGGTTGATATTTACACCGCACTCATTAGCGATAGCAGGGAGGTGGAGCATACTGTTAGTTGAACAGCCAAGTGCCATATCAGCAGTAAGAGCGTTAATGAAAGCCTTTTCTGTCATGATGTCAAGTGGGCGGATATTCTGTCTGTAAAGCTCCATAACCTGCATACCTGCCATTTTAGCAAGCTTTATTCTGTCGGAGTAAACAGCAGGAATTGTGCCGTTGCCCTTTAATCCCATACCGAGAACTTCTGTAAGACAGTTCATAGAGTTTGCGGTATACATACCAGAACATGAACCGCAAGTGGGGCAAGCGCTGTTTTCGTATTCTTCAACATCTTCAACTGACATTTTGCCAGCTGTGTATGAGCCTACAGCTTCAAACATAGAGGAAAGGGAAGTTTTTTTGCCCTTTACGTGACCTGCAAGCATAGGGCCGCCGCTTACGAAAATAGTGGGGATATTAAGACGAGCCGCCGCCATAAGAAGTCCCGGCACGTTTTTGTCGCAGTTGGGAACCATAACAAGAGCGTCAAAGTGATGTGCAAGAGCCATACATTCAGTTGAATCGGCAATAAGGTCACGGGTTACAAGGGAGTATTTCATACCCTGATGTCCCATAGCAATACCGTCACAAACAGCAATTGCAGGGAATACAACAGGAGTACCGCCGCCCATAGCTACGCCAAGCTTTACAGCTTCAACGATTTTGTCGATATTCATATGACCTGGTACAATTTCATTATAGGAAGAAACGATACCAACGAGGGGGCGTTTCATTTCCTCTTTTGTCATTCCAAGAGCGTTGAAAAGTGAACGCTGTGGAGCTTTTTCTACACCATTACAGAAAAAATTTTCATTCATAGTTTCTTTTTCACCTCAATATATTTAATTAAGAATTATGAATTAAGAATTAAGGATTATTCTATGTTCTTAATTTATAATTCCTAACTTTTATTTTTCAAAATAGACACAAGTATTTTGATTATTTCGTTGCAATCTTCATATATATCCTGAAAGTGTTCAGCTTTAGAGATGCCCTTTAATGTAATCGCTTTCGTTAAGCAATTCAAACCAATATGCAGTTTCATCTGCCTCTTTCAGCGATATGAAGTTTTGCATAAAAATCTGCTTTGCTTTTGCTTACAATCAGATTATCTTTCATAAAAAAGTCTTTATTAAACTTTCGGCACAGAGAATCAAAGTCGTCTGTGCCGAAAATTCTTAATTCTTCATTCTTAATTCTTAATTATTAATGAATTTGTCTTCTTCGTTGTTCCAGCTGTAAAGCTTTCTGATTTCCTCGCCAACCTGCTCAGAGGGATGCTCAGCAGCAAGCTTTCTCATAGCCTTGAAGTGAACCTGCTTGCCTGCGTCAGACATATCGAGGAGGAATTCCTTAGCAAATGAACCGTCCTGAATATCGGAGAGAATCTTCTTCATAGACTTCTTTGTTTCCTCAGTGATAATCTTAGGACCTGTGATGTAATCGCCGTACTCAGCTGTATTGGAGATAGAATATCTCATACCTGCGAAACCGCTCTGATAGATAAGGTCAACGATGAGCTTCATCTCGTGGATACACTCAAAGTAAGCATTTCTTGGGTCATAGCCAGCCTCAACGAGTGTTTCATAGCCTGCCTGCATAAGAGCGCATACACCGCCGCAGAGAACAGCCTGTTCACCGAAAAGGTCAGTTTCTGTTTCTGTTCTGAATGTAGTTTCAAGAACGCCTGCACGTGCGCCGCCGATAGCAAGACCGTATGCAAGAGCGATTTCCTTAGCCTTGCCTGTAGCGTCCTGATGAACAGCAACAAGTGAGGGAACACCCTTGCCAGCCTGATACTCGGAACGAACTGTGTGTCCCGGTCCCTTAGGAGCAATCATTGTAACGTCAACGTCAGCAGGAGGAACGATGCAGCCGAAGTGGATATTGAAACCGTGAGCAAACATAAGCATATTGCCAGCCTCAAGGTTAGGCTTGATGTCGTTCTCGTAGAGAGCAGCCTGCTTTTCGTCGTTAATGAGAATCATAATAATGTCAGCCTGCTTAGCAGCCTCAGCAGCTGTGAAAACCTCAAAGCCCTGCTTTACAGCCTTATCCCATGACTTTGAACCCTCGTAAAGACCGATGATAACTCTGCCCTTATCGCCGAGGGATTCCTTAGCGTTGAGAGCGTGAGCGTGTCCCTGTGAGCCGTAGCCGATTACAGCAATTGTCTTGCCGTAGAGAAGTGATAAATCGCAGTCCTGTTCGTAAAAAACCTTTGCAGTATTTTCCATGATGAAAAATCTCCTTTAAAATAATATTTAATATATGTAATTGCTTTAGGGCAATTATATTTGAATTGAAAATTTGTGTAGGGGCGGATATTATCCGCCTATTGTGCATAACCTTGCAATTGTCTTTTGTAGGGACACGGCGTGCCGTGTCCGTTATATGCATTGGATAATGCAGAATTAAGATTAATTCAAAATAAAACAACCGAAATATTATTTCACATATATTTCTGAGTGCGGACACGGCTCGCCGTGTCCCTACGTTGTTTTATGTATGTTTGAACGGATACCCTTCGCCCGAAATTTCGGAACGAAATTTGTGCTTGGGGCAATTTCTTTATGTGGTAAATTTAGCGGTGTCCTTTAATAAAAGGATACCATTCGGTGTTTTTTATTTCATCTATCGTTGCATATCTGACTATTGGTAAATCTATTGAATCAAAGAAAACTCGTTGTCCATTGGTGTTATTTTGGTAATCCTTTACAGAAGAAAATTCAAGGTTGCATTCATCACACATAGCGATACACTTGTTGAGCGATGTGTCAAAAAGGATTTCCATAATACCATAATTATTGCACACAGGACAATGACCAATATTATAAACCTGATTCATGATATCTCCTTTAATTCTGAATTTACCGCATATATCGGGTTACAACAAAAGCCGCATATGAAATTATCTTTCAGTCGTAAGACAATTATCGCCTCTTTCAATTGCAACAATACCTGTGCGGCACATTTCCATAATGCCGTAGGGCTTCATAAGGTCGATAAATGCGTTGATTTTTGAAGTTTCGCCTGTCAGCTCACACACAAGAGCCGTTGGTGAATAGTCAACAATCTTTGAACGGAAAATCTCAACGGCAGTCATAATATCCTGTCTTGTTTGGGGAGTATTCCGCACCTTTATGAGAAGCAGTTCACGGATAACTGTTTCGTGAGGGTCAAGAACCTCCACTTCCTTTACATCGTGAAGCTTTTCAAGCTGTTTTATGATTTTATCCTTGATGTCCTCATCTCCGTGGAAAACAACGGTAATACGTGAAAATTCAGCGGATTCCGTTTCACCTACGGTAAGGCAGTCGATATTGAAGCCACGGCGTGTAAACATTCCCGATACACGGCTAAGCACACCGCTTATATTTGAAACAATCGCACCGATAACATACTGATTCATACAATCCACCTCACTTTATTTCCGTGATAATATCGTCAATTGAGCCGCCGGGGGGGAGCATGGGAAGAACAAATTCATTGCAGTCCACAGCACAGTCAATGAGATATGGGCGATTTTCGGAGAATGCCTCAGCAGCAGCCTTTTCCAGTTCCTCAGCGGTAAATGCCCTTGCAGCCTTTATGCCGAAAGCCTCAGCAAGCTTTACGAAGTCAGTTGGGCGGTTGAGGGTTGTATTTGAGTAGTGCTTGTTGAAGAAAAGCGTCTGCCATTGGCGAACCATACCGAGAACGCCGTTATTCATAATAACGATAACAAGGGGAGAATTCTGTACAGCTGCCGTTGCAAGCTCGTTTAAATTCATACCGAAACTTCCGTCACCTGTGAAAAGGATTGAACGCTTGCCTGTAGCTGCCGCACCGATAGCCGCACCCATACCGTAACCCATTGTGCCAAGTCCACCGCTTGTGAGGAATGTACGTGGCTTTTTGAATGGGTAACGCTGTGCAGTCCACATCTGATGCTGTCCTACATCTGTTACAACAATGTCATTTTCCCCAGCCTTTCCGCTGATTATGTCAATAATAGCGTAGGGGTCAAGGCGGTTTTCAGCAGGAATTCCCGACATACTGCAAGGCTTTGTGCAGTCGCCGCACTTCTTTTCAAAGTCCTTTTTAGCGGCATATGCACTATCAAGTCGGCGGATTTCCTCCTCTTTGAGTTCAGCAATACGCTTGCTCCAGTCGCTTCTCTCCGTTGTTTCAAGCATTGGGAGAAGTCTGTAAAGGGAGTCCTTTATATCGCCTTGAATTGACAGATTTGAAGTGATATTCTTGTCAAGTTCCGCTGAATCTATATCAATGTGAATTAAGCTGAAATTCTTGTTAAATCGCTGTTTATCGCCTGTTGCTCTGTCGGAAAATCTTGCACCGAGAGCAATTACCAAATCAGCTTCATCAAGGGCAATTGATGACGCAAACTGACCGTGCATACCATTCATACCGAGGAAACGTGGGTTATCCTTTGGAATTGCGGAAAGTCCCATAAGGGTACAGCCGATTGGAGCGTCAATTTTCTCAGCAAGTTCAATAATTTCCGCCGATGCCTTGCCCGAAATAATACCGCCGCCGAAGTAGATGTAGGGACGCTTTGAAGCCTTTATCATTTCAGCTGCCTGCTTTAATTTCAGTTCTGAGGCAAATTTAAGGGGATAAGGGCGGACAGGGTCATTCTTTGGCTCGAAATCCCATTGTGCCACCTGAACATCTTTTGGAATATCCACGAGAACAGGTCCGGGTCTGCCAGATTTTGCAATTTTAAAGGCGGAACGGAGAGTGTCGGCAAGTTCACGGATATCCTTAACAATGAAGTTGTGCTTTGTGATTGGCATTGTCACGCCTACAATGTCAACCTCTTGGAAACTGTCCCTGCCTATTATAGATGTAGGCACGTTGCCAGTGATAGCAACCATTGGGATTGAATCGAGGTAAGCTGTAGCAATACCTGTTACAAGGTTAGTTGCACCGGGACCTGATGTAGCGATACATACACCGACTTTGCCTGTTGTTCTTGCGTAGCCGTCAGCAGCGTGAGATGCACCCTGTTCGTGGGCGGTGAGAATGTGGTTAATTCTGTCGCTGCATTGATAAAGCTCATCAAACAGGCTTAGTACCTGACCGCCCGGATAGCCGAAAACGGTATCAACTCCCTGTTCTATCAGCGTTTCAACAACGATTTTTGCACCTGATATTTTCATAAGTATCATTCCTTTTATTAATTATACAAAAAGCCTCCGACATTCCGCCGGAGGCATAAGCTGCATTGCTTTTAAGGACTAAATCACATAATCAAGCAATTTTGCTTTTCGGGCAGAATGAACACGGGCGGTGACCTGTAATGCTAATGACCACGCCTGTAATAATTATGATTTCGGAAGAAATATAAACCGTTCTCATAAATTCATGCTCCTTAGTGATTTTGTACACTTCTATTGTACCACTTTATTTATATAAAATCAATAAGGAGAGTGGTATTTTTTTGTGATTTGTAAATTATGTGAAATGACAGGGCAAATTTCGGTGATGAATTGGTGAATTTGACGATTGAAAATTGTTTGTTTCAAAAAGCTAACGGCTAAAGGCTAAAAGCTAATGGCTTTTATAAATAATTACGCATTACGCATTACGAATTACGCATTAGTAATTTATCACCAGAGAGGAACACCTACGGGGCAAAAGGGAGGGAAAAAGAAAACTGGCACAAAAGTCAGCATTTCCCTCCCTTTTTCCCCTACGGTTTTCCTCTCTGGGCTCTCCTTTCCCTTTCCCCTTTTTCCCTCCCTTTGCTGACTTTTGATGAGAGAGGATTTGAATAAGAAAAAGGCGAGCCTTTTCATTCGTGTCAATTAGTCTTTTCAAATGAGTTTCATTTAAGTCCTCTGCCATTTGATTTTAAAAATTTCTTTTTATGCTAACGGCTAACAGCTAAAGGCTAACGGCTAAAGGCTTTAATATGGCTAACGGCTAATAGCTAACAGCTAACAGCTTTTAAAAAAGCTAAAAGCTTTTTTATTTCATCATATTATTTACAGCACTGACAAGAGCCTTGATAGATGAAACGATAATATCGTTGTCGATACCAGTTCCCCAGTAGCTGCTGCCCTGTGTATCGGTGATTTCCACATATGAAACAGCCTCGGAGGTTGAGCCGATTTGTAAAGCGTGTTCGGTATAGGTGTTGACGCTGAAATCAAGCTCCGTATATGAGCGTATAGCGTTGCTTACAGCGTCTAGTCGTCCGTTACCTGTATCGGTTACAGCTGCCCTCTTGCCGTTGAAATTCAGCGATACTGTAGTTTCAATTCCCTCATTGCATTGCTTGTAGTGAGTTTCAGTAACATTCAGCGGAGCTGCAATATTTATAAAGCTTTCCTTGAATATGCCGAAAACTTCATCGGGCATAAGTTCCTTGTGGCTGCGGTCGGAAATTCCCTTGACCATATATCCCACAACTTCACGCATTTTCTTGGGGAGATTATATCCGTAGCGTGTTTCGAGAATGTATCCGATACCGCCCTTGCCCGACTGGCTGTTGATACGGATAACATCTGCGGAGTACTCCTTTCCCACGTCCTTGGGGTCGATTGGCAAATAGGGAACTGTCCAGAAGTCCGTGTGACCTTCCTCACGCCACTTCATACCCTTTGCAATAGCGTCCTGATGTGAGCCGCTGAATGCTGCAAATACAAGCTTTCCCGAATATGGTGAACGCTCATATACATTCATACGTGTCACACGGGTATAAAGCTCTGTAATTGACGGAATATCGGATAAATCCAGCTGTGGGTCAATGCCCTGTGAATACATATTCATAGCAAGAGTGATAATGTCAACATTTCCTGTACGCTCGCCGTTTCCGAAAAGTGTACCCTCAACTCTGTCTGCACCTGCAAGGAGTGCCATTTCCGCATCGGCAACAGCACAGCCACGGTCATTGTGGGGGTGAGTTGAGATAATGACATTTTCACGATATTTCACGTTATCGCATATATATTCAACCTGATTTGCATAGACGTGGGGCATTGAAACCTGCACCGTAACAGGGAGATTTATGATAACTTTATCTTCGGGGGTAGGCTGCCATATATCGAGGACAGCATTTGTTATTTCAAGGGCAAATTCAGGCTCAGTTCCCGTGAAACTTTCGGGGGAGTATTCAAAGCGGAAATTTCCCTCGTACTTCTCACGGTATTCCTTGCACAGTTTTGCACCTGTAACTGCGATATTTATGATTTCCTCCTTTGACTTGCGGAAAACCTGCTCACGCTGTGCCACGCTGGTGGAGTTGTAGAGGTGGACGATAGCGTTTTTACAGCCACGGAGTGCCTCAAAAGTCTTTTCGATAATATGCTCTCTTGACTGTGTGAGAACCTGAATTGCCACATCATCGGGAATCATATTCTGCTCAATGAGAGTGCGGCAGAATTCATATTCCGTATCGGAAGCGGCAGGGAAACCGATTTCAATTTCCTTGAATCCGATGTCAACGAGGAGCTTGAAAAACTCCAGTTTTTCTTCAAGGCTCATAGGCGTGATAAGTGCCTGATTTCCGTCACGGAGGTCAACGCTGCACCATATGGGGGCATTGTCAATGTGAGTTTTTTCTGCCCATTTCATAGGGGGATTGGGGATACTGAAAAACTGTCGTGTGTACTTTGAAACATTCATCATAATAATTCTCTCCTAAGATTTTTTGCGGAGTCTGCTGTGGGGAGAAATAAAAAATCTCTCCCATGCACAACAGGCATGGAAGAGACGAAATTCTATATTCCGTGGTACCACTCTTCTTGGTGTAAAAATACACCCACTCATTTTGCGTCCGCTAACGCATATCTCTGTAACGGGAGAACCCGTTCGGAGCTAATTCGGCAGTATACCGCCGTTTCACCCGACTGCTCAGGGATGAGCTATAACCTTTTCCGTTTGCCGTATTCTCACCGTTTAACGACTCTCTGTGGAACAAATAAAGGCTTTATTTCCCTTCATTGCATTTGAATTTTATTACAGTTTTATTATATCACTAAAAAAATGTTTGTCAAGGGGATTTTTAAATATTTGGTGGATTTTGCTGAAAATTGTGGTGTAAAATTGTGCGGTTTGGCAGAAACGCTGATAGCTGACGGCTTTTAAAAAAGCTAAAAGCTAATGGCTAACGGCTAAAAGCTTTTATACAAAAAAGACGGTAATCGTAAAGACTACCGCCCATAATAGCTAATGGCTAACGGCTAACGGCTAACAGCTACCCCCCTGAAAATTCGTCTGTCTTTTTTCCATTTTTCTCCAGCTGATAAAGCCGTAGATGTCATTGAGTAAAAATGCCCCAAAGCATACAGCAACGGAAATTCCCGATTTATCGCCTTTTGCCGCCATAATCCACATAATTATCAGCACAATGTCATTGGCGGAATAGCCTATGGCATAATAGGGACTGCGGCGAAATGTGAGATAAACCGCAATAAAACTTGTGGCAACGGAAAGGGTGCTGAAAAACATATTAGCCGTGCCGAGGAATTTCAGAATGAAGTAAAAAATAAAAGTTACCGCAGCCGTGAGAAGTGCGGAAAACAGGTATTCTCCCAGTTTAAGCCGATTTACTGCAACTTCTGATTTATTGCCGTTATAAGGATTTTTCAGCCACGAAATAAGGGCAACCACCGCCATAGGCATAGTCATTCCTAAATATGTCACCATTTCGCCGTAATAGGCGAATTTGTAGGAAATTATGCCGTAAAGCAGGCTGAAAATTACCATAAGCAGCTGACCGAATGGGTTGCCCTTGGCATTGAAAATAAGGGAAGTTACCCCGATGAGAGAGGCGATAAGCGTCATATAGCTTTTTCTGTCGAATATCAGAAAGGCGGTTATTATTGCCGCCACCGAACCGAGCCATAACATAAGTTCGGATTTTGTAAAATATTTATTCATATTTATCCTTTCGAGCCTTTAGCCGTTAGCTGTTAGCTATTAGCTTTTTTTTAAGCCTTTAGCCTTTAGCCGTTAGCCATTAGCTAATGGGTGCGGCAGAAAAAATTCCACCGTCTACTTTCTAACATCTAACCTCTAAACAGCTAAAAGCTAATGGCTAACGGATAAAAGCTTTTATACAAAAGAAAGGACGGCAGAAACAAATCTACCGCCCATAATTCTTAATTCTTAATTAACCTGCCGTTCCAAAAAGCTAATGGCTAACGGCTAAAAGCTAATAGCTATAATATACAATTACTTGTTGAGGTTAGCCTCAATCTTGTCAAGTACTGCGTAGAGTTCAGCAGGAATGTTGCCGCCCTTAGCTGCAATATCATCGTTGTAGTATCTTCTCATTTCAGCGATTTCAGCCTTCCAGAGGTCTGTATCAACTGCAAGAAGCTTATCCATAACTTCAGATGTAACCTCGTCCTCAATGCCTGTTACATTGATATCGCCCTTCTTGGGGAGGTATCCGATAGCTGTTTCGTCAGCCTCAACCTCGCCGTCACATCTCTTGATGATCCAGTCGAGAACACGCATATTGTCGCCAAATCCGGGCCAGAGGAAGTTACCCTCCTCGTCCTTCTTGAACCAGTTAACATTGAAAATCTTAGGAGCCTTATCGCCGAGCTTCTCGCCCATTTCGAGCCAATGAGCCCAGTAATCGCCTACGTTGTAGCCGATGAATGGCTTCATAGCCATAGGATCGTGACGGAGTACGCCTACTGCACCAGCAGCTGCTGCTGTTGTTTCAGAAGATACAGCAGAACCAACGTATGTACCGTGTGTCCAATCGAATGACTGATATACGAGAGGAGTTGTAGATGCACGACGACCGCCGAATACGATAGCAGAAATCGGAACGCCTGCAGCACTGTCGAACTCAGGTGAAATGCATGGGCAGTTAGCAGCAGGAGCTGTGAAACGTGAGTTTGGATGAGCAAGCTTCTTGCCCTCAGCTGTCCACTCCTTGCCGTTTGTCTTGATTCCTGTCCACTCTGTAGCGTCCTCAGGAGGATTCTTGTCAAGACCTTCCCACCATACTGTGTTATCAGCATTGTTGAGAGCTACGTTTGTGAAGATAGCGTTCTTCATTGTAGAAGCAAGTGCGTTGTAGTTGGACTTAGCATTTGTTCCGGGAGCAACACCGAAGAAACCGTTCTCAGGGTTGATAGCGTAGAGTCTGCCGTCCTCGCCTGGCTTGAGCCAAGCAATATCGTCACCTACTGTGAATACCTTGTAACCGTCCTTGAGGTATCCCTCGGGTGGAATAAGCATAGCAAGGTTAGTCTTTCCGCAAGCAGATGGGAAAGCAGCACAAACATACTTTGTATCACCGTCAGGCTTCTGAACGCCGAGGATAAGCATATGCTCAGCCATCCAGCCTTCGTTCTTACCCTGGAATGAAGCGATACGGAGAGCGAAGCACTTCTTGGAAAGAATTACGTTTCCGCCGTATGCAGAGTTGATTGACCAGATTGTGTTATCCTCTGGGAACTGAACGATGTATCTCTTTTCGGGGTCAACGTCAGCCTTGGAGTGGAGGCATCTTACGAAGTCGTTGGAATCGCCAAGTCTATCGAAAGCAGCCTTACCCATTCTTGTCATGATGTTCATATTGAGAACAACGTAGATAGAGTCTGTGATTTCAACACCGATTTTGGAAATAGGTGAAGCAACAGGTCCCATTGAATAGGGAATGATGTACATTGTCTGTCCCTTCATTACGCCGTCATACATAGGTGTGAGCTTAGCGTACATTTCCTGTGGGTCCATCCAGTTATTTGTAGGGCCTGCACCCTCTTTTGTCTTTGTACAGATAAATGTTCTGTCCTCTACACGAGCAACGTCATTTTCAGCTGTTCTGTGGTAAAGACAGCCTGGGAGTTTTTCCTGATTGAGCCAGTACATCTTGTTGGGGTCACCGTCGGGAAGTGAAGTAACCTCCTTTGTAAGCTCATCGAGCTGCTCCTGTGAACCGTCGATCCATACTACCTTGTCAGGCTTACAGAGAGCGATCATCTCGTCAACCCACTTGAGAACATTTGCATTTGTAGTAAGTGCCATTGTATTATACCTCCTAAAAATAATCTCTTATCAGAGTGAGTATCGGCATATCCGCATATAATACTTGTATCAGTCCGAAATACTCGTATTTGTCCGAACTATTCACAGCCGTCCGAAATACTTGTACTTGCTTGAAATACTCGTATCTGCTTGAAATACTCGTACCCTCATTTACTATTATATCTTATTTTTGTCAACCTGTCAATATCAAAATTGATATTTTTCTAACACATCACCAAATTTTTAAAGTATTAGTCAAAGTGCATATATTATATCAACATTTGTTGTATATAAAATAGAAATTTCTCTGTTTTAACATTTTAATGTTGAATAGTTTCCGATTTCGTGGTATAATATTTTTACCGTAGAGTTTTTATACATTATAATATAAATATAAAATAAATTTATTACAGGAAGCGAGGAATAGAAATTGAAAAAACCTATTATAACAATTGAACGAACATACGGCAGCGGAGGAAGTGAAATCGGCAGAATTGTAGCCGAAAAACTTGGAATAAACTGCTATAACAGACAAATTCTTGAAATGACAGCTGACAGATGCGGATTTGACAAGGAACAGATTGAAAGTGCAGAAGAAACTGTTCCCACAAGCTTTTTGTATTCGCTTCTTATGACGGCAAATCCAAACCGTTCTTTAGAGGATAACCTGCCGTTGTCGGATAAGGTTTTCATTATGGAGAGCAAAATTATAAATGAGCTTGCAGATAAAGAGGACAGCTTTGTTCTTGTCGGCAGATGCGGAAGCTATATTCTTGAAGAAAAGGGCTGTTTCAGCGTCTTTATCTACGCTCCCCAGGAATACCGTGTGAAACGTGCCGTTGAAAAGTACGGTATCAAGGAGAATAAGGCTGAAAGCTTTATGAAGAAAACTGACAAACGCCGTGAAACTTTTTTCAATGTGAATACAGGCAAGAATTGGCTTGATAAGGACATTTACTGCCTGTGCCTCAATAGTGAGTTGGGCGATGAACTTTGTGCGGATTTGATTGTTAAGGCTTATAATGAGTTTAATAAAAAAAGCTAATAGCTTTTTTTAAAGCTGTTAGCCGTTAGCCTTTAGCCATTAGCTGTTTAGAGGTTAGATGTTAGAAAGTAGACGGTGGAATTATTTCTGCCGTCTTTTTTGTATAAAAGCTTTTAGCTATTAGCTGTTAGCATAAAAAGAAATTTTTAAAATCAAATGGTAGAGGACTTAAATGAAAATCATTTGAAAAGACCATTTGACACGAAGAAAAAGACTTGCCTTTTTCTTATACAAAAATCCCCTCTCATCAAAAGTCGGCAATGGGAGGGAAAAAGGGGAAAGGGAAAGGAGAGCCCAGAGAGG
>JAFSBM010000155.1 GCA_017437285.1 Ruminococcus sp. | reverse complement strand
TACATAGAAAAGCAGGCAATGGATCGATGCATTTCAAAGCGAATTGTTGCAGAAGAAATTATTAAAACATATTCATGATTAAGTGCTTGTTTTTACATAAATCACACAAAACTCCTCACTGTCACTTGCGGCAGCGAGGAGTTCTTTTTTGATTAGGAAATAGAATACATCAAATCTATTTCGTAACAAGGTTAATTATTTTTTCTTCTGGTTTACTGCATACTTCATGGTTTGCCACGTTCCACCGTATTCGTGTTCTATATAGAAAACCACCAAATCGCTTCGGTCAACCGTAACCATCAAATCCTCCGCACCTACCCTCCATGCGTCTAAAGCAGTATAATAAACTCCAAGCAACTCCATGAACGAACTTGAACAGTTCAAAACAGTCCATGGAGTAAGCTGGAGTTTATTGGACACAGGAGGAAACAGCATGGAACTGAAAACAACAGCCATCAGAGCGATCAAGCAGGAGGTACGCCTGCAGGAATGGTCAGCCCA
Source organism: Ruminococcus sp. (assembly GCA_017437285.1). Taxonomy (GTDB): domain Bacteria; phylum Bacillota; class Clostridia; order Oscillospirales; family Ruminococcaceae; genus Ruminococcus. The sequence goes on along the minus strand of JAFSBM010000155.1, from coordinate 12,488 downwards.
GATCAAAGCACAACAGACAAGCGGAATGACCGTCCGCCAATGGTGTGCAGAGAATGGAATCAAACCGGCCACATATTACTACCACCTTCGGCTTCTTCGGGAGCAGTGCATCGAAAAAATGCCTGCAATCGTGCCATTGACAGTACTGCAAACCGGCTCAGCTATCCATATCGAAAAGAACGGATTACAAATTTCCCTGCCGGCCGATGTGAATCCCGAAACGCTGCTGGCTCTGGTGCGGGAATTATGCTGAGGGATCTGACCGCTGGAACGCAAGTGTATCTGGTGACCGGCTACACAGACCTGCGTCGATCCATTGACGGACTTGCCGAAATTGTCCAGGGTCAGCTGCATCTTGATCCATTCAGCAAAGCACTGTTCCTGTTCTGCGGCAGACGGCGTGACCGCATCAAAGAACTGCTATGGGAGGGTGACGGATTTCTGCTTTTGTACAAGCGATTAGATAATGGAAATTTCCAGTGGCCACGCAACGAAACAGAGGCAAGACTGCTCACACCACAGCAGACAAGATGGCTGCTGGAAGGTCTGATGATATACACTATCTCTTTTCTATTCTGCTGTAGTATCTCTTAGAGTGGGAAGTTCGCTTTCTCCTGTCATGATGACAGGTACCACCTGCCACCGAGAAGGTATAGTACCCCCTCGGCGGGAGGTTTATATTTTTTGCGGTGTTATCCGCTTTACTTTGCATATCGGTTCCGGGCAGAACATCTTTTATATGTTTGATTGTGAACCGTTCAGCCCTTCCCGAAGAAAATTCGGTACTATGGCTTCTGCTGACTTCTCATAGTTCGTTGTTACTACAGATTTCTCTGCCTATGAGACCTCACGGGATAAACCAATAATCTTTCCTCGTCTACCTGCCTGATTTACGCATTAAGGTTACGGTTACCTTTTGGACTTCATTGCATTTTGCCAACTCATCCGCTTAATACGCCTTAGTATCAGGTTTCTGTTCGTCAGGCTACGATTTTGCTATTGCTTCTTCTCTCCCACACCTCACGATGTGAAACTTGCAAGTCGCTTTAAAGTTCGTCGGTAACTACGCCTCAATGGACTTTCACCACAGAGCATTGTTATGCCCATCATACTACAAAAAGGAGCAGGCTCAATCGCCTGCTCCACATCAATGCTATTTTAAGTTAAGGGGTCAATAAGGGGTCAAAACCAATTTCATAAAAAATAATAAATCCTCGAAATGGCTATATTTCGAGGATTTTCTGTCTAAGAACGGTAATTTTGATACAAATGCGACCTTGTTGATTACCGTTTTCTTTTGGTGGAGTGCGTTTTATTTTGGTTGAGCGTTTTCTGTTGGCTGCAAAAGAGAAAGAGGACATAATTTTAGACGATAACCATATAGAAATGTTCAAAAATACAGCATAAAAACCAAATGGTATAATTATTTCAGACACCACGCCCGTTCCAATGCTTCAGCCCCTTTGACAAGCTGATCAGTATTCAATCCCGAAAAACCTGCAACAATAATGTTTTCCGGCATATTCGTCACAGGAAAGGAATAATACTCCGAAAGTCCATAAACCTTTACTCCTTCTCTGGCGGCACTGGCAAGAAGCTCATTCTGTTTCATACCATTCTCGACTGTCAGCAGAAGATGCATACCTGCATCACATCCTGATATCTTCACAAAGTTTTCGAGCTTACTCTCGGAGATTTTTATGCAGAGAATATCCCTACGCTGACGGTAGATTTTCTTCATGCGGCTGATATGCCTCTCAAAGTGCCCGTTTTCCATGAATTTCGCAAGCGTCAGCTGCTCAAATACTGGAACTGTGCAGGAATAAAAGCCGAGACGTGTTGTAAATCTTCCGCAAAGCTGTTTCGGGAGCACCATATAGCTGATTCGCATGGATGGTGCAAGACTTTTTGTAAATGTACCCATGTAGATAACGCTGCCGTTTTTGTCCATACTTTGAAGAGTCGGAATTGGTCTGCCTGCATAGCGGAATTCGCTGTCGTAGTCATCCTCAATAATATATCTGTCCGCACGAGAATTTGCCCACCGCAGAAGTTCCTGTCTGCGACTGACGGGCATCACGATACCCAGCGGGAAATGATGAGAGGGCGTGACGTGCAGCACGTTGACACCAAAGCCTGAAATCGCCTCTGTGCTTGCCCCTTTTTCATCCATAGGAATTGGGAATACTCTCGATGTGTTGGCACTAAATATTTTGTAAATCTTGCTGTAGCCGGGATTCTCTACACCATAAGCATTGTCCCTGCCAAGCAACTGAATTATGAGTCCTGTCAGATATTCCGAACCTGCACCTATCACGATCTGTTCAGAATCAACCGTCATTCCTCGAAATTCTTTAAGATATGAAGCGATTTCGTTACGCAGAACCAATATTCCCTGATGATGACAGGCATTGAGCAGATCTACACTCTGTTCGCTGAGCACCTCACGGGACAGCTTTGCCCATGTGGAAAATGGAAAATCCGAGGTATCAATGCGATTTGTACGAAAGTCATAATGTATTGGCATAGTTTCGGGTATGCTTTCACTGATTTCCGAAGCAAAACTGACCTTATCTGTTTCTGCAAAATTCTCAACATAGAAGCCGCTGCCTGGTTTAGAGGTGATATACCCCTCCGCAAGCAGCTGTGCATAGGCATTTTCAACCGTAATAACACTAATTTTCAGATGTGCGGCCAATGCACGTTTTGATGGAAGTTTTTCTCCGCACCCGATGTTTTCTGATTCGATCTCCTGCTTTATGAAGCTGTAAAGCTGTATATACAGCGGATTTTTGCTATTCACATTCAGATTACATGTAATCATATTATAACCGACCTTATAAAATATTAAAAAATTGAGCCTTGTGATACAGTCACTTCTGTGTTATCATTATAACATACAATCCACAAAAATACAAGCAGGAGGATGTTATTATGGAACAAAATCGTTATAAGCTGAATAAGGAACTGGCACAGATGCTTAAAGGCGGCGTAATTATGGATGTTACCACCCCAGAACAGGCGAAAATTGCAGAAGCGGCAGGTGCTTGTGCCGTAATGGCATTAGAACGCATTCCGGCAGACATTCGTGCGGCAGGTGGCGTATCCCGTATGAGCGATCCGAAGATGATCAAGGGGATTCAGGATGCAGTTTCAATTCCTGTCATGGCAAAATGCAGAATCGGTCATTTTGCAGAAGCACAAATTTTGCAGGCAATTGAAATTGACTATATTGATGAAAGCGAGGTACTTTCACCTGCGGATGATAAATACCATATCAACAAGAGAAAATTTGATGTTCCCTTTGTATGTGGTGCAAAGGATCTGGGAGAAGCACTTCGCAGAATTAACGAAGGAGCTTCCATGATTCGTACAAAGGGCGAACCCGGAACAGGTGATATTGTGCAGGCAGTACGTCATATGCGTATGATGAACAGCGAAATCCGCAAGATTCAGTCCATGAGTGAGGATGAACTTTTCAACGAAGCTAAGATGCTACACGTACCCTATGAACTGGTGCAGTATGTGCATGAAAACGGTAGAATTCCTGTGGTAAATTTTGCAGCAGGCGGTGTGGCAACACCTGCAGATGCGGCTCTGATGATGCAGCTTGGTGCAGAGGGCGTGTTTGTCGGTTCAGGTATTTTTAAATCCGGCAATCCCGAAAAGAGAGCCGCTGCAATCGTCAAGGCGGTGACCAATTTCAACGATTCCAAAATGCTGGCAGAGCTTTCGGCGGATCTCGGTGAAGCAATGGTTGGTATCAACGAGGATGAGATCAGCCTGCTGATGGCAGAAAGAGGCAAGTAATGAAAATCGGTGTACTCGCCTTGCAAGGGGCGTTCATTGAACATGAAAAGAAACTTATCGAATGCGGTGCAGAGACGTTTGAAATAAGACAGAGAAGGGATATTGAACGTTCTTTTGATGGTCTGATACTTCCGGGCGGTGAAAGTACCGTTATGGGAAAGTTGCTGCATGAGCTTGATCTGATACAACCGGTTCGCGAGAGGATTCTGAGTGGTATGCCTGTCATGGGGACCTGTGCAGGTCTGATTCTTCTTGCAGAGCATATTGCTGAAGATGATACTGTCCATATCGGCACAATGGGTATAACTGCAAGGCGAAATGCCTATGGCAGACAGCTCGGTAGCTTTCATACTACTGCACAGTTTAAGGGGATTGGAGAAATACCCATGACTTTTATCAGAGCACCGTATATCGAAGATAATTCGACAGCAGAAATTCTTGCTGAGGTTGACGGCAAGGCAGTAGCGGCTCAAGAAAACAACCAGCTCGCCCTTGCCTTTCATCCTGAATTGGATGATTCAGTCGCTGTGCATGAGTATTTTTTGAAGATATAAAAACAGTAAGCTTTAGGTTTATGCAAGTATAAGCCTGATTGTATTTCTATGTAGGAAATCAAGTTCACTCACCATCAACTCGTTTTGCTTTCCTTAATGCCGCCTTCACCGGCTAAACTCTGATGAACTTTTTTATAAGAGTTAAAATGAGCGGTAATACAGATTATGCATTACCGCTCATATTTCAGCTTTTATAAAGACTTGCCGTTTGCCAGCTCTGCAATGGTGATACCGTCAAAATACTGATTGGTCAGACGATGAAACTCCGTCCACATGGAAAGTGTTTTACAGGTATCTTTCTTTTCGCAGACCTCGGCATTGCAGTCAAGGCAAGCAACAGGAGCGAGATTACCCTCGGTTAGCCTTAGAATTTCGCCTACGGTACATTCTTCGGGAACACGGCTCAGTCTGTAGCCGCCGCCTTTACCCTGAACTCCCTCAACCAGTCCATTTTTTACAAGAACGGGAAGTATTCTTTCAAGATATTTAAGAGAAATCTCCTGACGTGCCGCAACTTCCTTCATAGGTATATAGCCGTCAGTTTTATGTTCTGCAAGGTCAATCATCACACGCAGAGCGTATCTGCCTCTTGTTGAAATCATCATATCAAACACCTCCCGTTTATTGTATCAAAAATCTGTGGAATTGTCAATTACTCAGAAAAAATGGTGTTGACAGATATCTGTCCCCCGTGTCTGGAAGCAGAACAACAATATTTTTACCCTCATTTTCAGAACGATTTGCAAGTTCAATTGCCGCATAAGTTGCCGCACCAGAAGAAATTCCCACAAGTACACCCTCGCTCTTGCCGATAAGTCTGCCTGTTTCAAAAGCGTCCTCATTTGAAACGGTGATAATTTCATCGTAAACTTCCGTGTTAAGCACGTCTGGAACAAAGCCCGCACCGATACCCTGGATTTTGTGCGCACCTGCAATACCTGTTGAAAGCACAGCTGAAGAAGCAGGTTCAACTGCTACGATTTTTACATCGGAATTCTTTGATTTAAGATATTCGCCCACACCTGTTATCGTGCCGCCTGTGCCTACACCTGCAACGAAGATGTCAACCTTTCCGTCGGTGTCCTTCCAGATTTCGGGACCCGTTGTTTCAATGTGAGCCTTCGGGTTTGCGGGGTTTGTGAACTGGGACGGAACAAAGCTGTAAGGGATTTCCTTTGCAAGCTCCTCTGCTTTTGCGATTGCTCCCTTCATTCCCTTTGCGCCCTCGGTGAGAACAAGCTCAGCACCGTAAGCCTTCATAAGCTGTCTGCGTTCAATCGACATTGTTTCGGGCATTACAATAATAATTCTGTACCCCCTTGCCGCCGCAACAGCCGCAAGACCGATACCTGTGTTGCCTGAAGTCGGCTCAATGATTACAGAGTCGGGAGTAAGCTTTCCGCTTGCCTCTGCGTCGTCAATCATAGCCTTTGCAATTCTGTCCTTGACCGAGCCTGCGGGGTTGAAGTATTCAAGCTTAGCGAGAATTTTTGCTTTAAGCCCGAGTTTTTTTTCAATGTGTGTAAGTTCAAGTAATGGTGTTCTGCCGATAAGCTGGTCAGCTGATGTATAAATGTTAGACATAAAAATTACTCCTTAATTTACTGCCGCAAATCCATTTTCAAGGTCTGCGATAATATCGTCAATATGCTCCGTGCCGATTGAAAGACGGATTGTGTTTGGCTTGATGTCCTGCTCTAAAAGCTCCTCCTCACTCAATTGACTGTGAGTTGTAGTTGCAGGGTGAATTACCAGCGATTTAGCGTCAGCAACATTTGCAATAAGCGAGAAAATTTTCAGATTGTCGATAAACTTGTGTGCCTCTTTTACGCCGCCCTTGATTTCAAAGGTGAAAATCGAACCGCCGCCGTTTGGAAAATATTTTTCGTATAACTCGTGGTCGGGATGTTCCGCAAGTGACGGGTGATTTACCTTTTCAACCTGAGGATGATTTTTCAGAAACTCAACAACCTTTCTTGTGTTTTCAGCGTGTCTGTCAAGGCGGAGGGACAAGGTTTCCACACCTTGCAAAAGCAAAAATGCATTGAACGGAGAAATTGTTGCGCCCGTGTCACGGAGCAGAATCGCACGGATATATGTAACGAATGCCGCCGCACCAACAGCTTTTGTAAAGGATACACCGTGGTAGCTTGGGTTCGGAGCGGCGATTGCAGGATAATTTCCGCTTTTCTCCCAGTCGAATTTGCCCGAATCAACAATTATGCCGCCGAGAGTTGTACCGTGACCGCCGAGGAACTTTGTTGCGGAATGGACGACGACATCTGCGCCGTGCTCGATCGGACGAATGAGATAAGGCGTACCGAAGGTGTTATCCACAACAAGAGGCAGACCATGCTTGTGAACAAGCTCGGCAAGAGCATCAATATCGGGGATATCGCTGTTGGGATTGCCGAGAGTTTCGATGTAGATTGCTCTTGTGTTGTCCTTGATTGCCGCTTCGACCTCAGCTAAATTGTGGATATTCACAAAGCTTGCAGTAATTCCGAAGTTTGGGAGGGTGTGAGCAAGAAGATTGTAACTGCCCCCATAAATAGACTTTTGTGCGACAATGTGACCGCCGTTCTGTGCGAGTGCCTGAATTGTGTAGGTGATAGCCGCCGCACCCGAAGCAAGCGCCAAAGCCGCAACGCCGCCTTCAAGTGCCGCGATACGCTTTTCAAGAACGTCCTGTGTTGAGTTTGTAAGTCTGCCGTAAATGTTGCCTGCATCGGCTAAACCGAAACGTGCGGCTGCGTGCTCGCAGTTGTGGAAAACGTAGGATGTTGTTTGATAAATCGGTACTGCTCTTGAATCTGTTGCGGGGTCGGGAGTTTCCTGACCGACGTGAAGCTGTAATGTTTCAAATTTATACTTTGCCATAATTATATTTCCTTTCGTGATTAAAATGTGGTTTGTGTGCGTGTAAAATCAACAGCGCCACATTCGGCCGAAACGGAAATTAGCCCTTAAAAGCTGTTCAAAAATAAATGTCATAATATCACCTGCTCACTATTCCTACTTGTTTAGTAGGTTGATACCATTATAGCATGAATTACCTACTTTGTCAATAGGTAATTCAAAAATTTATCAAAAAAACTGCCATACATTGTACGGCAGTTCTGATTTAGTACTCCGTAAAGTCTAAATCTTGAAAGAAAAATCATAGTATTGCGTGAGTGCTTGAATATGAGCTGAAAAATGGCATTCAAGTTTTAGCATTAACGAATTATTAGTTTGTTATTCAGTTACAGCTTCTTTCATCTTCTTAACATATTCACCAACAAGTTCAACAGAGCTTTTACCGTGTTTTTCAATCAGCTTGATGAGCGCTGAGCCTACGATTGCACCATCTGAAACAGCTGCCATTTTTTTTGCTTGTTCGGGAGTGGAAATGCCGAAACCGATTGCACAGGGAATATCTTTATTCTCACGGACAACCTTTACAATAGAAGCAAGGTCGGTTGTAATCTCACTTCTCGTTCCCGTTACGCCGAGGCTTGAAACAATGTAGAGAAACCCTTCAGCTTCTCTTGCAATCATTGCAATACGTTCTCTTGATGTAGGTGCAATAAGTGAAATAAGGTCTACACCGTATTTTCTGCAAATCGGCTGAAATTCGTTTTTTTCCTCGAAGGGCAGGTCAGGGAGAATAATTCCGTCAATTCCGATTTCGGAGCAGGCTGAAATAAACTTTTCCGCACCGTAGGAAAATACCACATTTGCATATGTCATAAATACAAGCGGAATTGTAACATCTCTGCGTAAATCACGAACAAAGTCGAAAATCTTGTCTGTTGTTGCACCGCCTGCAAGGGCACGGATATTCGCTCCTTGAATAACAGGACCTTCCGCTGTCGGGTCTGAAAACGGGATTCCGAGTTCAATTAAATCTGCACCGTTTTTCACAGCTTCACGGACTATTTTTCTTGTTGTTTCAAGGTCGGGGTCTCCGCAGGTTATAAACGGAATGAATGCTTTTCCTTTTTCAAATGCCTTTCTGATGTTACTCATAAATATCCTCCCCTCTGTAGCGTGCAATAGCCGCACAGTCCTTATCACCTCTGCCTGAGACAGTGATTACTATAATTTTATCCTTATCCATTGTGGGTGCAAGCTTCATTGCATAAGCAACAGCATGGGCAGACTCAATGGCTGGAATAATACCCTCAGTCTTAGATAAAAATTCAAAGGCCTCAACCGCTTCTTCATCGGTTACAGGAATATACTCCGCTCTGCCTATGTCGTGAAGATGAGCGTGCTCAGGACCGATACCGGGGTAGTCAAGTCCTGCTGAAATAGAATAAACAGGTGCTATCTGACCGTATTTATCCTGACAGAAATACGACTTCATTCCGTGGAAAATTCCGAGTCTGCCTGTGTTAATTGTCGCCGCAGTTTCAAAGGTATCAATACCACGTCCTGCCGCTTCACAGCCGATAAGACGGACGTTTTCATCTTCAATAAAATGATAAAAGCTGCCCATTGCATTTGAGCCGCCGCCTACACAGGCAATTACTGCGTTGGGAAGTCTGCCTTCCTTTTCAAGAATCTGCGACTTGATTTCCTTTGAGATAACCGCCTGAAAATCACGGACAATAGTGGGAAACGGGTGCGGTCCCATAACTGAGCCTAAACAATAATGTGTATCATCAATTCTTGAAGTCCACTCACGCATTGCCTCGGAAACAGCGTCTTTCAGTGTAGCCGTGCCGCTTGTAACAGGGATAACTTCAGCACCAAGAAGCTTCATTCTGTATACATTCAAAGCTTGTCGTTTGGTGTCTTCCTCGCCCATAAAAACAACACATCCCATATTCATAAGTGCGGCAGCGGTGGCTGTTGCAACACCGTGCTGACCTGCACCCGTTTCAGCAATAAGTCTTGTCTTACCCATTTTCTTTGCAAGAAGAGCCTGACCGAGAACATTGTTGATTTTGTGGGAGCCTGTGTGATTCAAATCCTCACGCTTGAGATAAATTTTCGCACCGCCAACTGCCTTCGTCAGCTTTTGAGCATAGTAAAGCCGTGAGGGACGGTTAGCATATTCGTTAAAAAGCTCCGTAAGCTCACGATTGAACTCAGGGTCGTTTTTATAGTGATTATATGCCTTTTCAAGCTCAATTACCGCATTCATAAGTGTTTCTGGGATATATTGTCCACCGTGAACACCAAATCTACCGTTAGTCATAATTCAGTCCTTTCTGACAGCATTAACAAAGGCTGTCATTTTTATTTTATCTTTAAATCCATCTGTTTCAAGGGACGTGCTTGCGTCAACTGCAAAGGGTGCAAGTTGTTTTACTGCTGTTTCCACGTTTTCGGGGGTAAGTCCCCCTGCAAGAAAATACGGTCTTGCAATATCTTTCAAAAGCGAGTGGTCAAAAACTTTTCCCGTACCGCCGCCCGAATCAAGCAGAACATAATCTGCGGAGGAATTGTTTGCGCTGACAATATCAGCCTCTCTTTCAATCCGAAAAGCTTTGATTACAGGGCAGTCAATTACCCTCTGCAAATCTTCGATATATTGCTCACTCTCATTACCGTGAAGCTGAACAATGTCAATGATTTTACGTTTTATCAAATCTGCAATTACCTCAATTTTTTCGTCAACGAAAACTCCCACGGGAGTAATTTTGAAATCGAGCATACTTCTTAACATTTCAGCCTTTTCGGCAGAAATATTTCGCTTGCTTTTCGGTGCAAAAACAAAACCGATATATTCAGGCAACAGCTCGTTTACACATTCAATATCACAGGGACGGGTAAGTCCGCAAAGCTTGATTTTTGTCATACGCCACGAAGCTCCGAAAGCTTTGCTTTCTTATTTTCCGCACGCATAAGCGTTTCGCCGACAAGCACAGCATCCGCTCCGATTTCATGGAGTTTCTGCACGTCCTCTGCTGTCTGTACACCGCTTTCCGATACGAAAATTATATCCTTCGGTACAAGCTCTCTCATACGTCTGCTATTATCCGTATCAACGGAAAAATCCTTTAGATTTCGGTTATTTACTCCGATAATCCTTGCACCCGAATTTACTGCAAGCTTAACCTCGCTTTCGTCGTGTGCTTCAACAAGTGCAGAAATCCCGAGCCTGTCGCATATTCCGATATATTCCCTGATTTGCTCTGCCGAAAGAATGGAGCATATCAGAAGCACAGCCTTCGCTCCCATCAATTTTGCCTCATAAATCTGATAATCGCTTACGGAGAAATCTTTTCGCAGACAAGGAACTGAAACAACCGCCGCAATCTCTTTCAGATAATTGTCACTGCCGAGAAACCATTTCGGCTCGGTTAACACGGAAATGCAGTCTGCACCTGCCTTTTCGTATTCCTTTGCAATTTCAAGATAGGGAAAATCCTCTGCAATAATACCCTTTGAGGGAGAAGCCTTTTTGCACTCGCAGATAAAGGAAATATCAGGCTTGCGGAGTGCTTTTTCAAACTCAAAGTCACCTTTCGGGAGAGCAAATGCACAGCTTTTTATTTCATCAAGCGAAACGCTCTTTTTTGCCGCTTTTACACGTTCAAAAGCGTGTTCGGCAAGCTTATCAAGTATTGTCATAATTCACCTCACGAATTTGAAAGCTCTATCAGCATTTCAAGAGTTTCCATTGCCTTTCCGCTGTCGATAATCTCTTCGGCAAGCTTTATTCCGTCAGCAATCGTTTCAGCCTTTTCGCCTATGCAAAGTGCCGCACCTGCATTCAGCAGAACGGCATTTCTTCTGTGCCCCTTTTCACCACTGAGTATACTGCGTGTGATTTCCGCATTTTCAGCAGGCTTGCCGCCCTGTAAATCCTCACGGGTACAGCGTTCAAAGCCGAACTGTTCGGGAGTGATTTCATAAGTCCTGAACCATCCGTCCTTGAATTCAGAAACAGTTGTTGGAGCACAAAGTGAAATTTCATCAAGCTTATCCTGACCGTAAACAACCATACCTTTTTTCACACCAAGCTTCATAAGCACCTGTGCAAGCGGCTCAACAAGCGACGGGTCATAAACTCCAAGAAGCTGTCTTTGAGGACTTGCAGGGTTTGTAAGAGGACCTAAAATGTTGAACACAGTACGGATACCAAGTTCTTTTCTGATACCGCCCACATACTTCATTGAGGTGTGGTATTTCTGTGCAAAGAAGAAGCAGAAACCCACCTTTTCAAGCAATTCAAGACACTTTTCAGGCTCAAGGTTTATGTTGACCCCAAGCGCTTCAAGGCAATCCGCCGTTCCGCAGTCGGAGGAAGCCGCACGATTGCCATGCTTTGCAATTCTAAGTCCTGCCGCCGCACAGACAATAGCTGTTGTGGTGGAAATATTGAAGCTGTGTGCGTTGTCGCCGCCTGTGCCTACAATTTCCATAACATCAAGGTTGTGCGTGAGCTTTGTCGCCTTGTCACGCATAGCCGCCGCACAGCCCGTTATCTCCTCGATAGTTTCGGCTTTGGTGCTTTTGGTGGAAAGTGCTGCAAGAAATGCCGCATTCTGTGTTGGTGTTGTTTCGCCGCTCATAATTTCGGTAATTACCGTGTATGCCTCATCGTATGTCAAGTCCTGCTTATCTACAATTTTTACTATTGCTTCCTTAATCATATCAGAAATCTCCTTTCACGAAGTTCAAAAGCATTTGTCTGCCATATTCCGTCATTATTGATTCGGGGTGAAACTGCACTCCGAAAATGGGATAATCCTTGTGCTGTACTGCCATAATTTCGCCATCATCAGTTATGGCTGTAACTTTAAGGCAGTCAGGCAGGTCTTTGGGATTTGCCGCAAGAGAATGGTATCTTGCCACCTTTATTCTTTCGGGAATGCCGTCGAACAACATACATTCCGTATCAAGCTTTATTTCCGATTGTTTGCCGTGCATAAGCTGTTTTGCGTAAGTTACCTCGCCACCGTATGCCGCACATATCGCCTGATGTCCAAGACAAACACCCAATGTCGGCACGCTTCTTGCAAGCGTTTTCGCAATGGTAAGAGTTACTCCTGCATCATCAGGTCTGCCTGGACCCGGAGAGAGAATTACTTTTTCGGGGTGAAGTCCCCGTATTTCATCTGTACGAAGCTCATCGTTTCTTATCACCTTTATATCTGGCGTAATTTCTCCGATAAGCTGATAAAG
>JAFSBM010000154.1 GCA_017437285.1 Ruminococcus sp. | reverse complement strand
TTCAAAAATCGAAATCTTTTTTATTAATTGTTAACCGACCTAATTTACAGATACCTTGCCAATCAGATTTTCTCTTTTTCCGTCAAGAATATAAATATTATCAGTTCCCGAGAAAAAATAATACGTTTTATCCTCTACAATGAAATCAATATCCTGTTCACTCAATTTTGAGGAATCATCGGCAGAATATGTGATACATTTGCCATTTTTGTAGGTTACAATTTTTTCACCATTAATGAAAATTATCCTTTCATACTTATGAAATTTATGCTTTTCTAGAACTTTTCTGCTATTGAGGTCAATAACAGCATACATATCATATCTATGATCTCTCAGTATATCAGAATTAATAAGTTCATTCAAACCAATGGGGGCATCTTTTGTAACTCTGAAAGCCCCAATGAAGATATTTTCATTTAATTCAGAAAGTGTGAGCATTGAATTTTCGTTTAGCATATTATTTATCGAAAGACTGTTGAAGCTTTGTTCTGACAAATCTACATAATTGACCGTGGCAGGCATAATATTTTTATCATAGACAAAGTATTTGTCATTTGCCGCAATACAACAGTCACTTAAATAATTTGTGTACTCACCATTTCTGACCATAAAGTCATATTTGTAATAGCCAGCATGAATATAATCTGTACTGTAACCACAATATGATATTTCTCTTTCATTAAATTTCGTAAATGGAATATCAATTTCTTTAAAATCATTGCTCATATCAAAAGTTTTGTAAATTTTTTCATCTTCGCTTTGCTTTGTATAGCCTATAAGTAAATTTCCAGAAACTCCGATACTGTGGAGGTTATTAATAGGAAGTTCCTGTTTTTCGGATATTTGAGTACCATTCATATCATAGATTGCAAGATTACATTTTTCGTTTTTATTGCTTACAAGATAAATCTTTCCGTTGTAAATGGTAAAATCAGAATCTACAGAATCGAATGTGACGACAGGCGAACTGCCGCACTCTTCATTGTATTTCATAAGCCCTTTTTTGTTGCTGAAATATAGTTCACCGTTATACTCAAAAGCTCCTGAAAAATTAGGATTTCGTGGAGAAACCACTCTTATATCTGTTTCACCGTCATATTTCCCCTGCAAATTATGATAAGCAATAATTCCGAATACTGCAACTATAATGACAGCTATTATGCAGAGCAATTTCTTATTTTTCATAATTACCACCTCATTTATTTGCCTACATATCCAATCATAAGATAGTCTTGTTTGCCTATAACATCTTTAGTAGAAAATCCCCTTTTATTGTGAAATGAATTGCTCACATTTATACCTACTACTTCTTTTGTTACAGTATCATAAAAAACAAAATATGTATGTATTCCTCCATATGGTCAACCTAATTATAACATTTTATTTATAAAAAAGCAAGAACTTACAGCAAAAAAAGCTTCCCGATTTTATTCGAGAAGCCTTGATTTTTATGGTGCGGATAACAGGAGTTGAACCTGCATGCCTCTCGGCACCAGAACCTAATGGCAGAGTCACGTCAGTGGGGTTAATTTCTGCACTGTGGCTATACTCAGTATTTCAAGATTTATCGAAGGTTTCATAAAATTCTCAATGGTACTGCTGAGCAATTGCTTTACTTGATTGATATAATTCTATCTGCCGCCTTTTTCAACAGAACGATATGAAATTGGTATCACAATTTTATGTTCAATCTTACCCGAAATACATTCACCCCATTATCACTCTCAGCCCATATCCTACCGCCATGCTCCTTTACAATACTCTCAGCAATAGAAAGACCTAAACCATAGCTGTGATTTCCACTCCGAGCCTTGTCCACACGATAAAAACGTTTAAATATATTTTTTAAATCGGTTTTTGATATTGTATCTCCGTGACTTGAAACAGAGAAAATGCAGTAATCCCTGTGTTTTTTCAGGCTGACTGTCACAGTTGTATTCGGATAGGAATATTTCATCGCATTGTCAAGGAGGATATCTGCAAGCCTACAAAGCTGTGTACTGTCGCCGCTTACGATAATATTATCCTGAATTTCACAGATGAGTGTAAGCTCCTTTTCAAAATAAAGAGGTTCAAACGGCAATACCGCTTCAGAAATAAGAGCACTGAAATCTATATTCTCAAATGATATTTCCTTTGAATTATTATCACTTCTTGCAAGCTCTAAAAGGCTTTCTGTAAGTCCTCTCATCTGCTTTGACATTGTTAGAATACTTTCTGAAAACTGTATTCTTTTTTGGGGAGTGTGGTTTTCGTCAAGAAGCATTTCCGCATTCGTCATTATAACAGTCAGCGGAGTTTTCAGTTCGTGAGAAGCGTCCGCTACAAATTGCTTCTGCTGATTCCACGCAGTTTCAACGGGCTTCACCGTCCACCTCGCAAGCAGAACGCTGATTGCGAAAAACAGTATAAGACTTAATACTGCGATAAAAATGCAGGTATAAGTAAGCTGTCGGAGTGTTTTGATTTCTCCTGATATATCGGCGAAAAATACCGCTTTATGTTTCGGATTGTGATTGATATGAAACCGCAGATTGTATTCATTGAGAATACCTGTTTCATTTTCCTCATTCATAGCTTTATTATATAATTCTGACAGAAGTCCGCTATCCGAAAAATCCACAACCTCACTACCCCATGCTGAATATTCTTTATCAGGTGTTCTGTAGACTGCAAAGACCGAGGGCATAGTTTTTTGCGGTGCTTTATCAGGCATATCAGGCTGCATTGGCATTATAGAAACGGAACGGAGCATCTGTATATTATCCTGTTCCATATTTGATTTTGTAAAGAACAGTATCAGTCCGAAAATGACCGCAAGCATTACTGTTACAATAGCCATATTTACAATGATAAATTTCCGTCTTAATCGCTTAATCATTTCCTGCCTCCAGATGATAGCCGAGCCTTCGGATAGCCTCAATGCGTATATCTGAACCGATGCTCAGAAGCTTTTTACGCAGAAATCCCACATAAACCTCGACGTGATTTTCAACAGCGTTGGAATCATACCCCCATACTTTTGTCAGCAGCGTTTCTTTGGAAACGTTGTTTTCTTTTGCCTGCATAAGAAAACGCATTATATCAAATTCTCTTGCGGAAAGACGGACATTCTTTTTGCCGCAGATGAGTTTTCCTGATTCAAGGTCAAGACAAGTGTTCCCGAATTTCAGCTCATTTACCTGTGCACCCTGCCTGCGGAGAAGTGCATTGACGCAGGCAAGAAGCTCTCTTGAATCAAATGGCTTTGTAAGGTAATAGTCCGCACCTGCATTGAGTCCCTCTATTCTGTCTTCAAGACTTGATTTTGCAGTCAGCATAAGAATAGGTGTTGCACAACGGTGTGCGCGGACACGTCTCGCAACCTCATATCCGTCCATTTCGGGCATCATTACATCAAGTATCAGCAAATCATAAATGCCAAGCTCCGCATATTCTCTGCCGCTTTTTCCGTCGTATACAGCTTCCGTTTCAAAGCCTTTGGATTCAAGCAAATCACAGAGAGATTTTGCGAGCAGTTTTTCGTCCTCTATAATAAGTATCTTCATAAACATCACCTCTTATATTATAATACTACATTTTGCTGAAATCAAGCTGAAAAAGCTTTCAGCTTTTATATTTCATTATCCTTTCACCGTTCTTCCATATTCGCTGAAACTCTTTTCAGCGTTAATTCAGCATAAAATGTTAAAATATAGTCAGAAAAGAGGTGATAGCTATGGATTTCCGACACGAATGGAAGCACGAAATCAACTACTCGGACATGATTATTCTCCGTCAGCGGCTGAAAGCTGTAATGAAACCCGATGAAAACGCAGTTGACGGAAAATATTTTATCCGAAGCCTTTATTTTGACAATATTTCGGACAAGGCTTTGAGAGAGAAAATTGACGGTGTAAACTGCCGTGAAAAGTTCCGCATACGTTATTACAATAATGACACATCACTTATTCATCTTGAAAAGAAATCTAAAATTAATGGTCTTGGCAACAAGCAGAGTACAAATCTTTCAGCAGAGGAAGCACAGAAAATTGTTGACGGTGATTTTGACTGGATGATTGACTGTGACAGACCTCTTGTGCAGGAGCTTTACTCCAAAATGATATCGCAGGGACTGCGACCGAAAACAATTGTGGATTATACCCGAGAGCCTTTTGTATTTTCAGCAGGAAATGTTCGTGTAACTCTTGATTATGATATACGCACAGGACTTTACTGTACGGACTTTTTAAATCCCGATTGCATTACAATTCCCGCAGGAAATGCACCGATTATTCTCGAAGTTAAATGGGATGAGTTTCTGCCGTCCGTTATCCGAGATATCGTTCAGCTTGAAAGCAGGCGTACAGCCGCTTTCTCAAAATATGCAGTATGCCGTATCTACGGCTAAATCAACAAAAAGGAGATTAAACCAATGAATTTCAATGACATTTTCAAATCAAGTTTTCTTGAAACAATGACAAGCGTAAGCATTCTCGATATGGCAATTGCTCTTTTGCTTGCATTCGGACTGGGACTTTTTATTTTCCTTGTCTACAAAAAGACATTCAACGGCGTAATGTATTCTTCAAGCTTCGGCGTTACGCTTATCGCCCTCACAATGATTACAACGGTAGTTATTCTAGCAGTTACAAGTAATGTTGTGCTTTCTCTCGGTATGGTGGGTGCGTTATCCATTGTCCGTTTCCGCACAGCTATCAAAGAGCCCCTTGACATCGCATTCCTTTTCTGGGCGATTGGCGTAGGCATTGTTCTTGCGGCAGGTATGATTCCTCTTGCAGTTATCGGAAGCGTGATTATCGGTGTGATTCTTCTTGTATTCGTAAACAAAAAATCTCATACACATCCTTATATTGTTGTGGTACGCTGTGAAAACCACGACGCTGAAACACAGGTAAATAAATTCCTCAGCGAAAAGACAGAACGCTGTGTGGTCAAGAGCAAGTCCGCACAGAAGGGGGAAATAGAGCTGAATATGGAAATCCGACTTAAAGATGACAACACAGATTTCATCAACAATATCGCAGATATGGACGGCGTTCACAGTGCTGTTCTTGTAAGCTACAACGGCGATTATATGGGTTAAGGTGATACTATGTCTACACATAAGAATATTGACCGCATCTGTATCATTGCAATTGTGTTGTGTGTATTGATAACTGCTGTACTTATGAACGGTTCTGCTCTTGGTATCGGGCAGACTGCTCATGCAATGGGCTATGAGGAACGCATTTTTGATACTGATAAAGTGCATACAATCGACATTGTAATTGATGATTGGGATGAATTTCTCACAACTGCACAAAGCGAAGTGTATTCCGACTGTACTGTAGTTATTGACGGTGAAGCGTTCAAAAATGTGGGTATAAGAGGCAAGGGAAATACATCTCTCAGCACGGTTTCCTCTATGGACAGTGACAGATACAGCTTCAAGGTTGAATTTGACCAGTACGACAAAAACAAAAGCTATCACGGCCTTGATAAGCTGAGCCTGAATAATGTTATTCAGGACAACACATATATGAAGGACTACCTCACATATCAGATGATGAATGAATTCGGTGCAAGCGCTCCTCTTTGCAGTTTTGCATATATCACAGTCAACGGCGAGGACTGGGGACTTTATCTTGCAGTTGAGGGGGTTGAGGATTCTTTCTTGCAGCGTAATTTCGGCAATGACTACGGGAACCTTTACAAACCCGACAGCATGAGTTTCGGAGGCGGCAGGGGAAATGGCAAGGATTTCAATATAAAGGACTTTACAGACAATTCTAACTCCGATGAAAACTCAGATTCCGCAGAAGATAAAAATAACAGCGGAAATATGCCTGGCGGCTTTGGTCAATTTGTTCCTCCCGATATGCAGGGTGGGATGCCACAGATGCCTGAGGGAATGGAAATGCCAGAGGATTTCGATTTTTCAGCTATGGAAAATGGTGAATTTAAAATGCCTGATATGGGCGGCGGATTCGGCGGCGGTAAGGGCAGCGACGACGTAAAACTGCATTATACCGATGATAATTATGACAGCTATACAAATATTTTCAATAGTGCCAAAACTGATATCACAAAAGCTGACAAGGACAGGCTTATTGCTTCTCTGAAAGATTTAAGCGAATATGAAAATCTCGAAGAGGTTGTTGATATTGAAAAGGTTATCCGTTATTTCGTGGTGCATAACTTCGTCTGCAACGGCGACAGCTACACAGGCTCGATGATTCACAACTATTATCTGTACGAGGAAAACGGCAAGCTTTCAATGCTTCCGTGGGATTATAACCTTGCATATGGTACGTTTATGGGTGCTGATTCGACAGGACAGGTAAATTCCCCCATTGACACTCCCATTTCAGGAGATATGAGCGAGCGTCCAATGGTCGGCTGGATTTTCAGCAATGATGAATATACAGAAATGTATCACAAATATTTTGCTGAATTTCTTGCAGAGGTTGATATAACAGGAATTATCGACAATGCATACAATCTGATTTCGGAATACGTAGAAAAAGACCCTACAAAATTCTGCACCTATGAAGAATTTGAAAAGGGCGTTACAACTCTCCGTACATTCTGTCAGCTCCGCAGTGAAAGCGTAAAAGGGCAGCTTGACGGCACAATCCCCTCCACATCCGAAGGACAGAATGCTGATAATTCCGCACTTATCGACGCTTCTTCCATTACTCTTTCCGACATGGGAACAATGAATATGGGCGGAAAAGGAGGCTTCGGAGGATTCGGCGGTGGAATGGACAAAGGCAATTTTGGCAGCAGAGGCCAGCGTAATAATAAATCAGCTGCTCCAACTGAAAGTACAACTGATGTAACTATTACACAAACTTCAAATATCAGGCTTATGGCAAACAATAACGAAATGCCACAGGGCGGCTTTGGAGGAATGACACCTCCCGACGGTTTTGAGGGTATGCCGCAGGGCGACTTTGAGGGAATGACTCCGCCCGACGGATTTAACGGCGAAATGCCTGATTTTGAAAATATGGAAATGCCGACTGATGAAAACGGAAATCCCGTGATGCCCGAAGGTTTTGGTGGTGGTATGCCGAATTTTGAAAATCCTGATAATCAGAATGACAACACACAATCAGAAGATACCACAAATTCGGACGCACCAAGCACGAACGAAGATAACAGCGGAAACACACCGCAGAATCCATTTGGCAATGGCGGAGAAATGCCAAATTTCGGCGGCAATATGCAGTTCCCACAGGGCGGCAGTACACAGAATAATACGTTTTCTTATATTCTTCTTGGCGTGTCTGTTTTACTGCTTGCAGGCGGTCTGATTTTTGCTTTTAAATTCAAGAGATAAAGGCATTAATGCTGCTACGCTAAAACAACGATTTTTCATTAACGATTTCTTTAGGCAATACCTCCCATTCGTTCGAGTGGGAGGTATTTATTAAGGGCATCTCTAAAAACTCGTTTGATTAAAGAAAAAACAGATAGGTATGACAGCTGCAAGGAAACCTACCGAAGGCGTGCTGTCGCACTCCAAGGGAGGTTGACGAAGCAGATGACGTGCATAGCTGTTTTTTCTCAAAAG
>JAFSBM010000153.1 GCA_017437285.1 Ruminococcus sp. | reverse complement strand
TTTTGAGAAAAAACAGCTATGCACGACATCTGCTGCGTCAACCTCCCTCGGAGTGCGGCAGCACGCCTTCGGAAGGTTTCCTTGCAGCTGCCGCACCTATCTGTTTTTTCTTTAATCAAACGGGTTTTTAGAGATGCCCTTTAAATTATATCACATAAAAGTTATTGTGTAAAGCAAAAAAGAACAATTGTAACTATTTGTGACCATTTTTTGCTCTTTTTATCACAAAAGGGTTATAAATCAAAAAAATTCTGTGATTTTTACCATAACCCCTTTACTTTTCTGACAAAATGTGATAAAATAATAGTATATTTTTTCGTGAAAGTTTCGGGAAGTGAGTCCCGATGTAACGGAGGTGACGAATTTGGAGCAGCAACCTGAGCTTATAGGTGTTTGTTTGTCTACTCTTTATGACGAGGATAGGTATAATTTTGTAAAAAAGCTCAATAAATTTGCGGTTGACAAAGGTTACAGACTAATAATATTTAATTCCGTTTCTGATTTATATGAAAGATTTAACAAGAATAACGAGGGTGCATCATCGGTTTTCAGACTGATTCCCTATAAAAAACTTGCGGCAATGATTATATTTCCAAGCTTTATCCACAGCGAAGAAATAGTGGAGGAAATTGCGGAAAACTGCCGTAAAAAGCGAATTCCTCTCATTTCCATTGACAGGGAATTAAAGAGTGGAGCTTGTTTTGCCTTTGATTATGCCGATGCTTTTGAAACTCTGTGCAACCATGTTATAAAATTCCATGGTGCAAAAAATCTGTATCTCATTACAGGCACAGAGGGAAATGATTACGCAGAGGAAAGACGTGCAGCATATCGTCGGGCATTGGAGAAAAACGGCATTGCCTATGATGAAGGTAAGGTGGGGTACGGTGATTTCTGGGAAGGCCCTACAAATGACGTTATGATGCGGTGGTTCGACATTGAAAAACGTGATATTCCCGATGCAATTATATGTGCCAACGATACAATGGCAATTACCGTAAGCAATTTCCTGCAAAAAAGAGGCTATCGTATTCCCGATGAGTGCATTGTCACAGGCTTTGACGGAATTGAGCAGGCACGTATTCATTTTCCGACGCTTTCAACTTGTGTGCCTGACTATGAGGAAATTGCAAAGCAGATTATAGAGGCTTTGAATAACAAAAAAGTATCTGGCAGGCATAAAATCGGCTGTTCTGTAGTGTATTCACGTTCCTGCGGCTGTAAACATGAGGAACTGCCGAATTTCAACAGGTCAATCCAAAAGCTTGTCAATAATATAGTTTCCTCTGATGAGCGGCAGGTTATGATGTGTTCAATGCAGTCGGCAATGTCAAAAATGAATGATATCAGCGAATTGCCGCCGTTAATGACTGAAAAATTCCGTTTTCATACGGCAGTTTTCGGCTTGAATAATGATGTCTTTGACCCTCCTGAATTCGGCAGGGGAAGAAAGGGCATAAACAGTTTCAGCAAGAAAATTGATATAATCTATCAGCGTTATTACTGGTATGATTTGCCTGATTGCATAATCGGAATTGACGAGCTTATTCCTCATATTTCCCTTATGCTGAAACGAAATGAGCCTATTGTGGTGTGTGCGGTGAATTATATGGAAATGGTTATGGGATATTGCGTATTCCAACCCGACATTGACACCGATGAATACAAAAAGGTTCACGTTTTTGTAAGTGCTATGGGAGCAGCTCTTGGAAATTTTCATAATAAAATTCAAATCCACTCAATGAATGAACGGCTGATTATGGCGAATAATGAGCTTAATCTGCTTTCTCAGCGTGATTATATGACGGGACTTTTCAACCGCCGTGGATTTTATGACAGACTTTCTGAAATGGTAAAATCGAATAATTCCGATGATTACCGTATAGCTGTAATATCCGCTGACCTTGACAGGCTTAAATTTATCAATGACACATACGGTCACCACGAGGGCGATGACGCTATCCGCACAGTAAGCCGTGCGTTGGTCAGCAGTTCTGTTCAGGGCGAAGTTTGTGCAAGATTTGGCGGCGATGAGTTTTGTGTAGCCGCAATTGTTCCCCCCGAAAAGGCTGAATATTACTTCAACGACTTCAAGGAGCGTTTCTGCGATTATCTTTACGATTACAACAGAAAATCGGGAAAGCAGTATGTGGTTGAGGCAAGTATCGGCTGCTGTGTTGAAATGATAGGGGACGGAATTGACATTGAATCTATGATACGTGTTGCAGATGAAAATATGTATGTGGATAAAATGGAGCATAGAAAAAGAAGATAGTTTTATGACGGCAGATTTTTTTTCTGCCGTTTTTTTTGGAAAATTTCAGGAAATCTCATTTCGGTACTTGTAATTTGTTTCAAAAAATGTTATAATAGTAGAGATTGGATTATCGGTTATTGGGATTCCCGAAAAGGAGCTTTAAAATGGATAAAAATATAAAAAATAATGAAAATGAGGGCTTTTCCGATGTTATATGCGGAAGAAATCCCGTTATAGAGGCACTTAAATCAGGTGCGGCTCTCGATATGATTTATATGGAGGGCAACGGCGGAAGTCTTGGAGTTATAAGACGGCTGGCAAAGGAAAAAGGAATTCCCGTTAAAGATGTGAAAGAAGATAAGCTGAAAAAGCTGTCAGGCGGTGCGTCACATCAGGGAGTTGCCGCTGTAGGTGCCTGCGGTGAGTATGTGACAATTGAAGATATTCTCGAAGTGTCACAGAAAAAAGGTACTCCGCCGTTTATTATAATCTGCGATGAAATCGAGGACCCCCACAATCTTGGAGCAATTATCCGTACTGCCGAAACATCGGGAGCTGACGGTGTTATTATCCCAAAGCGTAGAAGTGCGGGACTTAATGCTACAGTTTTTAAGACATCGGCAGGTGCGGCAAGCTATGTTCCTGTGGCAAGAGTTTCAAATCTTGCAGCGGCACTTGATAAGCTGAAAGAAAATGGCGTGTGGATATACGGAACAGATGCTGACGGAACGGATTACAGCGAAACCGACCTTACAGGCAGCTGCGGTCTTGTCATAGGCTCTGAGGGATTCGGTATAAGCCGCCTTATCAGAGAAAAATGCGATTTTATGATGAGATTGCCTATGGAGGGAAAAATAAATTCCCTCAATGCCTCTGTAGCGGCAGGTATATTTATGTATGAAATCCACCGTCAACGCAGAGCAAAGAAATAAGCAAGGAGGTAAGTATGGCAGATTCGAAATTATCTCTTGAAGATATTCTTGATGAATATAAAGCAAATCCCGATGATAAGTCTACATCGGGTGTTAACAGGGAAGATACAAGAAAAATTCTCAATTCTACAATTCCCGACCCCGTAAGGGAGGTTATGGAAGTTCCAAAGGCTGTTTCGCATATGAAAAATGAGCTTTTTGACGGAGATACTCCCAATGTTAAGCCTTCCAATGAAATAAAGCCTGCCGAATTGTCAACAAAAAAGGCGGCTGTAGCAGGTGATGAGGGAATTACAGGGGTGAAATCGACTCATCCCATTGACAATAAAGAAACGGCGGAACTTCTTGAAGGTTCGTCAAAAATCCGCCCTATGTACGGTTCTACAAGAGCGAGAGAGGCGGTAAAGAAGAAAAAGAAAAAGTGGTTCGGCAAAGACGAATCACAGCAGACATATTCAAAGGAAAAAGCGGCAGGGGAGTATATGTACATTCCCCCCGATGTGAAGAAGAAAAAACGCACAAGGGAGGAAATCATAAACGAGGCTGAATCTCCCGAAAACAGAAAAAATCTTACGGACATTGTTCCCTCCCCGGCGGCATTGGAGGCTACACGCCCCATTGAGCTTGCACCGAGGGCAGAAACTACAAATATTGACCTGAGCAGTATCCGTGCTGCCTCCGAAGAAAGCATTGATGTGCGGATTGCCAGCAATGCGGAGGAATATACACGTCAGGCTATGAAGGCAAAGCGTACAAAGCGAATAGTTGACTTCAACTATTACGGCGATGTACAGGACGTTGGACGAGATATATATGAACTTCTGGGCATACTAAAAACACGTGTTGCAGTTCTCGGACTTACGGCATTTTTAAGCGTGTATATAACGATTTGCAGCAGATTTAATTTCCCCATTGCGGAATTTCTGAGCATTTACCACATTCATACATATCTCCTTGCACATCTCCTTTTAGGTGCGTTATCGTTGTTTTATTCCTATCCCGTTATTACAAAGGGCTTTAAAAATCTTGTGAAGTTCAAGGCTGACAGCGATTCAATGACAGCGGTAACGGCGGCGGCTTGCTTTATATCCCTCCTTGGAGCGTTTCTGCAAACGGATATGGCACGGGCGGAGCTTATTCACATTTATATGCCTGTGGGAATTCTTGCATTGCTCACAAATGCCATAGGAAAATACCTTATCCTTAAAAGAGCAAGGCGTAATTTCAAATTTGCGTCCCGTGATTTCAACCGTCACGGTGTTGTATATGTAAAGGACGAGGAACGTGCAGAGCGTCTTATCCACGGCACTTCAGGGGATTTCCCCATACTTGCGGCAATGCGTCCTACCGATTTTCTCACGGATTTTCTGAGATACACATATTCTTCCGATATAACCGACAGTTTCTGCCGCAGAGCAGTTCCGCTGTGTTTAGGCGGCTCCCTTATTGTATCTGTAATCCTTACCGTTATCCGTATGGGAACGCTGCTCTCTGTTGAGGCATTTGTGTTCGGACTTTCAATTCTCACAATGCTCCTATGTGCCTGCTCATGTATAGCACTTCCATTTGCGGCAAATATTCCCCTTGAAAAGGTGTCAAAGGAAACTTTGAAAAATGACGGTATTCTTTTAGGCTATCAGAGTGTTGATGACCTTTACGATACAAATTCACTTCTTGTAAAGGCTGAGGATATTTTCACTGAGGGAACAGTTCGTCTTGGCGGAATAAAGGTATTTTCAAATACAAAGCTTGATGAAGCATTTCTCGATGCGGCAAGCCTTTCATATCACGGCGGAAGCCTTTTACAGCAGCTTTTTGCGGATTTGATAAAGGGCAGGGAAAATCTCCTTTACCCCATTGACAATTTCTCCTATGAGGACGGAATGGGACTTTGCGGCTGGATTAAAAACAGACGTATTCTCCTTGGAAGCCGTGAACTTATGGAAACTCACAATATAGAGGGACTCCCCACAAAAACTCGTGAAGCTGAATACGCAAAGGGACACGAGCCTATTTATCTTTCAATTTCGGGAAGTCTTGCGGCAATGTTTGTAGTTGATGTAATTGCAGGCAGAGGCGTGAGAAAATGGATTGAAAGACTTGTCAGGAAAAAGGTCTGCATTGTGGTGAAATCTGTTGACAGTTTCATTACAGATGACAAGATTTCAGCAGTTTACGGCATACCAAAGGGAATGGTAAAGGTACTGCCAAAGAAACTCCACGAGGATTTCGACGCTGAAACAAAAAAGGCAGTCCGCCTTAGTGCGTCAATGGCTTGTGCAGGAAAATTCAGTTCAATGGCACAGCTTATACTCGGCATAAAGAATATACATTCTTCAGCAGTAATTGCACTTATTTTCCAGACCGTTTCCATTCTTCTCGGCTTTGGATTATCTATGATGCTTATTCTTTCAAAGGCATATGAGTCAAATTATATTTATATGTCAGCCACGGCAATGATAATTTACAATTTCATATGCACATTATTAACCTGTTTTGCGGCAGGCTCAAAAAAGAGGTAATAAAGAATGTCCGACAGAAATATTACAGACAATCAGGATACTAACACAATTTACATTCCCCGTGAGGTGCGTAATGCACCTCAGCAGGGGCAAAGGCGAGTTCCGCAGAATAGCGGTCAGCCACAGCTGAATCGGCGGTATTACGACCAACAGTCATATAGCGGCGAGGAACAGCCTTACCACGGACAACAGCCGTACAATGGGCAAAATCGGCAGTACCACGGACAACAGCCGTATAATGGGCAAAATCAGCAGTACTACGGACAACAGCCGCATAATGGACAAAATCAGCAGTACTACGGGCAACAGCCGTATAATGGGCAAAATCAGCAGTACTACGGACAACAGCCGTATAATGGGCAAAATCAGCAGTACTATGGACAACAGCCATATAATGGACAAAATCATCAGTACTACGGACAACAGCCATATAATGGACAAAATCAGCAGTACTACGGTCAACAGCCGTACAATGGCGGTCAGCCAAGAACAAATCAGCAAAGACCAACTCAGCCACGGCAGAAGCCGCCTGTAAAAAACAGCGGCGGAACTCAACAGCCGAAAAAGAAAAAACGCAAAAGAAAAAATCCTGTTGCGAAGTTTTTCGGCAGATTTATTAAAACTCTGCTTATACTTTTTCTTGTGATATTCGGAATGTATTCCTGCACCTCAATTATGCTTATCAATAAAATGGATTATGTGGTAACAGGTGACAGAAATCGCCGTGATGACGCACTTGCACGAAGCTATGTGAGAAACGTCCTTTTAATAGGAACAGACGGCAGAACAGCCGATGAAAAAGGCCGTTCAGATACAATGATTATCCTTGCTATAAACAGCAAAACCGATGAAATAAGCCTGATTTCCCTTATGCGTGACTGCTATGTGGAAATCCCCAATTATGGCTGTAATAAGCTGAATGCGGCATACAGCTTTGGCGGTGCGGAACTGCTTATGGATACAATTGAGTATAATTTCGGCATTGCCGTAGAGGATTATGTGGCGGTGAATTTTGTTTCCGTAGCAAATATTGTTGACGCTGTGGGCGGTATTGATATTGATATATCCGATGCTGAGGCAGGTGAAATAAACAATATTATGCGGAATGAAGTCAATGCAATTATGGGTGACAATACCCTTGACGACCTTCTTGAAGGCGGCGGCGAACTTCATCTCAACGGTAAACAGGCGTTGTCATACGCACGTATACGCTACATCGGAAATGCGGATTTTGAGCGAACTGAGCGACAGAGAAAAGTAATTGAGCTTGTTATGGATAAGGTGAAATCCTTTAATCCCACTATACTGCCAAATATAGCGTCAAGCGTTCTCCCCGGTGTTGAAACAAATATGTCAACGGCTGAGCTGTATGCACTTTCTCTCAAAGCACCGTTTATAGCTGATTATGAGCGTCAGCAGCTGCGAGTTCCTGCTGAGGGAACGTATTACGGGCAGAATATGGAATGTGGAGATTCACTTATAGTGGACTTCACCACAAACTACAATATCATTTATGAATCGGTATACAATTCCGAGCAATAGTAATACCAATCCCTAAAACAACAGTAGACAAATCTAATGGCATAAATGTTGTATGTCATCGTTGGACTTCCTCACCATACAGACAGTATGCTTTCGTCGTCCGCCTTGACATACAGCATTTCTGCTCATCATCTTTGTCTACTAACATTTTAGGGATTGGTATAAAAACGGACAAATTCGGCGGAAACTATACGCTGTCGGATTTGTCTTTTTTTATCCCGAAAAAACTCTGGAATGATATACAAATGACACATTTGTATGGTATAATATAGTCATAAAGTTAAGGGAGCTTCTGAATTTATGAAAGTACTTTTAATTGAAGATGATTTGCAAATCTGTGAGGTAACTCAAAAATATTTTACCAATAAGGGAGCTGAAATTCTCGCTGTAAATAACGGCCGGGAGGCACTTCACGTTGTTGAAAGCCGCCTTGATGAATTTTCCCTTGTACTGCTTGATATTATGCTGCCCGAAGCGGACGGCTTCACCATTTGCCGTGCAATCCGCCAAAAGAGCAGTATCCCTGTAATTTTCATAACCGCAAGAGGACTGGAGGACGATATTCTCCACGGTTACGACTTAGGCTGTGATGATTACATTGTGAAACCGTTTTTGCTGTCGGCACTTTATGCCAAATGTCAGGCTATTGTAAAGCGTATTGACGGCAATTCCGAAAATATTCTGAAATGCGGTGATATTTCCCTTGACACACGAAAGCTTGTGTGCTTTGCGGAGGGAAATGAGGTTGAACTGACACCAAAGGAATTCGGCATACTCCGCTATCTTATGGAGCATCAGGGCTGGGTAGTTGACCGTGAAACCCTGCTGAATAAGGTGTGGGGAGATGACTTTTTCGGAATTGACAGGGTAGTTGACAACAACATCAAGCGGCTACGCAAGACCTTAGGCGGTGCAGGAAAGCAAATCCACACCGTTATCGGCAGAGGATATAAGCTTACCGACGAGTAAGGAGAGAGATTTATGAAAAAGAAGAAAAAACGTGTTACATTGGCGTCACTTCTTGTAAAGGCTTTGTGTGCATCGGCTGTGCTTATTTTTATATTTACAAGTGGATTCAGAAATTATCTGAATTATGAAATCAACAGGCAGTCAGACGAATATGTTTTTGGAAATTTTGAAAATTATACAGGGCAGATAGACAGATTGGAAATAGATTATTCTGAGGAAGAAATATTGAAGAGAATGAATGCACAATTACCTGTATACAGCGTTTTTGAGATAGATATATACGAACCATTTACATCTAATGTGGTTATTATAAACCCATTATATTCGGAAAACTGTCATTTTGCAGCGGCGATTATTGACGAAAATAAAAATATAGTCGCTACAAATGAAAAAAGCTTTGTATCAAAGATTAGTTTCGGCAAAAATCATAAAGACAATGGTTTTTATTCCTGCAACAGGGAGCTTATAAACCTCCCAGAAGTAGATAAGTTTTATGATGAGTATCTTAATAAAGAGAGTTTAAACCTATATTATGAATATGATTTTGACAGCGTCTATGTAAACAGAGAAAATTTTACTTTTATTCCTCATAAAGGAACAGCAACGCTTATTAAAGATGAAAATGAAGGCCCTTTTTATGACGATGAAGAAGAATATGACTCAAAAATAAGTGTTGTAAAAACAGATGATATTGATATAACAATTGACAGCGATGAATATGAACTTATAGAGCTTTCAAAGTTTAAAGGCATTTCCGATGATGAAAGTACATACCCAAGGCAGTCTATTTTTGGTTATTACGGCGAAGAAAAAGAAATTATAGACAGCTTTGATTTCACATTTATCTCCAAAACAGCAGGTTCAGGGTCAAAAGCTTGGGAAATAGAAGACGGAGTTGAGCAGTATAAACGATATGAACGTGTGTATATAAATAAAAAGCCTTATTACCTCTTTGTAGGCTATATAGTAGACAAAAACGATAAAGACGTTGTGAATTTTCATATCAAATGGTCAATTATTTTCGGCGTATTTGTGCTGTTTGCGGCTATGCTTCTTGTATGGTTTGAGAATACGAAAAATAAGGCAAAATATGCTATGGAGGACTATCAGAGGGATTTGACAAATAATCTTGCCCACGACATAAAAACTCCCCTTATGGCAATCGGCGGTTACACGGAGAATATTATGGAGGGAAATCTCACAGAAAAGGAGCGTGAGGATTATCTCAGCCATATCCTTGAAAATGTCAGCTTTGCGGATAATCTCGTAAACCGCACGTTACAGCTTAATAAAATGGGCGAAACCAAGCTGAATAAGGAAAAAATCAAGGCTGAGGAAATTTTTGAAAAGGCTATACAGAAATATGCTCCAATGCTTGATGAGAAAAATATAAAATACACGGTAAACGGCAGCTGTGAGGTAAAAGCTGAGCCTGTTTCCTTTGAAGCATTGGTGGAAAATCTGGTATCAAATGCGGTTAAGTATACGCAGGAAAATGGGGAAATAAAGGGGATTTTCAATAGCAAATCCTTTGCCGTTACAAATACGGTTGCGGAAAAAATTGATACAAAGGATTTAAAAACGCCCTTTGTTCGTGGTGATAAATCCCGAAGCAACGTAAAGGGCAGCGGTTTAGGCTTGTCAATTGCGGATAAATCGGCAATTTCAAACAATATGAAGCTGAAAATTTCCTGCTCTGATAAGGAATTCAAGGCGGAAGTAAAAATATAAAACAATGGACGTTCCGATTTTGGAACGTCCATATTCTGTGTAGGGGCGGATATTATCCGCCCGCAATTTTGTAACGAAATTCAGGATTTGACGAACACCGCTGTTACAGCCATATATCCGTCCTTGATGTCAGCGAAAATATCGCCTTTCATTTTGTGCATAAGCTGTCGGCAGATGTAAAGTCCAAGACCGCTGCCTTTTTGATTTTCGGCATTTTCGCCTCTCCAGAAGCTTTCAAAAATATGGGTTAAATCCGTATCGGGGAGGGTACAGCCGCTATTTTTCACGGTAACGAGAATACAATTTTCCTCCTCGGAAAAATCAACGGATATGCTCTTTCCGTCGCCGTATTTTATGGCATTTTCAATGATATTCTGTATAACCTCAATACCCCTGTCCAAATCGCCGTTTATCATACAATCGGAATAGCTGCCTACGGAAAAATCCGTCTTTATAAGTGACAGCTTTTCGCCGTAGTACATACTGATTTTATTTACCAGCTCCGACAGATAAAATTCACCCATATTCACATCAAGGCTCAGAAAATCTTCTCTTGATGCGTTGATGATTTCAGAAACGTAGCCCTCGATTTCATCAGCCTTAGCATTGATGCTTTCCGCTATTTCAAGCTGTTTTTCGGGGTTTTGATAAAGTCCCTTTGACAATGCTTTTGAGTATAATTTTATGGCTGAAAGGGGCGTTTTTATATCGTGGGAAAGGGATAAAAGCAGCATTTTTTTATCCTTTTGAAGTTCCAGTTCACGTTCTTTCTGCTGTTCAATATTTTCACGGAGCATATCAACTCCCCAGATAAACCGCCCGAAAAATCGGTTTTTCATCTCCTTGACAGGAGCAGTAAGATTGCCTTTTGACAACTCATAGGGAACTTCTTTCAGTCGGTCAAAGGGGTTCAGAATTTTTAACCGTATGTAAACCATAACGGCTAAAATCAAAACCGACATTATGCCAAGAATAATATTTACAACAATTAATGTATTCTTTTTGCTGTCAGCGGAGGCGGTATATTCAAAGCGGTACAATTTTCCGTTGATATTTTTTATGACATAATCGCTTTCGGAATTGTAAAAATCATCTTCACATTCCACCACGGCGGTAACATATTTACAGGCAGATATATCGGGATTTTCCCCTTGCTCCATATCATAGGCAACACGGCTGATTTCCACCTTGTACGGTCTGCCGCTAACCTTGCCGCTGTTGAGCAGTATTACATTTGCAGCGGCAAAAATCGCTGTAATCACGGCAATTAATGCCGCAAAAATTCTGTTGAAGGCTTTCATACAAACTTATACCCCACGCCCCACACCGTCTGAATATGTGCAGGCTCTTTCGGATTATCCTCAATTTTCTGCCGCAGCCATTTGATATGAACCGTCAATGTCTGCTGTTCGGAAAAACTGTCGCTGCCCCATATCTGATTGAAAATATACTCCTTTTTCAACGTCTTGCCCTTATTTTCAATAAAAAGCGTCAGCAGTTCAAATTCCTTTTGCGTCATATCAATCTGCACATCATTTTTATACACGATTTTTTCAGCTAAATTCAGCCGCAAATCCCCCTCGGTAATTTCTTCAAGGGCATATCTACGCTTGAAAATACCTGCAATTTTCGCCATAAGAATATCAATGTCATAGGGCTTTTCGATGTAGTCATCAGCACCTAAAATAAGCCCGTTAAGCTTATCGTCTTTATCGGTTTTTGCACTTACAATAAGTATAGGTGTATTGCTTTCCTCACGGATTTTGCGGCATACAGCAAATCCGTCAATTCCGGGGAGCATTATGTCAAGCACAACGAGCCTTGCCCCGTATTTTTCATACAGGGACAAGGCTTTTTCACCGTTTTCGCAAAGGGATACGGTATAATTTTCGGCTCGGAGGAAATCGCAGAGAAGTTCTCCCAGTTCCTTATTATCTTCAACAATTAAAATATCCGTCATTGTTCCACATCCTTACCAGCCCATTTCCATAAGCCAGTTATTGAGTGTACGTTCACGCTCTCTCAGCTGTGAGGGATTTTCGTACCTACCTATATTATACTCTCCTTTTATGTTTCCGTCAACTATATAAATTACTCTTGTGCATTTTGCCGCAACTTTTACATCGTGAGTTATGAGCATTATTGTAGTTCCCTCACGGTTAAGCTTTGCAAGTTCGCTCATTACCTCGTCGGATGACGCTCTGTTCAATGCACCCGTAGGCTCATCTGCAAAAATCACTTTCGGATTGTTAATCATACTGCGGCAGATGCAGGCTCTCTGTAACTGACCGCCCGAAACCTCAGTAATATCATTGTCGGCAATTTCAATAATGCCTAATTTTCGCATAAGTGCCTCGCCACGCTGAACAATTTCCTTTCGGGATTCCTTGACCTTTTCAGACTGACAGGCGGGAAGAATGATATTGTCGAGGACTGAGAGATTTTTCAGCATATACATCTGCTGGAAGATAAATCCCATTTCGTCAAGACGAAGTTCAGCCAATTCCTTTTCTTTCATCTTTTCAATGCTCTTACCGCAGAATTCAACACCTCCTGCGGTAATGCTGTCCATACCCGAAACGGCATAGAGCAGAGTTGATTTGCCTGAACCCGACGGTCCCATTACGGCAACCATTTCGCCCTCGTCAATGCTGAAATTTACGTTTTTCAGAACATTGTTCTGACGCTTGTTTACAATGTATGTTTTGCATAAATCCTTTGCCTTTAAAACTGTACTCATAATAAATTCTCCTTATTCAATACCCGAAACTTCGGAAGTTTTAATTGTTTTTGTATAAAGTGAAGTCAGCCACGCTGTCACAAAAGTTACCGCAAATATCACAAGAGGATAAAAGAGGAATATTTTAAGCGGCTCATAGTTGTAATCTATATTGATTGCACCCATCATTCCGAAAACAGGTGTAATACAAAGGTCTGTTGCAGGAATTGACAGCACAGCGGCTAAGATTGCCGCTATAACAGCCGCAATGCCGAAACGGAGAGAATGCCATTTTACAATATCCCCTGTTTTAAAACCTAAAGCTTTAAGCATTGCGATTTGTCCCTTTTCATCTGAAATAAAGGAACGCTCAACAAGAACGGTTACAAGAATTACAATCAATATCGTTATACCTAAAAGCAGATACTGAACAGCCTCCATAGTCGGCACAACACCTACACAACCTGCACAGAATTCCGCAGCATTTTGTACTTCATTATCTTTCAGATTGTAAAGCTCTGATATTTTTTCCTTGCGTTTTTCAATTTCCTTTTCATCGGGGTTATCGGTAAATCTGATTTCATTCATCGAATAACCTACCAGATAATGGCTTGAAACTGGGGCTTCATCGGATAAAATCATCATTTCGCCCATCATCTGCATAGTCTGGAAGTATCCCGTTACAATACAGTCAATTTTCTCTGTGCCGAAATCAACTGTCACCGTATCTCCGATTTTTGCATTTATTTTTTCTGAAACCTGTGGAGTAACCGCAATTTCATTTATATTCTGCGGTGCTGTTCCCTCAAAATATGCAAATTCATCTGCACTTATATTTATACCCTGAAAAAAGTTTCCTGCAAATTCATCTCCCTTTGATGTGATTTTATATTTATAAATGAAATGTCTTCCAACAGTACAGGGCATACCTTCTGCTGTTATCTCATCTGCCATTTCATTAATTAATTCTTTATAATCTTCTTTTTCATATGAAGTATTATCACCAATAAATTCCTCTGATGCAGCAGTATAAATATGGCTTGGTTCTTCTACTGAAAAAAGATTAACCAGTGCAGAACTTTTCATAGTAGATACTGTATTCACCAATACAAGCACGAAAAGAGTGCATACAAAAAATGAAATAATTACCGTCATAAAGCGTTTCGGTGCTGATAAAATATCATTTACTGCCATATAGACTGTGGGATTTGCCTTTGTTCTGTTAAGGCTGATAAAGGATTTTTTCTTAAAGCGTTCACCTGTCTGACCGTTGCGGATAGCGTCAATGGGCGTAAGCTTTTTTATCTTTTTTGTACAGCTGTAAGCGAACATAACAATCACAGCAATTGTAAATATCGAACTGAAAATATTAATCAGTATGCCTGCGTCGTTTCCAAGCACCATATTATTACTTGCGGACATAATCAGCATATTTCCAAAAGGAACACTTGCAAAAAATCCGATAATACCGCCTATAACTGCCATAATCAGATATTTCACTATGTAAAGGGTTCTGATTTTGCCGTTTTTAAGTCCGATAGCTTTCATAACTCCGATTTCCCTGTATTCCTCGGCAATTGTAAATGAAATTGAAAATTTCAGCACAACAAATGCCACTATAACAAGGCAAACGCTTAAAATAAGCACAATAAAAGCTGCAATCATTTCAATTAAATATACTGTTGAAAGCTGACTGCGTCTGCCTTCAAACATAATATTTTCTATTTTAGTTGTGTAAGTATGTAGTGCGGAAATATCATCTGTTTCAATGTATGCTATTTCACCCATACTTTTTTTACTTAGTGTTTCATCTGCAAGAAGTTTTTCGTAATCGTTCTTATTAAGCAGAAAACGGTAATTACCCATAAACTCAGAGCCTAAGAATGCGTCTTTTCCCTTGCCTGCGATTTTTAAATCTATTTCAACATCGGAAGCCTTTATACGGATATATTCGCCTGTTTCTACGTTGTTTTTCTCCATATACTTACCGCAGATTATAACCTCGCCCTCATTGACTTCGGTAATCTTCTCATTGTTTTTATCAAAGATATTCAATTTTGCGTTATCTACTGCCTGAAATAAAGCAACATTACTTGTTGAATTAATTTCTGTTCCGTCTGTACGTGTAACATTGTTCTGATTGATAAATACAGCAGTTTCTACTCTGTAATCATCAATACAGTCAGCATTATCAAGAGCATTTGAAATATTACCGACGGAATTTTCTCCCATTGTAATAATGACATAGTCGCCTACGCCTGCTTTGTCGAAAAAGTAGTCCGTGCCGTTCAGCACCGTCAGCACGTTATTGAGTCCGCTTGACACAAACATTGTGGCAAGGATTATGAACAACAGCAGAACTATGTTCATAGTTTTCTTTCTTTTCAAGTCTTTTTTTAATATGTTGAAATACATATTTTCTACTCCTTTCATTACTGCTCCAACAATATTGCCAGAACATTTCGGGAACCCCTTTTGTGATTTCATTATATCACAGAAATTATTAAATAATCCTTAAATTCTGAAAATGCCGAAATATGGGGGATATTCACTATTATGAAGATTATTTGCACGCAAAAAAACTGCGTAGATTAAATCCACGCAGTCTTTTAGAGATGACCTGAAGCAAAATGTTTTATTTGACGGAGATATTTGCTTTAAGCTTATTGACTAAAAGCACTCTCATAATAATTACATCGTATACATCAGTTCTATTATCGCCGCTTACATCGCAGGAGAAATTATACTTGCCTGTTCCCAGTACAGCTTCGGCACAGCATACTAAATCGGCAATTGTTACCTTACCGTCATGGTTAAGGTCGCCCTTTTCGTATTCGATAGGCTTTGTAGTTGTAGTTGTTGGCTTGGTTGTAGTAGTGGTAGGCTTTGTTGTAGTTGTTGTTGGCTTAGTTGTAGTAGTTGTTGGCTTTGTTGTAGTGGTTGTAGTTGGCTTAGCAGTAGTGGTTGTTGTGGTTGTAGTTGGCTTAGCAGTAGTGGTTGTTGTGGTTGTAGTTGGCTTAGCAGTTGTGGTTGTTGTGGTTGTAGTCGGCTTTGCAGTAGTTGTTGTAGTTGTTGTAGTTGGCTTAGCAGTAGTGGTTGTTGTGGTTGTAGTTGGCTTAGCAGTAGTGGTTGTTGTCGTTGTAGTTGGCTTAGCAGTAGTGGTTGTTGTCGTTGTAGTCGGCTTTGCAGTTGTTGTGGTAGTTTCAGTTGTGGTTGTTGTGGATTCTGTTGTTGTGACAGTAGTTGTAGTCGTGGTTGTTGTAGTGGGAGTTGTTGCAGTAGTTACTTTAACATTTGGAATGTCATCGCCGTAATTCCAGTTAACAATTTCAGGATATACAAGATGAGTTGTGTTATAATCAGCGTCCTCTGAATGTTTTACAAAGAAATCGTCAGAACCTTTGAGGAAGTACTCATAAATAATTTCATAGCCGTATGAACCGTCATAGTCGTCCCATGTGGTGTCAATAGCGTACCAGTTTCCGTCCTCCATTTGCACATAATTCCACATATGTGCAACCTGATTTGACGGGTCATAATTTCCGAAAACACAGACTGTGGGGATACCTACTTTATCCGCAAGGATTTTAAATCCCTTGGAATATCCCTCGCAAACAGCACCGGGAACGAGGAGGGAACTGAGTGCAGAGCCTGAAAAGCGTCCGCTTGTGTCATAAGTTGTAAAATAGCATATACTGTCGTGAATGGAGCGAAGCTGTTCTGCTCTCGTTTCGCCCTCGATGACATAATTTTCAACAACTTCTTCAAGCTGTGCCTTATACTCATAAATCTGCTCAAAGGATTCAAAGCCTGCATATGCGGCAGGAACAAAGCTTATTCCCTTAAAAGTGCAGGTATATTCTCCTGACCACCAGTTTTTGCTGTATGTGAAGTCTAAAGGTGTAACGGCAATATTGTTCTGGTCAAGCCAGAAAATCCACGGATTATCGAAAGAAGATGCCTCCATTCCGCTGGAGCAGGCTGTAAACACTTCATTGAAAAAATCGGAATTTTCATCTGTGGACAAATCCTTTGTCTTGAAAGTCACAGGCTCAGGCAAATCCACAATAATTGTATCGAGGGAAGGCTCTACAAGCTCATTGAAAGCGTCATAAACAGCCTTATTATTAGCGTCAAGATTAGCACCGAGGAGGTAGTCCTCGATTTCATCATTTGCAAGAATTTTCGGCATAAAAGACGAATTAAAGCTTATTGACTTATAGTCACCGAAAGTGACCGTAAGCTCCGATGAGTCTATTGTGCCTGTTTCGTAGCCAAATGCTGATATTGGCATAGTTCCCATTGAAAGGGAAAGGGATGTAATTACAGCCGTCATGGCTTTTATAGTTTTTTTCATTTCAACAACCTCCGTTCTGATTTTTCACGTACTATTTATCTATATTTCTAATTATAAAGAGAGAACCTTGAAATAATCTTAATATTACAAAAAAATCTTATATGTTTATAATATTTTATATAAAATGCTCTAATTTAATTATACGACAAAAAAATGTAAATGTCAACAGCGGATTTGCACTATATAGCGGAAAATGGGTAAACTTTTTATGAACGAAATAATTTATTTTCATTGAAAAACCATTGAAATCAGCTCTTTTGTCCACGTATGACGAACAAAAATATATGGGTGGTGGACAAATTCAGATGAAAATACTAAAAAAAAGACAGAAAAACCGAAATTATTCGGTTTTTCCGTCACTTGAAATTATTGTCAGCCTATGGTATACTTTAATAGGGCGGTTACAATGACGTTTCCGCCCGTATAAATATGGAAAGGTGTGTTCCGAAAATGTTTTTATCAGAAATGAACAAGGAACAGCTTCTTAACTTCAAAAGCGAAGTTGAGCAGGCTTATAACGATTTTAAGGCAAAGGGACTCTGTCTGAATATGGCAAGAGGTAATCCCTGTAAAGAACAGCTTGAGCTTTCAGTTGATATGCTCAATACTTTTAACGATAATAATTTCCTTACCGAAGACGGTACAGATGTTCGAAATTACGGTGTTCTTGACGGTATTCCCGAAGCTAAAAAGCTCTTTTCTGATATGCTTGGTGTGGCTATGGATGAGGTTATTGTATTCGGTAACTCCAGCCTTAATGCTATGTACTGGTCAATTCAGACTGCATTTAACAAGGGTATCCTCGGCTCAACTCCATGGAATAAGCTTGACAAGGTGAAGTTCCTTTGCCCTGTTCCGGGATATGACAGACACTTCAAGGTAACTGAATTTTTCGGAATTGAAATGATAAATGTACCTATGACTCCCACAGGTCCTGATATGGATATGGTTGAAAAGCTTGTGGCTGAGGATGAGTCAATCAAGGGTATATGGTGTGTTCCTCAATATTCAAATCCCGATGGTATCTGCTACAGCGATGAAACTGTAAAGCGTTTTGCAAATCTCAAAACTGCTGCAAAGGATTTCCGCATTTTCTGGGATAACGCTTACTGCATCCACCACCTCATAGATAATCCAAAGTATATCCTCAACATTCTTGACGAGGCTAAAAAGGCAGGAAATGAAAATATCGTTTACATTTTCGGTTCAACTTCAAAAGTAACATTTCCCGGTGCAGGTGTTGCAGCTATGGGTGCAAGCAAGGAGAATATTGACGAGCTGAAAAAATACCTCGGTATTTCAATTATCGGTCACGATAAGGTTAACCAGCTTCGTCACGTTAAATTCTTCGGCACATATGAAAATATGGTTGAGCATATGAAGAAACACGCTGCTATTATCGCTCCAAAGTTCAAGCTTGTATGCGATACACTCAAAGCTGAAATTGCTCCTCTTGGTATTGGTGAATGGACAGAGCCACAGGGCGGATATTTCGTATCATTCAACGCTCTTAACGGCTGTGCAAAGAGAATTGTAAAGCTTTGTGCTGACGCAGGTGCAACTCTTACAGGTGCAGGTGCAACATTCCCATACGGAATTGACAAGGACGACAGAAACATCCGTATTGCTCCCACATATCCATCTATGGAGGATTTAGCAAAGGCATTGGAGCTTTTCGTTATCAGCGTTAAGCTTGCAAGTGCTGAAAAGCTTCTCAGCGAAATGGAATAATTTTTACCAATAAAAAACGCCTCTCACCGCAATGATGAGAGGCGTTTTCTATAGGTAACTCCAATATTGATATAATTAAAGGGTATCGGCAAATTAACCGATACCCTTTTGAATTATGCTGTTTTTGTGGGAAGCTTAGTGATAATTTTTGCGTCATACTGCTGGATTGCAAGTGCATCTGCAACTGTAATGCCGTCACCGCTGTTGCAGCAGTCAGCATTCTTCTGACCATTCTTGGAGAGGCTGTACTTGTCAGCGTTTCCGATTGACTGGAGAATTGCAGTAGCATCTGCAATTGTTACCTTGCCGTCGCAGTTAGCGTCGCCGTATAAAATATCGTCATTTTCATCTTCATCTTCTGAAGGACCAGCAGGCTTTGTTGTAGGATTAGATGTGCCGTCCTCAGGCTTTGTGCCGTCAGGCTCAACACCCCAGATAAGCTCGTCATCTGCATAAAGTGTGATAAGCTCTGTAATTGCAGCAGCATCGTTGTCGTCTTCAAAGCTTACAAGTTCAGCGTAGCTGTAGTCGTTTGTAGAATCCCATACTGTGTCGAATGTTTCAGGGTGCATCTTGTTAAGAAGTCCGAACTGATATACACGGCTGCCGTAGAAATCGCAGTTCTGCCATGAAATCTCGATGTAGTATGTGCCGTTGTCGTCATACTTCACAGGCTCAGAGATGTGTGCCTCGTTTTTGCCGTCTGTGAAGCTCTTTTCCTGGTCGTAGTCAATACGAGTTTCGATAAAGCTGATATCTTCGCCCTTTTCAAGCTGTTCGCCGATATTGAAATAATATCTTGCTTTGAGGTTGCTCTCAAATTTAGGAGGATTTACTGTTCTGTTGTGAACAACAATTTTAATCTGAATACCTGCATCAGTTTCCTGTGATTTACCGCCTGAAATGTAAAGACCTGTGGGGAGCGGATTGCCGTCAGCATCTACCTGGTCATAGCCGATAGCGTTTGCAGACATATCGAAATCGGGTTTGAGGTAGTTATCCTTTTCATGCTCCTTGCCCTCTGCACCGTAGAAGTGGTAAAGTCCTGCAAGGTCGCCGCAGAAGCCGGCGTTATAGTCGTCAGTAACTTCGTTGTAGATGTAGTCCTTTGTAATATCGCTGTGGAAGTCGTCGAGGTCAGGACCGCCAACGAGGGCACCCCAGAGAGTGTGAACCTGAACTACAGGGTCTTCCATGCTCTGTGTAGGTGAACAATGTGATGAACGGTGGTGAGGCTGTGAAGCGAAGTTTGTGCCGTAGCCAACTTCGTAAGCGTAACCCATGGGGTTGTTGCCGAGGATATATGCCATCTGTGCCTTTGCCCATTCAGCGAATGTCATATCGCCTGTTTCCTTTGCGTATACCATAGCTTGAAGTCCTGCTGCTGTGTTGTAACGTGCAGAACCGTAGCCTGATACAACTGCCCAGCCCTTAGGTGACTTAGCAATAAAGTCGCTGCTTGTTGCACTGTCGGGGAGGTCGGGAATCTGATCGTATGTCATAGGAGTATTCCAGAGGTGGTCGTCCATACCGAAATACTTGTGAGTTGTTACAGGCTCATAACCCCAGTCAGAAGTATCTGTAGCCTTTGAAGTACCTGACCAGAATTCGAGGTTGTAGCGGAAGATATACCAGTCACGTGCTGTATTTGTTACAGGAGCAAGCTTAGCGAAAACTCCGCCCCATACAGTATCCCAGCAGTGTACCCAGATATTCTGCCAGCAGTTGCCTGTATCTGTGATGATACGCTTCATATAGCCTGTGTAGGGGTGAGCGCCCTTGTCGTTCTGAGTTGTTTCGTCAACAGCGATAATATCCATGATGTATTTGTCGTAAGCAGCCTGTTTCTGAGTTTCGTCCTCAGCAACACTTGCATAGTAAAGCCATACAGCAGCCCATGCGAGTTCGTCATAGTCGTAGCTTGAAGTATAGAAACCACCGTCATAACCAAGGCTCTTTGCAGTTGGAACCATACCGGGTTCCCAGTCCTCGATGTGAGTAGCAACAGCAAATTCATAGAGTGCCTTTGCGTATTTCAGGTTCTTTGCTGCGTACTCGGGGTCTGTATCCTTGAAGTTGAGATAGTTTACTGCAAGTGAAGCTGCTGCACCTGCTGCCTGGTCGGAAGCGGGCATTTCCTTTGTTGCGAAATAAGCAGGACGCTTAACACCGCAAGAGGAGGAAGCAACGAATGTGCCGTCAACCTGCAATTCGGGAGGACACCAGTAGTTATGGTCGTTGTTACCCTCACCAACCTGATAGCAGTAAGCGATAACCTCGTCCTTATCGTTCATATATGTGGCTTTCATAAAGTAATCGTTAGCCCAGCGGAGTTCGTCCTCAACGTGCTTGTCAAGTCCAAGGTCAGCATAGGAATCACGGAATTCGTAATATCCCCAGCCCACAGTTGAAGCGGAGTAGGAGAAAGGCAGACCGAATTTTACGTGGTCACCTGCATCGTGCCAGCCGCCTGTGAGGTCGAGGGTGCCGTTTCCGTCGGGGTCAAGGAATTCTCTGTTTTCCTCAATGAACTCATTTGTCATATTGACGCCCACATAGAGGTCTTCATCTTCACTTGCACCGCCGTCGCCTTCGCCGTCGTAGTTGCCAAGACCGTCGTCTTTACCGTCATCGGGACCTGCATCGCCTACGTTTACTTTAGGCATTGGGTTCATTGGCTGAAGCGGAATTTCAGCATCCTTGATGTGGCAGTCGTCACGCCAGGAGTAATAGCCGTCTTCGCCTACTTCATCGCCGCACTTGTTTGCGTCATAGAAGCAGAGAGCCAGCTGGAGAGCTTCGGCATAGTTGTAGTAA
Organism: Ruminococcus sp.; assembly: GCA_017437285.1. Taxonomy (GTDB): domain Bacteria; phylum Bacillota; class Clostridia; order Oscillospirales; family Ruminococcaceae; genus Ruminococcus. The sequence goes on along the minus strand of JAFSBM010000153.1, from coordinate 9,388 downwards.
TTGTTGGGTTCATCGGGAGTAATAACAGCTGCATTTGCAGTTACAGCACTTCCCGACATGAGAACAGCTGCAGCTGAAACAGCGGCTGCTGAACGCCTGAGAAAATTTGATTTATTCATATTTTTTTCCTTTCTCGGAGTGAGGTACTCCGATTTTAATCTTTATATTGATAAAGTCCCATGGACTTATCGTCTGAAAATGGGCATAAAAAAGGTCAGAAATCAACAGAAAAAGGTGTAACCTGAACTGTATACTTCTGACCTGATGTGCTGCGGCATTAAAGGAGTCCTTTTTCCTTTAACTTTGTGAAAACAATGTTGTAACCGTCATTTCCGTCCTGTAAGGAACGGTTTACACGGCTGATTGTAGCTGTACTTGCCCCTGTTTCGGAAACGATGCTGTTGTAGACTCTGTGTTCGTCAAGGAGTCTTGCAACGTGGAAACGCTGGGCGAAGGATTTAAGCTCAATAGTGGTACAAAGGTCAACAAAGAATTTGTAGCATTCGTCAACATTTTCGAGGGTAAGAATAGCCTCAAAAAGCTTATCCATATTTTCGGATCTCATTTTTTCATTCATGGTATAGTATCTCCAATCTGCATAAACGCAATAGTCGTTACATATATTTTACCACATTAGAGCGAAAAAGTAAAGGGTTTTTAGAAATTTTTTCAGATTTTTTTAAAACTTGTGCAAAAGTCTAAAAGATTGCTATACCTATAGTATATCATAGCACAATTTCCTCAATTTGTAAAGAGAAAATGTACAATTTATATAAAATCGTGAGAATAGACAAAGAGGGGAATATTGCAAGCTAAAAATTGCTTAAATTATATAAACTTTACTTAAAATTGCGTTAAATATTTCTTAAATATTGAACTTAAAACAAATGTGTAGAAAAAAGGAGAGCAAATGCTCTCCGAAGTGACCAGACCGATAAGCCGGGTTCTGTCGTGTGCAGCAATTTATCTACGCTTACAGTCGCCCGTAAGCTGGAGCCGTCATTACCTTGTATCCGCCGAGCAGACGTTAAGATACAAAGCACCAATAGACGTTGCATCGGATAGGGTTTACATGGCAGTGCAGTCTCCTGCACTCCGGTAAGCTCTTACCTCACCTTTCCACCCTTACCGCAAAAGCGGCGGTATATCTCTGTTGCACTTGCCCTAAGGTCGCCCTCGGCTGCCGTTAGCAGCTACCCTGCTCTGTGATGCCCGGACTTTCCTCGTAAACTTTATCGTTTCCGCTGCTGCATAGTCTGCTCACTTTGGTATTATACCATTTTTTTTTGTATTTGTCAATGAAAATTCCGATTTTTGCTATTTTATATTTTCATTTCACATCGTCATAAAACTTATTTTCAAGTTTTTTCTACTGTTCCAATAGCTGACAGCTAACAGCTAACGGCTGAAAGCTTTTGTTCTATATCAGCTTAAAATGCGACAGGGCATTATAAATTCCGTCCTCTAAAAGGGGTGTGGTTATGTAGGAAACATAGGGGTAAATCGTTTCCGCACCGCCCATGGCGATACTGTTGGGAACTGCACGGAGCATAGGCAAATCGTTGGCACTATCGCCGATTGCGTAGGCATTTTCAAGGGAAATTCCAAGCTTTTTGAGGATAATTTCAATTGCTGTAGCCTTTGAAAATCCAAGGGGAACATTTTCATAAAAGCCGTTTCCACGGTCGATTATATCGAAATATTTCCCGATTTCACGGCGGAAAAGCTCCATATCACATTGGGGATTTTCCCATATAACGAACTTGTCAAAGATAAATTCAGCATCTTCAACACGGCGGTCAACGGGGATATTTTCCTCCACAAAGGTGACGAGAAAATCCTCTAAATCCGCAGTTTTCGGGGAAAAATCATCGAAAAAGTAGCCGTCCTTATGCTCATATACGGGAGTTACTCCTGTAGTGCGGATAAATTCCGCTGTTTTGCGGCAAAAATCCTGCGAAAGTGCATTATACAGCAGAACTTCACCGTCCATTTCGATATATGTTCCGCAGCCGCAGATTATGCCGTCAAATCCGAGAGAACGCACCTTTTTATTGATGTTGAAAAGAGTTCGCCCCGAATTTATAAAGGTATAATGACCGTTTTCACGAGCCTTTGCAATGGCTTCAACGGTGCTTTCGGGAATCGTAAGGCTGCCGTCCTCGGTTACGATTGTGCCGTCAATGTCGAAGAAGATTATTGATTTTTCGTTGATTTCGCTCATATAATTAATATTTTTCCTTTCCCTCTGCAAAAATATGCATCATTTCATTTGTAAGGCTTAAATCATCGGGCTGACCCGTGATATTTTCACGCTTAATCCATGCGGCATTGCTGAGTTCCGCATTTTCAAGGGTAATGTCCGTATCTCCGTCCACATCGCAGAAATATCCAAGAAGAAGTCCTGCTGAAAATCCCCACGGCTGAGATTTGTAATAGCGGATATTCTTGACTTTAAGCCCGACTTCTTCCATAGCCTCACGGCGGACGGTATCTTCGGGAGTTTCGCCAATTTCAATATATCCTGCCACAAGTGCGTCGTAGTTTACCCCACGGCTTCTGACATAACGGGTTACAAGCAGCTTGTCGCCGTTGGTAATTCCCACGATTACAGCTGGATTTATGCGGGGATATATCAGTTTTCCGCAGTCGGTGCAGAGCATTGCCCTTTCACCTGTGCAGGGAATAGTCTTTCCGCCGCATTCTCCGCAATATCGGCTTGAATTGTACCATTCAGAAAGGTGGTATGCTGTGAAAAGTGCGAATATACTCGGGCGGAGAGCATATCTTTCGTGGCGGAGCTGACGTATATTCACCATTGAAAAGGCTTCATCAGCTGAGGAATAATCTCCAACCAGGAAATATTTCACATCTCCCACGGAAAAGAGATATTTCAAATCCGAGGGATTTTTCAGCTGTGAAATTGTAGGGAAAAGCTGCTGAGAATTCATATTGCAGAGAACTTTATTTCCTCTGAAATACATCAGCATACTGTCTTTATCGGGTTCTTTATCGGCAATATATCGGTTGTCAAATCCGAGGGGAGAAATATCCTGAATCATAAATTACACCTCTTGTTTTTGGGCTGACATTTTCGTCATAACTCTGAATTCGTAAATTGTCATAGCGGCGGCAACGATACCCGAAAGGAAATCGCATATAGGCCCTGTATATAATATTCCGTCAATTCCCATAAATTTCGGGAGAATGAGCAGTATGGGAATAAAGAAAATAATCTGTCGTGTAAGTGAGAGGAAAACGCCCTTTACAGGTTTTCCGATTGATGTGAAGAATGTGGAGGAAATAGGCTGAATACAGTTGAGCCATGTGAAGAAAAGGAATGTCCTGAAAAATTTGCAGCCGAAGTCAAAATATGTATCAGTACCTGTTCCGAAAAGTCCCAGAATCTGCTTTGGAATAAGCTGGAAAAGGATAAATGCCACAACGGAAATTCCTCCGCCAATTGCAATTGCAAGGATATATGAGGATTTTACACGCTTGTAATTCTTTGCACCGTAGTTGAAACTCTGAATAGGCTGTGCTCCCTGTGAAAGACCGATTACAATTGAGAATACAATCATATTGACTTTCATTACGATACCTGCAACGGCAAGCGGCTCTGTATCGCCATATATTGAAAGTCCGCCATAGTGCTTGAGGGAGTTGTTCAGTACAACCTGCACAAGGGCAATAGCAAGCTGATTGAAACAAGATGCCATACCGATTGCACAAATACGGGAAATTGTTTTAAGCTGGGGAACGAAATGTTTTGCGGTAAGCTTTACGGTTTTGAATTTGCGGATATAAAGGAGAACCATAACCGAGGATACAACCTGTCCGATTACGGTTGCGGCTGCCGCACCTTTCATTCCCCAGTCTAAGCCGAGAACGAATATTGCGTCAAGAACAATATTAACGATTGCACCTGTGAGGTTGAGAAGCATTGTCATTGTGGGACTGCCGTCAGCACGGACGATATGACCGCCGCCTGTGGAAAAAATGAGGAACGGAAAGCCGATTGCCGATACTGCAACATAGTCCTTTGCGTAGGGGAGAATGTCCTCGGGAGAGCCGAAAAGTTTAAGCAGGGGAGTGAGGAAAATCAGGGTAATTGCTGAAATCACAACACCTATTCCTGCGAGGAATGTCAGGGCATTTCCTGCGAAATATGCGGCACGTTTTGAGTCGCCCCTGCCCATTGTGAGGTTGAAACAGGAGGCACCGCCGATACCTAACAGAAGTGCGGCGGCTATACATAATGTGGAGAACGGGAAAGCTATATTTGTAGCGGCATTTCCGTCAGTTCCCACACCTCTGCCGATAAAAAGCTGGTCAACGATGTTATAAAGAGCGCTGACAAGCATACCGATAATACTGGGGATTGCGAAACTTGCCATAAGTTTAGGCACAGGGGCAGTTCCGAGGGGATTGATTTTTTCATTTTCTTTCATTTTAAGACCTTCTTTCATTTTTTACTACAATATTATACACCTTATTTTATTTTTTTTCAAGTATGTTATTGACTTTTATTTTTTATAGGGATATAATATAAACAGTATCGCATATCATTGCTCCCCCAACTAAACCTTACCGGCAAATACTTGACATAAAGGAAATTTCTCTGCGTCAGAAAAGCTTGAAATGCGGCAGCATTCCTGCGTTTTTCTTCCTTGATAAATTCCCTTTCTGCCTTCGTCTTTTTGGCAAGGTTTAATTGGCGGAGCAATATGCGACAAAAAGGAGTTGTAATTATGGACGCTAATAAAAAGGCAATTATTGAAAAAAGAATAATGAAAACAGGTGAAAATCTCCGTAAAAATAATATGGAGTTCCACTATGCACCTACGGCAGCAGATGTTAAAGGAATTGTGGAAAATCTTCTCAATGAGGGAGATGTTATCACTCACGGCGGCACAGTTTCTATGGAGGAATGTGGTATAAGAACGCTTATTCAGTCGGATAAATATAACTATCTTGACCGTTCAAAGGTTGCTCCCGAAGAAGTTCCCGAACTTTACAGAAAGGCATTTTTTGCCGATGTATACATTTCAAGCACAAATGCCATAACCGAGGACGGCGTGCTTTATAACGTGGACGGCAACAGCAACAGAATTGCCGCTATTGCTTTCGGTCCGAAATCTGTAATCATAATCGCAGGCTATAACAAAATTGTAAGGGATTTAGATGAGGCAGAAATCCGTGTTAAAACAGAAGCCGCACCGCCTAACTGCGTGCGTCTTAGCTGTAAAACTCCCTGTGCCGAAACAGGCGAATGTATTTCTCTCAGCAAGGCTGACCACGAAATGGCTGACGGCTGCAAGGGTGACGGCAGAATTTGCTGCAATTACCTGATTTCCGCACAGCAAAGACATAAAAACCGCATTAAGGTTATTCTTGTGGGTGAAGAACTGGGTTATTAATTGTTATAGAGTACTAACATTATATTGACATTCTTTTGTCAAAAGCCCTTGATTAAATTTTCAAAATGTAGTATAATATTATTGTATGTGGGACGGACAAGGGTTAATTTCCCCGTTTGCCCCGATATTGCGTTGATAGCTTAAAGCTGTCAATCGCTAAATTCCCGAAAGGAGTATTAAAAATGATTTATTCTCACGAAGTTGAAACAATGTGCCCTATCGCACAGGGCGTTGCTCACGGTGCAGCTCCTATCCCCGAAGAGGCTAAGTGGGTAAAGGCTAAGGAAATCAAGGACATTTCCGGCTTTACACACGGTATCGGTTGGTGCGCTCCTCAGCAGGGTACCTGCAAGCTCACACTCAATGTCAAGGAGGGCGTTATTCAGGAAGCTCTCGTTGAAACAATCGGCTGCTCAGGTATGACACATTCCGCTGCTATGGCATCTGAAATTCTCCCAGGCAGAACAATCCTTGAGGCTCTTAACACAGACCTCGTTTGTGATGCTATCAATACAGCTATGAGAGAGCTGTTCCTCCAGATCGTTTACGGTCGTTCACAGTCTGCTTTCTCTGAGGGCGGTCTTGTTGTAGGTGCAGGTCTTGAGGACCTTGGTAAGGGCCTCCGTTCACAGGTTGGTACAATGTACGGTACTCTCGCAAAGGGACCACGTTACCTCGAAATGACAGACGGTTATGTTACAGGTCTTGCTCTTAACGAGGAGAACGAAATCATCGGCTACAAGTTTGTTAACTTTGGCAAGATGATGGACTTCATCAAGGCTGGCGATGATGCTAATACTGCATTTGAGAAGGCTCAGGGACAGTACGGCAGAGTTGACGACGCTGTTAAGATCGTTGATCCCAGAAAAGAATAAGGAGGACTTGTACAATGGCTTTATTTGAATCATATGAGAGAAGAGAAAAGCAGATTCTCGATGTAATCAAGGCTTACGGCATTAACTCAATTGAGGAGTGTGCTGAAGTTTGTAAGGAAAAAGGTCTTGACATTTATAAGCTTATCGAAAGCATTCAGCCTATCTGCTTTGAGAACGCTAAGTGGGCTTACACAGTAGGCTGTGCTATCGCAATCAAGAAGGGCTGCACAAGAGCTGCTGACGCTGCTGCTGCAATCGGTGAGGGACTTCAGGCTTTCTGTATCCCCGGTTCAGTTGCTGACCAGCGTAAGGTTGGTCTTGGCCACGGTAACCTCGGTAAGATGCTTCTCGAAGAAGAAACAGAGTGTTTCGCATTCCTCGCAGGTCACGAGTCATTCGCTGCTGCTGAGGGTGCTATCGGTATTGCTGAAAAGGCAAACAAGGTACGTAAAAAGCCCCTCCGTGTAATCCTTAACGGTCTTGGTAAGGACGCTGCTCAGATTATCGCTCGTATCAACGGCTTCACATACGTTGAAACAGAGATGGATTACAGCACAGGCGAGGTTAAGGAAGTATTCCGCAAGGCATACTCTGACGGACTCCGTTCAAAGGTTAACTGCTACGGTGCAAACGACGTAACAGAGGGCGTTGCTATCATGTGGAAGGAGAATGTTGACGTTTCTATCACAGGTAACTCAACTAACCCCACACGTTTCCAGCACCCTGTTGCAGGAACATATAAGAAGGAGCGTACAGACGCTGGCAAGAAGTACTTCTCAGTAGCTTCAGGCGGCGGTACAGGCCGTACACTTCACCCCGATAACATGGCTGCAGGCCCTGCTTCTTACGGTATGACAGATACTCTCGGAAGAATGCACTCTGATGCTCAGTTTGCAGGTTCTTCTTCTGTACCTGCTCACGTTGAGATGATGGGACTTATCGGTGCAGGTAACAACCCAATGGTTGGTATGACTGTTGCTTGTGCAGTTGCAATCGAAGAGGCTATGAAGTAATTTCATAAGAATTTTCAGACACGGTGTCACTTTGGTGATGCCGTGTTTTTTATGCATTTTCACAAGACTAATTTTTGACAAATATGTATAAAATGTAAATTTTTGAGATTGGTTCAATAAAAATTGGCAAAACCATTGAAAAATTATGTGCAATGTGATATAATAAGGAGGGTAATATCCTTTTGCTAAGATTTACATGAGTAGATATGCTGCAAAGCTTTGAATTGCAGAAAAATTATAAAGTTGGGAGTGAAAGTGTTGTCAGCAATGAATGAAGAAAATATCAATAGAATTTATGCGGAACTGCTGAATTCCGTTGATTGCGGTGTGTTTGCCTATACCGTGCCGCAGTATGAGGTTTTTAATATCAACAAAGAAGCTCGTAATATTTTTGAATTTGAAAACGAAGATACAATGCAGGCTTTTACTAAATTTTATAACGATATGATACACCCCGAGGACAGAACACGAATTCTCAAAGATAATTCAAATCTGGAGCAGAATGGCGGAGAGGTTACTCATAAATACCGAATAATCGGCAAAAAAGGCGTAAAATACGTGAAATCCGTTTCAAAAATGATTGTTTCGGAAAATGGGCAGAAGTATATTTTTGTGTCGGTGACTGACACAACACATCTTGTTCAGCTGAAAAAACTTCTCAACAGAGAACGTACAAGCTGCCGTGAAGCACTTATTAAAAATTGCGAATACGGATTTTTCTTTGACCTTACCGAGGGTATTGTTGATGAAGAATTTGTGACGGAAAACGAGCTTGGACTTGCGGAAATGCTTGGAATTGAGCCGCCTGTTAAATTTGATGAGCTGGCTTTCACATATTTGCAGAAGGTGAATCCTGTTTTTCTTGAAAAAGGAATGGAGAAGTATTTTACTGTAAAAGGTCTGAAAGATGCCTATGAAAAGGGCATGAGTTGTGTCAACACGGAGTATTATATTCCGTTGACAGATAAGTATATCAGAACAAATGCGATTATCTCCAAAGATGACGAAAATGACCATTTACAGGCATATATCATTGCTTACGATATTTCTGAAACGAGAAAGAAAGAGCGTGAAGTCAACAGACAGCTTGTAATGCAGAATATGCAGCTTTTATCAATAACTGACGAATTAACAGAACAGCTTGCCACAGGAATTTTAGCCTACACATTGCCTGAGAGAAACATTCTGGTGTTTAATCAGGAGGCGAAAAATATGTTCGGAGTGCCTGAATTAAAGATTGGCGTATTGAATTTTGATGTGACTCACCGAATTGTTCCCGAGGATAAAAAGGCGGTCAGCCTTGCTGTACGCAAACTTCAGAAGCCGGGTGACAGTGTGGAATATACTTTCCACAATCTTAACAAGGACGGCACCATTGCAGCCCTGAAATGCAGAACGAGATTGCTTAGTTTTTCGGACGGCGGACTGTATATTCTTAGCTCAATTGCTGACATTACCGAACAGGAAAATTTTGAAAAACGCCTTTGTGAGGAGCGACAGAACTATAAAACTGCCCTTGCAATCGGCAGCTTTGCTTTCTTCAATATCGACCTTACCGAGGGTAAGATAAAAGAGCCGATTATTGCGAAAAATGGGGAAAATCTGACTGAGGAGTTCGGAGTTCAGCTGCCTGTTTATTATGACGATTTTGCGAGAATTATGTTTGGTGAAAACAGAATTAAGACGGATTCGGACAAAATTGAAACCCTCCGAAGCAGAAAGCGTTTGATTTCGGCTTATAAAGACGGAACATCAGTAATTGACCTTGATTATTATGTTTCTGATAAAAAAATGAGTATTCACCTTATGTTAATGCTCTATAGAATAGACAATAATCTGAATGCGACGTTTATTTTTTATGATAAAAACAATTGATTTTATGGCTTGAAAACGTGAATTTTGCTGTTGATTTTTTGAAATTTGAGGTTTTTGTGATGAATTGATGTAATTTTACACAAAAAGTGGCGAAAAAATTGAGTAAAGTTTGAGTTGACAAGCCGTAAAAAGTGTGATATAATAATAACTGTCGTCAGGGAACGACAGCAGAAACCTAAAAATCGCAGATAAGAGATGAAAGAGT
>JAFSBM010000152.1 GCA_017437285.1 Ruminococcus sp. | reverse complement strand
TTATATGATTCTGAACCCTCTGTATCCCCTACAAATATTGCAGAACCAGTCATTGAACCAAGGGTACTCATAATAATTGCCGATGATAAAACAGCTGATAATAATCTTTTTTTCATAGTGATTCCTCCTTTGTTCATTTTATTCCTGCAAGCTTTTTCTGAATTGCCACAGCGTCGTCAACTGTAAGTCCGTCACCTTTGCTGTCAGCGTTGAACTCGCCCTGTTCGGATAATGCGTACTTGTCGGGATTTGCTATAGCCTGCATAATTGCGGCGGCATCGGCGATTGTTGTGATTTTGTCACGGTTAGCGTCGCCGTTGAGGTAACTGATTTCATCGGAAAATTCAACTGAAATAGGCTCTGAAGCTGATGCCTGACAATACATATAAATGCAAGCACCAAAATTTTCAACAAAGTAGTTAAAGCAACCTATTTTTTCTTCCTGTGTATAATCATTAGGAAATTCAATAAAGTATGTTTCGGGATTATAAGTTGCTCTGAAATTTTCTTTTATATAATCGTGGTCAATAGAATTATAAAATTTTTCAAATTCATCTTCTGTCATTTTGCTCGGTTTTTCGCCATCTATTGGACCTCCATATACTGTTGTTAAGCAACTTTGCAAGTCTATACCACTAACAAAGCCTACAGCATCTATCTGTATTTTTTTATCTCTTACAGGATACTTGTCACCCAAAATTGAAAGAGCCTTTTCAACAATCCTATAATTCAGCTCGTGGTCAGAACTATTAAAACTAATGGCAATTGAAGCACAATTTCCATTTTTTTCATTGCTGACATTTTTTATTTTACAATAGTCGCCATATCCCAAAGCATTGGATAATTCAGAATAGATAGCCTCGCTCTCTTCCATTGGCAACTTAAAATTAATTCTGAAATAATCATCTAATGAATATTCAAAAAGGTATGTGTCAAAACGAGAATATGGAAAAGTTGTATCATCTGTGGATTTATTGAGAACCCACACGTTAGTTATATTATTTTCCTCTTCAATGCACTCAAAACTATCTGCTACAATATTGTAAAAAGTGTCTATTTCTTCCTCGGATAAGCGTTGATAATACTCATCATATTCTTTTATTTTTTTCTGATATTCTTCTGAGTCACTCCTAACAGGTATATGGGCTATTGCATTTGCACTCATTACGGCAATTGAACTAAAAGTCATAACCGTGGCTAAAGCCGAGGTGAATAATCTTTTTTTCATAGTGATTCCTCCTTTGTTCATTTTAATCCTGCAAGTTTCTTCTGAATTGCCACAGCGTCGTCAACTGTAAGTCCGTCACCCTTGCTGTCAGCGTTAAATTCGCCCTGTGCAGAAAGTGCGTACTTGTCGGGATTTGCTATAGCCTGCATAATTGCGGCGGCATCGGCGATTGTTGTAATTTTATCACGGTTAGCGTCACCGTTGAGGTAGGTGATTTCTGAAAAATCAACTTCGCCTGTGTACTGTGTACTTGAACATTCATAATGCTGATAAATAGCAGCTTTATGATTTTGGGTAAGATAATTGCAGCAGCCCAACCATTCTTCTTCTGTAACATCATCAGGAAAGTAAATTCGAATTCCGTTAGTAATATCAATTGTTGCTCTGAAATTTTCCTTTATATAATCGTGGTCAATGGAATCATAGAAGTCTTTTTTCTCCTGTTCAGTCATATCCATATGGTGTTTCTCATCGACGTTTGTAATACAATTTTGCATTAAAATGCTTACGAAATTGCGGATATCAAACATTGATTGACCAATAGTTACCGGATATTTTTCTTTGAGAATAGAATAAGCTTTTTCTGCTGTCATAACATTAAGTTTATGATTATCATCTAAAAAACCAACCCTGATATAAGGACGATTAAAGTCTGTTATTTTCTCAAAAGTCAGCTTATCATTGTAGCCAAGTTCATCCTTAAGCGTTTCTATTGCATTTTCAGTTTCATCATCAGATAAATCAAATTCGAAAATGATGTAGTCATTGTAGGTATATTCTATTACATATTTAGAAAATTTTCTACCGTCATCATAAGCTGATTTACTTGTTCTCCAGGCATTTTTCACATTGGGGGGTGAATAAATCCCACACAAAATATTATGCATATATTCTGCAAACTCTGGAGTAAGATGTGTACAAGATTCTGAATTATTTCTACGTTCAATATAAGCTTTGTAATCTTCATTATCTGTTGCATCGGTGTAATAAGAATATGCATTTGCACTTATTGCAACAATCGAGGATAATGCCATAACTGCGGCTAAAGCCGAGGTGAATAGTCTTTTTTTCATAGTGATTCCTCCTTTGTTCATTTTAATCCTGCAAGCTTTTTCTGAATTGCCACAGCGTCGTCAACTGTAAGTCCGTCACCTTTGCTGTCAGCGTTGAACTCGCCCTGTGCAGAGAGTGCGTACTTGTCGGGGTTTGCTATTGCCTGCAT
>JAFSBM010000151.1 GCA_017437285.1 Ruminococcus sp. | reverse complement strand
GAACAACACCGCATCGTCGCCAAAATCGAACAACTCCTTCCCATCATCAACCAGATTTCAAAGTAATATGATACAATCATACCGAAAGGAGGTCTTTCGATATGATTGACGAATTTAAGACTTATCTGGACAAGACAAATCTGTCCGAAAACTCAAAATCTGCGTATCTGTTTGCTTTCAGGCAGTTCACAGAACATTACCACACCGTCACAAAGAAGAATCTGAATCAGTACAAGGTGTGGCTGGTGGACAATTTTAGACCGCAGACTGTGAATCTTCGCCTGCGTGGTATGAACTGCTATCTGGAAAGCGTCGGCAAGGAGAAGTGGAAGCTCTCTTTTGTCAAGGTGCAGCAGAAACCGTTCCTCGAAAATGTGATTAGCGAAGCGGATTACTTGTACTTCAAGCAGCGTCTGAAAGAAGATGACGAGCTGTTCTGGTACTTTGTGATCCGCTTTCTTGCGGCTACGGGTGCAAGAGTAAGCGAACTGATACAGATCAAGGTGGAACATGTCAGGCTCGGTTATCTTGACTTGTATTCCAAGGGCGGTAAGCTCCGCCGTATCTACATTCCGAAATCTCTGCAGAAAGAGGCTTTACAATGGCTTGCAGAAAAGGAGCAGGACAGTGGTTTTATCTTCTTGAATCAGCGTGGACAGCGTATCACGACAAGAGGAATTTCCGGAGAGCTGAAGAAGTATGCAATCAAGTATGGCATTGATCCGAAAGTGGTTTATCCGCATTCGTTTCGCCATCGTTTTGCTAAGAGCTTTCTGGAACGCTGCAATGACATTGCGTTTCTTGCCGATCTGATGGGACATGAGAGCATTGAAACCACACGCATCTATCTGCGTAAGACTGCCACGGAACAGCGTGAGATCGTGGATACTGTGATTGACTGGTAATGAAAAGGGCATACCCTCAATGTGAGAGTATGCCCGATTTTTATAGTAGTTCACAGAATTTCATGAGTTTTTCTATCTTTGCGACTATTCGTTTTTGCTCAGAAAGTGGAGGAATTGGTATATAATAATTTCTTAGATAGCTAAGTGATACGAAGCTTTGAACACCTCCAGAAGCATATTTTTTCATATCGCCTTGTGAAATATATAAAAACCAATACACATACTCCATATCTAAGCCGTTTTCAATTTTCTTGAATAGTGCCATGTTTTTAATACTGAACACTTCATTTCCACGATAGAGTACAGGATTACCGATACTTCCTATCATAGCGAACATAATATCATCAGTATCAACCTTAGAGCGTTGAGAAATAGCCTCATGATCTTCAAGGCTGATAAATTTTGCAGTTGAGAAATCAATACTGCCATTGCAGAGGTTTTTACTCGTCACTAATGGAATACCTTCTGGCACATATTTTGGGGTATCATGTGTGCCGTCCCTAACATCTAAACACATACCCATTTTGCACCAACACCAACTATCAGGAATCTCAAACGGCACCTCATCCGCAATACAGTGTTCTTTTCCGTCGATGATCTCATAAGGAATTTTATCCCTTGTCACGATGACTGATTCGTGCTTGTCCTTCTTGATCTTGCCAGCCTTGACAAGTGCCTGTTTCTCGGCTCGGATGCGTTCAAGGAGAACGGATGCAGGTTCATCGTTGGGATCTTGTGGAACGAGTCTGCCCTGTACAGCTTCCTGTAGGATGGATTTTTTCAAGGCTTCGGGGAATATGGTATTCAATGCTGAAACAGCTTGTTCTTTTGAATGGTACTCCCGAATAATTGGCTCTAATTCGTTGATTTTAGCAACTATTCTATCTTGCTCGGCAAGCGGTGGTACTGGAATAAGGAAAGAACCTACCTTATCGCCTGATATATGGACAATAATATCTCCTGTTGCAAGATTGACCTTGCACCCAATAGCATACGGCGATGACATAAAATATACAAGATATAACGGATTCATTCCATGATGTGTCCAGAATGCCAAGTCTCCGCCGACAGCAACATGACTATCTCCTAAGTAAGCAATCGTTTTAGCTATATCAGGCTTATTTTCACCTGTCAGTGTAAAAAGGACATCACCATAGCTAATCTGTTTGCACTGTTCAAATAGCTCCTGCGGTATAAATGAAATAGTTTCTGTAAAAGAAGTATTGTATGTTGTATACAGCTCTCCATAGCGTACACATGGCATACCACTGTCAACAGTTTCTGTTCTCTTAATACCGCTACCACGAATTATAGCTCCAAGTGTTGAACAGCGTACCCACTCCCACGAATCAGGAATTTCAAACGGCACTTCCTCCGAAATATCCCGTATTTCCTTGCCTACCTGCTCACAGAAGGCATAAGGGAGATTACGGGAAGCCCCACGGAAAATTTCAGAAGTTTTCTTGTCTTTTTTGATCTTGCCAGCCTTAATCAGCTCCTGCTTTTCTGCCTTGATGCGTTCAAGCAGGACGGAGGCAGGTTCATCATTCGGATCCTGCGGAACGAGTTTTCCCTGTACCGCCATCTGGAGGATGGAGTTCTTTAACTGCTGTGCGGTCATGACATATCCTCCGTATCCGAAATTCCAAGAATATCTGTAATCTGTGCCAGAATCCGATCAATATCCGCATTCAGACTTGCACGCTTCTCTTGATACTGCTGAATCAGTTCCTTCGGCGGGAGAATTTCTTCCTCCTCATGCGGAAAACCACAGAGGTCAATGTTAAAACCACGCTCTACAAGCTCGGCAGCGGTATATTTCTTTGCCTTGTCGAAGCCGTCCACCGTGATCTCCTCACGCTGATTCCACCATTCCATGACAGGTGCTAAATGCTCCAGCTTCATTGGCTTTGTCTTTGAGAAGTTCTTGTAGCCATCGGGCATATCCAGGCGATAGAACCATGTTTCCTTGGTAGGTCCGGTCTTGTCAAAGAACAGGATATTCGTTGTAATGGAAGTGTACGGTGCAAAGACGCTGTGCGGCATACGAATGACCGTGTGCAGATTAAATTCACCCAACAGCTTCTTCTTGATCGCAGCTTTGGCATTATCCGTGCCGAACAGGAAGCCGTCGGGAAGGATAACTGCAGCCCTGCCGTTCTGCTTCAAGCGATACATGATCACGGACATGAACAGATCCGCAGTTTCACTGCTTGCAAGGTCAGTCGGGAAATGATTCTTGACCTCCGCCTTTTCACTGCCGCCGTAGGGAGGATTCATCAGCACCACATCAAACTGATCTTCTTCCGTATAGTCCAGTACATCGTACAGGAGCGAATTATCATGGTAGATTCTCGGTGTATCAATGTTATGCAGAAGCAGATTTGTCACACACAGCATATACGGGAACTGCTTCTTCTCAATGCCATAAACAGAAGTATCAAAGGCTTCAATATCCTCAACCGTCTTTCTCTGCGGTTCAAGTGCTTTCAGCCAGCTTGTAATAAATCCGCCTGTACCGCAGGCAAAGTCCGCCATTTTCTCACCAATTCTCGGCTTGATGATCTGTGCCATGAAATCCGTCACAGCTCTTGGCGTATAGAATTCACCTGCAGAACCTGCACTTTGCAGTTCTTTCAGAATGGATTCGTAGATTTCTCCGAATGCGTGACTTTCTTCATAATCAGCCAACTGGAGTTCATCAATGACGTTCACAACCTGACGCAGCAGAACACCGTCCTTCATGTAGTTGTTGGTATCCTCAAAGGTTGTCTTGACGATTGCCTTTTTGATAGGTGTCTTTTTGTTTACTTCAAGGGATTTCAATGTTGGAAACAGCGTATTATTGACAAAGTCAAGCAGTTCATCGCCTGTGATTGCTGTTCCTTTGCCATCATCAACCGCCCAGTTTCTCCATCTGCATTCTTCGGGAATGATGGATGTGTAGTCATCGTCATCGTATTCCCAATCTTCTTCTTTTGTATCATAGACTTTGAGAAACAAGAGCCACGCAATCTGCTCAATACGCTGTGCATCGCCGTTGATACCAGCGTCATTCCTCATAATATCCCGTAATCTCTTTACGAAATTACCCAAACTGCTCATATGTTATACCACCTTGTAAATTTCTTCTTCCAGTTCACGAATGACCTGCAGATATCCTTCCTTGCCACCAAACAGCTTCACGATGGCAGAGGGTTTGCCCATACGGATAAATGGATCCAGTTTCAGAACCTGTGTATCTTCGATCTGCATTACGCCCTCATTGGAATACATATCCAGCAGTGCTTCAATGACTTCTCTTGCCATACCGCTGTATTTGCTGATATAGTCACGCTTTTTCACATTGTTGGCACGTTCTTTTCTTGTCAGCGGTTTCTTGTCGAAGGCAACATGAACGATAAAGTCGAATACATCCACCTCTTCCATTCCTTGCGATTCCTTCAACGCCATCAGATCAATACCATGCTCTTTGAACAGTTCCAGAATGGTCTTTTTCTTTTCCTCGCTGTTCCAGCTTTTGATGAAGTGTTCCAGATCTGCAAATTCGCCCAGAATATTGGTACGGGTGTAGTCGATGATATTTTCATGACGCAGAAGCTTGCCGTCCGCATCATAGACAGAAACAACTTTGTTGATGATTCGTACTGTACAGCCGTCCACATCCACATAGGGCTTTTCCTGCGGATCTGTCGGAGGTTCGGGTGGATCTACTGATTTGTCCGGTCCAACCTTTGGTTTGGGAGGATGGTAATTCGGATTAACCTCAACCGGTCCATCCCATTCGGGATCATAGAACAGTCTTGAAATGTTGCGGAAATCCATTACTACGAAATGTGTCTTTCCATCCTTTTCACGGAGTCTTGTACCTCTGCCGATGATCTGCTTGAATTCTGTCATAGAACCGATATTCTCATCCAAAACAATGAGTTTGGTCATTTTGCAGTCTGCTCCGGTAGAGAGGAGCTTGGATGTTGTAGCAATTACGGGGTATTTTTCTCCAACGGAGATAAACTGTTTTAGCTTACTCTTTCCATATACATCCGAACCTGTAATGCGTACAATGTAGTCGGGATTCTTGGCGACCATATCTGCATTAAAATTGACAAGTGCAACTCTCATTCGTTCTGCAGCATCCTCTGTTGCACAGAACACAATCGTCTTCTGCATTCTATCCGTGCTGATCAGATAGTTGGTGATTTCAAGAGCCACTTGATTGATACGGTCTGCGATGATGATGTTGTAGTCATAGTCGGTGTTGTTGTATATTCTGTCCTCAATTTCATTACCATAGTAATCCCGTTGTCCTTTCAGCGGTCGCCAACCATCACTGATGTCGGTGGTAATACTAATTACCTTGAAAGGGGCAAGAAATCCATCTTCAATTCCATTTTTGAGGGAATATGTGTAGACAGGTTCTCCAAAATAAGTGATATTAGAAGTGTAAGTTGTTTCCTTTGGTGTAGCAGTCATGCCAATTTGTGTAGCAGAAGAAAAGTATTCCAGTATTCTGCGCCAACGGCTATCTTCTTTTGCACTGCCACGGTGGCACTCATCCACGATGATCAGATCAAAGAAGTCCTTGTCGAACAGCTCAGAGAAATGTTCTTTATCATCATCTCCGACAAGCTGCTGATAAAGTGAGAAATACACCTGATGAGATGTGATTGTAGTCTTGTCATCTTTGGACACATTGATTTTGTGAATTACTTTCTCAAGCGGTGCAAAGTCTTGTGCTATCGACTGATCCACAAGGATATTTCTGTCTGCAAGGTACAAAATTTTTCGCTTCATACCGCTTTTGAGCAAGCGGAAAACAATTTGGAATGCTGTATAAGTCTTACCCGTACCGGTTGCCATGACAAGCAGCAACCTGTTATCACCACGTGCAACAGCATCCACGGTTCTGTTGACAGCAACTCGCTGATAATATCTCGGCTCGTAGGTGTTCTGGCTTGAGTAATAGGGCTGACTCATGACTGTCAGCTCGTTAACTGACAGACCATTTCCTCCGTTTGCTTCAGCCTTGTATCGTTCCATTAACTCATCCGGTGTAGGAAAATCTGAAAGTGCAATCTCTCGTTCCACACCTGTGAGCATATCATGTTCATAAAATGCGTCACCATTGGAGCTGTAAACAAACGGTACATCCATCATCTGTGCATATGTAATTGCCTGCTGCAAGCCGAAAGAAACACTGTGCTTATTGTCCTTAGCTTCCACAATCGCAATCGGGAAGCTGCTGTTATAATAAAGGACATAATCGGCATACTTCGCACTTTTCTTATCACGATGCACAAAGTTACCGTTCAGACAGATCTTACCGTCTGTAATCTTGGTTTCCATCGTGATCCTGCTTTTGTCCCATTTAGCGAGAATGGCAGGGGTGATGTATTGGAGCTTGATGTCCTCCTCGGACATTTGTTTTTTTGTCAATATCGTCATGTTTGTGTTACACCTCCAACTTCCGATAATTTATCATTGCGAGAAGTTATACATTGTTAATTATACCACTTTCTTACAAAAATTTCAATCCTTTCACGCAATTTTTCGTGCTTCTACACTGTTCTCCAAAGTCATTATACAATATCAGCTGTTCAGAAATTTTACAGCTATAAGAAAATCCTCAGAAAATTCCGAGGATTTCGCTTATATTCTATTTTCATGCTCAATCCAACATGCTGTCCTCGACAGATAAGCGACTATTGAAAGTACTGTTATTTATGCGGACACACATAAAACCGCATTTCGTGATCACTGCCTCTGACATAGGAAGCATTCAGTTCGGTAAGTCTGCCTTTTGCCCATGCAGCATTTTTCCGTTCCCATGTGGTTGGTTCATCCTCATACTCCCAGATTGTCGCCATATAGAGCTTTGCACTCACACCGAGTTTCTGTGCGTAGCATTTCAGCTTTTCGTAGTCATTATAAATCGTATTTGACCCAGCAAAGCCGTTTTTTAGTTTGATTTCAATGACAGCAAGAATGTCTTCAACTGTTTCCCCAAGATAATCATAGTCCATTTCGGTGTTGATTTTTGTGATTATCATATCTGGCTTTTTGTGTGCATCACTGAAAGGCTTGCCTATGTATTCAGTGTAAATTCGGATTCCATTCTCTTCAAAGACCTTCCCGAGTCGGTTTCGCAGATGATAATACAGAGCACATTTCAGCGGATCTTCCTGCAAAAGCCATTCACTATTGTAATCTCTGGAAATATCCGTTGTCCATATATCAACAAGCGTTTCATCTATCAAATTAATGAGATCTTTGGTTCGCATATTTCTCACTTCCTATTTTACTAGTGACACCCTCCAACAACTCCACAAGTACTCTTTCAAAGTCCAACCCCTGCTGCACAGTCCGTTTCTGCAGTCCTTTCGTTCTTCCGCCGTTCCTGCGAATCTTTTTATTAATCGCACGAAACTCCAGCAGACCGGAGATGTTTTCTTCAGTATACTGCTTTCCGTCCTGATGCAGAACAATGGCATTTTTACCAAGACACATCGCTACCAGCCCATAGTCCTGTGTAATGACAATATCACCTTTGCTGATCAGATTCACCAACCGAAAGTCAACGCTGTCAGCACCCTGTGATACTACGATTGTTTCAGCGCCATCATGCCCAATCTTGTGTGCCGTATCGCAGATGATTACACAAGGAATACCATAAGCCTTTGCAATCTTCAATGTATTCCTCACAACAGGGCAGCCATCTGCATCAATGTATATCTTCATTTTCTCAGTACCACTTCAAACGATCCATCCGCATTGCACTTCAGACTCAGCGTCCGGATATATCTCTGGAAGAAAGCCTCTTTCTCCTTATCCGATGCCGTGATCCGAGCCTCCTCATAGATCTGCTGTACCAGTTCCTTGCCGTTGAGATACACAATGTCGGGCAGGTACTTCTCCAGAATATCAAACAACACAGCTCTCTTGAATTCCTCCACATTGCCAGAGCAGAAATCGTCAATAGCGCAGTAATATATACCATGCTCGGAGAGAGCGTTCTTGATGGCAGAACCGCACTTAGCGTACTCGTACATGACGAGGAATTTCGCCTTCGGCAGTGAGCAGATCAGTCCCCAATAGTCGGAATCACTGGACACCAAAATAAACGAATCAATTCCGTCCTCATAATAGCTCTTGCAGACACCGGCAGTCATCATAATATCGACAAGTGACTTTCTGTCAGTCACTCGCTGCACCTC
Source organism: Ruminococcus sp. (assembly GCA_017437285.1). Classification (GTDB taxonomy): domain Bacteria; phylum Bacillota; class Clostridia; order Oscillospirales; family Ruminococcaceae; genus Ruminococcus. The sequence continues at coordinate 358 of JAFSBM010000151.1, read as the reverse complement.
TACATGCTCCACGGGAATACTGGTGAACTGGTACAGCCAGTCCCAGCCAATGGACGTGTGGTAATCATCATACAGATAGATCTTCTCAATTTTGTTCAGCTCATCGGCATCCAGATTCCGCAGAACGCTGTACAGCTTGTACACATCAGAATTCTCACAGTCAACCACAAGTGCTGTACGGTTGCTCTGCTTCACAAAATCATAGATGTTATTTTTCGTTTCGCTGTGAGCGTCACGGTACTTGGTGTAATCATCGAAGTGGTCATCGTGCTGCTTGTAGATCACACTGAGAAATTTGCCGTCGCTGTAAAGGATGCTGCCTGCATCAACGGGAATCCAATGGACGTACATCTGGAAG
>JAFSBM010000150.1 GCA_017437285.1 Ruminococcus sp. | reverse complement strand
TTTGCACAGACAAAAATGCTCCCTTACGGTATCTATGTCGTACACCAGACAGTCGGCTGGGACAACACCGAATGGGTGGATGACTTTGAGGTCAATGTGTGTGAAAACGAAGAAGATTATTTCTATATCATCAACGACGCAGTCCTCACATCCTATGTGAAGATTGTCAAGAAGGATGCAGAAACAGGCAATATCATCCCTGTGGCAGGTATCGGCTTCAAGGTGTGGGATTGCAACAATGAGTGCTATGTCGCACAGACTGTAAACTACCCGACACCTATGGATATTGACACATTCTATACCGACGAAACAGGCACCCTTATGCTTCCGAATGAGCTTGTCTACGGCAATTACGAGCTTCATGAGGTACAGTCCGCAAACGGATATGTTCTCGACAGCACACCGGTACCGTTCACAATTGACGGCACAGTGGATACTGTGACAGTCGAAAAGACCAACAAGCCTCAGAAGGGTAAAATCTCCGTGCAGAAGTCCGGTGAAATCTTTGTGTCTGTAGATGAAAATAACGGCAAATATACTCCTGTATTCAAGGAAACAGGACTTGCAGGTGCGGTATTTGAAATCACAGCCGCAGAGGATATTATAACTGCTGACGGCACAATCCGTGCAAAGAAGGGTGACGTTGTAGCAACCCTTACAACCGATGAAAACGGCTATGCAGAGAGTGATCTGCTCTATCTCGGCAAGTACGAGGTAAAGGAAATCAAGGCTCCTTACGGTTACGTTCAGAATGCTGTTTCCGAAACAGTAGAACTGACCTATGCAGGACAGGAAATCGAGGTGAGAGATACAGTGAATCAGGCATTTGTCAATGACTATCAGGAGGTAGAGATTACGCTCTCCAAGTTTATGGAGTACGATGAACTCTTCGGACTTGGTGAGAATGATGAATATCGCTTTGTCCGTTTTGGACTGTTTGCAGATGAAGTTATCACTGCAGCAGACGGCACATCCATTCCTGCTGACGGAGTGATTGCAGAAGTGTCTCTCGGCGAGGACATGACTGCAAAGTTCGATGCACAGCTTCCTTTTGGCAGATATTATGTACAGGAAATCGCAACCGATGAACACTATATGCTGAACGGCGAGAAGTATCTCGTGAACTTCGAGTATATGGGACAGGAAATGGCCACAGTCAATATCGACTGCGGCACCTTTGAAAACCACCTCAAGCGTGGTAATGCCAACGGCTGCAAGGTAAATGAGGACGATGAACCCCTTGCCAATGCACTTTTCGGTCTTTTCGCTGTTGGTACAGAAACATTCACTGCGGATACAGCCATCAAGACTGCTGTCTCCGATGAAACAGGCTACTTTGAATTCACAGAAATCCCTTATGGTGAATATGTGATCTGTGAGATTCAGGCTCCGGAGGGATATATTCTCTCGGATAAGCAGTACCCTGTAACAATCAATGAGGACGGCGATACCGTCGAAATCATAGCTGAAAACGAGGCGATTACGGTAGAAATCAGCAAGCAGGACATCTACGGTTCAGAGCTTGCAGGTGCAGAGATGCAGCTTGTGGATGAGAACGGCGAAGTCATTGATGAATGGGTATCCGATGGTACAAACCATGTCGTAACGGAATTTCCTGTGGGCAAGTACACGCTCAAAGAAACCGCAGCTCCTAACGGATATGTTATTGCAACGGATATCTCTTTTGAAGTATTCGAGGATGGTTCTGTCAAGGTTGAGAATGTAGAAGCAACAGCAACTACTGAGGACGGACATCCTCTCATTGTGATGGTGGACAACACCACAAAGGTAGAAATCAGCAAGCTGGACATCACCAATGATGAGGAACTTGTTGGTGCAACACTTCAGATTATCGACGAAAACGGCACAGTTATTGAAGAATGGGTGTCCTATGAGCATCCTCATTTTATTGAGGCACAGCTTATCGCAGGCAAGACCTATACGCTCAAGGAAACCATTGCTCCCGATGGTTATACCATCGCAAACTCCATTGATTTTACAGTCAATGAGGACGGCACAGTCAACACCGTTGTGATGTATGATGAGCCGATCCCCGATACTCCCGACACACCTACAGGCGATACCACAAGCAGACTGCCCGGAATTCTGATGATTGCGGCAGGTCTTGTAATGGTTCTCATTGCAGGCATGGGCAGAAAGAAAAAGGACGATGCTGACGAATATGCGGCACTCTGTCCCGACTTTATTGAAAGCGAGGAATAACGCATGAAAAAGAAAACCATTCGCATTCTGGCGGTTGCTGTGGCAGCCGCCCTCCTTTTTGGAGGTGTATATCTGCTTACAAAGGACGATATTGCACAGAAAAAAGCTGAAGGAGATCTGGCACCCTTTATGCCGTCTGTAATTATGCAGGATGCTCTGGCATATGCACCGACAGAGTCTGTAACGACTACTACAGGTACAAGCACTTCTGAAACGACATCTGAGGAAGGCACAACAAGTTCCACGGCCTCGGAAACTGTTCCAAGTGTGCAGGAAAATGTTCTGTCACCTGAAATCTGTGAAGAACTGAAAGAACAGGCACAGGAACTGCAGGAAACCTATCCCGATGCCATTGGCTGGATTTATGTTCCTGATACAAACATCAACTATCCGATCATGCAGGGAGAGGACAATGACTTCTATCTCACGCACGGAACAGACGGACGCAGTCTGAAATGCGGATGCATCGAGCTTGATTACCGCCTCGAAAACCGTTTTCAGAATAACTTCAACATCCTTTACGGTCACAACATGAAGAACGGCAGTATGTTTGCCAATGTGTGCAGATTCAAGGAAAAAGCATACTATGACAGTCATCCCTACGGCTGGGTGTATACCTCTGACGCTGTGTACAGACTGGACTTTTTCTCTGTGGCTGTGACGGATTGGCATGATGAAATCTACAATGGTTTTCGCAGCCTTGACGAATGGACACCGCATCTGAAAGAGATTTCCCGAATCTATGAGGAAGTCGAGCTGACAGAACAGGACAGGCTTGTACTGCTTTCTACCTGTTCCTATGAATTTAAAAACGCCAGAACTGTGCTGACAGGCAGGCTGGTGGAAATGGAGAGTGATATGAATGAATAAGCTGACAAAGATCAAAAACAAGGTCATTGCGACGGTCATCAGTTCTATGGCTGTTGCCAACATGATGGCAATGACAGCCTACGCAGAGGGCGATGTTTCAGGAGCCATCCAGTCCACATGGAATGATGCGAAGTCGCAGATCAAGTCCATTGTGAACAACGTTGTGTTCCCCGTGCTGGATGTCGTACTGGTAATCCTGCTGTTTGTGAAGATCGGTACGCTATATATGGAGTATCGCAAGCACGGACAGTTCGAGTGGACGCCGGTGGCAATCATCTTCGGATGTTTGCTGTTTACGCTGACGGCACCGCTGTATATCTGGAACGTCGTAGGCATTTGACCGAAAGCCCGGTTTTCGGGCTTTACATAAAAAGCAGCAAGAGTTTCCCCTTGCTGCTTATGTTATATCATATTCACCAGTTCATGTATCGCTTCATATCGTCCGGTATTGCTTTGACAGCCTGCCACAATTGCGATGTAATCCGTACCATTTCTGTTGATTACTGCAATCAGACAATTGCTTGCAAGCGGCGTTGTTCCTGTTTTCAGACCGATGGCATCGGGCAGATAGTAAGAACTATCCGGCTGAAGCAGGGCATTGGTGTTTGTCCAGGTGATATTTTCGCCCGAATCGAAAACAACGTATTTACTCCTGCTGGATGCAATATTACGGATTTCCTCCACCTGCATAGCGTGGGCAGAAATCCTTGCAAGATCATAGATTGTTGTGTGCTGCTGTGCGTGATCCCATCCATCGGGAGTGACAAAATGACTGTTTGAAGCTCCAATCTGAATGGCGTAGTCATTCATCAGCTGAACGAAATAATCAACTGCATCGGCATCACTCATGCTTCGGTCGCCCGAAACATCTCTTGCAACATTCACCGCAACTGTATATGCAGCATCGTTGCCCGAACACATCAGCATACCGGTGAGCAAATCACGCAGTTTCAGTCTGTGACCTGCTTTTATCAGACAAAGGCTTGAGCCTTTCGGCACAAGATTCTGCTCACTTCCGACCGTGTACACGGTATCGGGTGAGATGTAGTGCAGAGCTGTACAGGCGGTCAGCACCTTTGTCATACTTGCAGGATGAATATAGGAATCTGCGGACTTCTCATAAATACATTCCAGAGAATCGGCTCTGTACAGACCTGCATACGGTGCAGAAACAGCGGACGGCTGCTGTACTGTCGTACCTGCTTCTGTAGTTGAAGCAGTCGTTGTCTCTGTTTTTTCGGTTGTGGTTGTCACCGTGGTTTCTCTTGTGGAAGTAACTGCTGGCGTAGTCAGAACGACTTCCGATTCCAGTGAATTTGTAGTCTGGTATGATACAGCCTCAGTGTGCAATGGTATCTGTGTAGTAATGACAGGTGTGATAGCGGATGATGCAGATGCTACAATTTCTTCAGAAGATGAAGCCGAAGTCTGTGCAGCTGTGGATTGTGTGACGACAGTAGTGATAACGGTCGAAGTCGATGATGATTCGGCTGTGGTTTGTGATTTTGTTTCTGCTTCTGCTTCTGCTTCAATTACTGCATTAACCGTTTCTGCTTTACTGTTTTCTGTGGCATTGCCACAGCCCACTGCAGGGCACAGCAGGCTGCAGCAAAGGAAAAGTGTTGTGATTCTGCGTTTCATAAAAATCCTTTCTATTGCCCGAACATATCTCTCATCACTGCGTTATCCGTTTCTGATAAGAAATAATGTCCCGAAATATATCCTGTTCCAAGATTGGGCTGATAGGTCAAAGCCATAGTAAGTCCGTTTTTGAGAACAATGGACGCTTCCACATCAACATGATGCTCGGCATCGCTCTGCCAATATTCCTCTCTCGCCTCATTCAGCCAGTCAGGATCACCCGACAATGCACTTTCCTGTACATAGGGATTCAGATTCATTGTAATATCGAAAAAGGCTTGGATATTTGATGCGTCCGTAACACTGCCTTCATCCGCTGTTATAATCAGCGTTCCATTGGGCTTTCTGATCTCATAGTCGATTCGCTCAATATCATCGGCAGAAAGAACACGAAATACCTCGTATTCATCGGCATAGCTGAAGCCTTCCTCTGTGAAATACATAAAACGGAATAAGCTGCAATGCTCATTTCCACGAACGATAATCATCGCTTCACAGCCAACCGGCTTGTAATAAAACACCTCACAGCCTGCAAGAGTAGGCTCCTGCGAACAGGGAGTGGAAAGAACAGCCTCCGAGTACGGCCCGATCTCCGTGATCGTTCCAAGTGAGTCTCCGAAATCCGATTCCTGCAAAGTACCATCAATTCCATAGAAAGCGTATTCACTTTCGGGAATCTGGTCATAGAGGCGGTTGCCATGCAGAATGACATCTACATGGCGTAACTCATCCTCACCATAAGCATCCGAATCAGGATCCTTTGTTATGGTAGATGCAAAGGCAGACAGCAGAATCTGCTGTTTTGGGACATCGGATGCAGTGCTGTTTTCTGTTGCTTGGCTTTCCGATGTTGACGGAGAAATCGGAACATTGTGTGTGTTGATGCTGTGGTGGACTCCAAAGCCTGCAGCGGCTAACAGACAGAAGCAGGCGGCAATTGAACCGTATTTCAGAACGGGTCTGATGACAGACCTTTTCTTCGGGAATTCCGCAGCTTCTACAAAGCGCTCATCAATATCGCCAATCAAATACAGCAAACGATTCTCTTTCATAAATAAATCCCTTCTTTCTCAAGCATATCCTTCAGTTTACGTCTTGCACGAAATAATAAAACTGTTACTTTCCCCTCAGAGATACCGTACCCCTCGGCAATTTCCTGAATGGAATTCATATACCAGTATCGTCGGACAAATACATTCCGCATCTCTTTCGGCAGTGTTTCCAGAAATCGGTTCAGAAGCTCTTTGATTGCGAGATCCTCTGCAACTCTTTCACCGATATTATCTGAAATGCACTCTGAAAGCTCGTCCAGACACAGATGCATCTGACCGCTGCCACGCTTTTCGGCAGTTCGCTTTTCATAGCGGTTCAGTGAAAGATTACGGGTGATTTTGCCAAGAAATGTCCGCAGACAATTTGGGCGATGCGGTGGAATAGCATTCCACGCTCTGAAATAGGTGTCGTTGACGCATTCCTCTGATTCTCCGGCATCCTGCAGAATGCCATGAGCAATATAGTAACAGTATGATCCGTACTTGTCAGCAGTCTCAGATATGGCTTGTTCGGAACGATTCCAGTACAATTCGATGATTTCTTTGTCATCCATATCGTTATGCTCCTTTCCGGCTAAAAGGCCTTTCACTATAATACACCGGATTTGTGAGTGGGAGATTACAGGCAGAAAAAATAATTTAGTTCTATTATATCATATTTCAAAGCAGAGTACGTACATACTAGCCAACTTCCAAACCGTATACATTGAAACCCAAACTGAAAAGTGGTATAATTTTAAAAAAGATTGTGATTTACATAAGACCAACAGCGTGCAAAAACGTACTTAATAGATGAAAGCGCTTTCAGGCTGAACGAGGAGGTGAGCAACATGGAAGATCAGCAAATTATAGATCTCTACTTTGACAGAAACGAACAGGCAATTACGGAAACTAATGTGAAATACGGCAAGCTCTGTCACAGTATCGCATACAACATTCTGAGTAACCGTGAAGATTCCGAAGAATGTGTCAACGATACATATATTGGGGTTTGGAATGCCATTCCACCTACAAGACCAGACAACCTTATGGCTTTTGTTTGCAGAATCGCAAGAAATCTGTCTTTGAAGCGGTTGGAATATCTGAAACGTGAAAAAAGGTCAGCGGATGTGATTTTGTCCTTGGATGAGCTTTCGGCTGTATTGCCTGATGAGCGATATGCTCCCGATGTAAGCGACGAGGATGTCGGTAGGCTGATCAGTCAGTTCCTACGCACACAAAAAGAAGATGTTCGAAATGTATTTATCCGCAAATATTATTTCTTTGATTCAGTCAAGGAAATTGCAGAGCGTTATTCCTTTACCGAAAGTAAGGTGAAGAACATGTTGTTCTACACCCGAAATAAACTGAAAGATTATCTGATTAAGGAGGGCGTTGAAATATGAAAACACCGAGAATTATCAATTCAGTTGGTCATATCGATGACGATCTCATCACAGGAGCGACAGAAAAGAAAAAGAAGGCGAAATTCAGTCTCTTGCTTAAATTGGGCTCTGTTGCGGCGTGTTTTGCGGTAATCGTGATTGCAGGTACAGCATTTCTTCCCTCGCTCCTCAAAGGGAAAGAACCTCAGGGAACGGACGGACGATACAAGGATATTTATATTCACACATCAGAATCCGCAATTATATGGCCATGGGAATATAAAACGGCATTTGAAAAATACACCTCCCTGACGATGAATGATGTGGAATACAACAGCAAAAGAAATGCAGTATCTGAATCATTAGTAGGTGACAAAATCGGCACATATACTGTTACTGGCTATGATGAAACGACTGATAAGAAATATACTGCTGACGCTGAAGTTTACCATCTTCTGAACGTCACTGCAGACCAGTTCATTGCCGTGAAAATCGAGGACGATTACTGCGTTTTCAAGAATAACGAATATAACCCACCGGACACTTTAGGGAAACTGTTCGAACAGGCAGAGCTATCCAAAGTGGTGGAATTGAATCGCTTTTCTGAAAATGATAGTACTCCCGACAGTAAGCACTATCTCTTGAACGATGATGAATACATCTGGGAAGTCCTGTCAGAATGTAAGGAAGCACCATTTGTTGAGGATCAGAATTGGTATGCAGGTGACAGGAGCTATCTCAGCTTTACAATTACATCCGAGGTTTTGGGCGTTTACAAGGTTGCGATGTATGTTACTGAAGATGGCTATCTCTGGACGAATGCATTCAGCTGGCAATATCTGTTTGACATCGGCGAAGATGCCGCAGGGAAAATAATCACATATGCAAAAGAAAACTCAGCTGAAACAGACTATGAGTCGTATCAAAACGCAATTGTCGGAACAATTACGGAAATCACGGATGAACATATCTTGGTAGAGGATTCTGTGCTGTGTGAAAATCCGGAAGATGGTATTACCTATAGGGTTTTGCTGAACGATTTGCGAATTTCCCGATATGTAGAACATGGAATAATAGAAGTCGGAAATAATGTGCAAATCACTTATGAGGGCGAAATCTACCCATCAAATGCCTATTATGCCAACACGATTAACAGTGCAGTATCCGCCTCCAAAGTAATAATCTCTGAAGGTGATGTATTGATTCCTGAGTAACAGTACATTTTGACGTTGCTTTTTTCCAGAAAATATGGTATAATTGGACTGCAGGCAAACACCTGCAGCCCTTTCCTTATTCTGTAAAAATGGGAG
>JAFSBM010000149.1 GCA_017437285.1 Ruminococcus sp. | reverse complement strand
CTATCTATACGCAAGAAGATGTTCATAATTTCACTTGACCCTGCTAAACACCTTGATTATGTTATGTCTCTTTAAATGGTTACAATCCGGTTACAAGACTCGCAACTTGAAAAAGGGGATTTTTTCATGCGTAGGGTCTGGCTAATAGCCAAAAAGACTTGACTTTACTTCGGGGAATATGATATAATAAATGTATTATTGATATAAGGTAGGTTTTTACTATGAAGAAAATTTTATCCACATTTTCGGCAGCTATGCTCTGCCTTACACTTTTTGCAGGCTGCGGCGGTACAAAAGCAAATACCGTACATACAGCAGATGACCTGAAAAACAAGACTATCGGCGTTCAGTTAGGCACAACAGGCGATGCCCTTGCAGGTGATGTTGAGGGTGCTGTAATTGAGCGTTACAACAAGGGTGCAGACGCTATTCAGGCTCTCAAACAGGGCAAAATTGACGCTGTAATCATTGACAATGAGCCTGCTAAGGTATTCGTTGAAAAGAATGAGGGCTTGCAGATTCTTGATGAGGAATTTGCAGTCGAGGAATACGCTATTGCCCTGAAAAAAGGAAATACAGAGCTTACTGAGGCTATCAACACAGCCCTTGCTGAACTGAAATCAGACGGAACTCTTGCCAATATCGAAAAGAACTGGATTGGCGAGGAATACGGCAAATATCCCTATACTTCCCCGGAGGGTACACAGTATCCCAACGGCAAGCTTATTATGTCTACAAATGCGGAATTCCCACCCTATGAACTTCTCGAAAACGGCGAAGTTGTAGGCTTTGACGTTGATATGATGAAAGCTGTATGTGACAAGCTTGGCTATGAACTGGAAATTGAAAATATCGCTTTTGATTCAATTATTGCATCTGTAAACAGCGGTAAAGCTGATGTGGGCGTTGCAGGTATGTCCGTAACTGAGGACAGACTCAAAAACGTAGATTTCACAGATGCCTACACAACTTCAACACAGGTTATCATCACAAGAGCAGACTGATAGGGAGTATTTCAAATGGAACTTTTCAACAGCCTTAAAGACTCCTTTTATGAGAATTTCATAGTTGATGACAGGTGGAAATACCTCACAGACGGTCTGAAAAATACCCTGCTTATCACTATACTGGCGATTTTAATCGGTATCATTCTCGGCTTTATCGTTGCCATTATAAGAGCAACTCACGATAAAACTGGAAAGATGAAAATTCTCAATTTCTTCGCAAAAATTTATCTCACAATTATCCGTGGAACTCCTGTTGTAGTACAGCTGATGATTATATATTTCGTAATTTTCGGCTCTGTCAATATCAACAAGGTATTCGTGGCGGTGCTTGCATTCGGTCTTAATTCAGGTGCATATGTAGCTGAAATCGTCCGTTCAGGCATTATGTCAATTGACAACGGACAGTTTGAGGCAGGTTCAAGCCTTGGTTTAAGCTATCGTCAGACTATGACAAGCATTATTCTTCCACAGGCATTCAAAAACGTGCTTCCTGCCCTTGCAAATGAGTTTATCGTACTTCTGAAAGAAACATCTGTTGCAGGTTATATCGCAATTGCAGACCTTACAAAGGGCGGAGATGTTATCAGAAGTCAGACATATGACCCATTTTTGCCGCTTATTGCCGTTGCGGTTATTTATCTTGTAATGGTAATGTTCCTCACATCTCTCGTTACAAAGCTTGAAAGGAGACTTGCAAAAAATGATAAGCGTTAATAATCTTAACAAGTCTTTCGGTGAGCTTCACATTCTGAAAGATATTACTGAGGAAATCCACAAAGGCGAAAAAGTCGTAATTATCGGACCGTCAGGTTCAGGAAAAAGTACATTTCTCCGCTGTTTAAACCTTATGGAAACTCCTACATCGGGGGAAATTATATTTGACGGCGTGGATATAACAAAGGCGAATATCAAGGAAGTTAACCTTTTAAGAAGAAAAATGGGAATGGTTTTCCAGCATTTCAACCTTTTTCCACATCTCACAATCAAGAAGAATATCACTCTTGCCCCTGTAAAGCTTGGAATTATGACAAAGGACGAGGCTGACAAAAAGGCAATGGCACTCCTTGAAAAAGTAGGCCTTGCGGATAAGGCTGACCAGTTCCCCACACAGATTTCAGGGGGACAGAAGCAGAGAATTGCTATTGCACGTTCTCTTGCAATGAATCCCGATGTTATGCTTTTTGATGAGCCTACATCAGCTCTTGACCCTGAAATGGTAGGAGAGGTACTCAATCTGATGAAAGAGCTTGCCGATGACGGAATGACAATGGTTGTGGTAACTCACGAAATGGGATTTGCCCGTGAGGTTGCGTCCCGTGTAATGTTTATGGAGGACGGCAGAATTGTTGAGCAGGGTTCACCCGATAAATTCTTCAACAATCCCACAAATCCACGACTTAAAGAATTTTTATCAAAAGTTTTATAAAATTGCGGGCGGCAGATTAATTAAGAATTAAGAATTAAGAATTTATGGGCGGTGGTCTTAATGACTGCCGTCTTTTTTGTATAAAAGCTTTTAGCCTTTAGCCATTAGCTGTTAGCTTGCGGTTTAATTCAGAATTAAGAATTTATGGGCGGTGGTCTTAATGACTGCCGTCTTTTTATAGCCTTTAGCTGTTATATTGTGCTGTGGAATTTCTGAAATAACGTACAAGAAATCATTGATTTATTGCTCAAAATATGATAAAATTCAAGTAAAGAAGAATTATATACTTTGACGCAATGTCAGAATTATAATTATTTTGGGATAATTTAATGCAAAACCGCACCTGATAAAACGGGTGCGGTTTTGTTTATTCGTATTTTCGCTTCAAATCGTCGTGCAATAAACTTCCTGAATATCTTATTAATGGGGTTCTCTAATGTCATAAATATGTCAAAACCGCCAAGAAAGTCGATTCTCAGCGGTTTTTTGTTGGAGCTTGTGACAAGAATCGAACTTGCAACCATGAGCTGTCTATAAAGCGACGTTTGAGTAGTTTTAAAAAATGGAGCATTTACTCCTATTTTACGCCACTTTCTCCGATTCTGCGGCTTCTTCCAGTTTTCCGATAAAGCGGTAGTAAATCTCAACCTGCTGAAATACCCTGCCGTCCTCTGCTATTTCCTTGTGATGAACTACGATTTTGTCAATCAGTTCATTGAGAATAGCGGCATCCAATTGGTCAATCACAGTGTACTTTTTGATGAGGTTCACGAACTTATCCGTTGCATCGCTCTCCGCTTTCAGCTGTTCGATCCGCTGCCGCAGATCGGGGAGTGCTTGCTTGATTTCCCTCTGCTCGGATTCATACTGTGCCGACATCGCCTCATAGCGGCTTTCGGGAATTTTCCCTAACGCACTATCCTCGTACAGCTTACACAGAATGCGGTCAATCTCCTCAAAACGGCTCTGCTTTTTCTCGTACTCGGCTTGCAGTTTCTTCGCTTCCTTTGCGGAATCCGTCTGGAATTTCTTCTCCAGAATCGACTTGAATTGCTGTGCGTTATTGCGATAGTCCCATAATACTGTTCGCAGATTTATCAGCACTAAGTTGTATACAGTGTCGTAGTTGATATAGTGTGAGGGACAGTATTCCTTACCGTGCGTTCTGTACATCCAGCAATCATAAGCTCCATAATAGGTTCCGTCTTTACGCTGTTTCTGACCATAGGTGAGACAGTGTCCACAATCTGCACAGTAGATGAGTCCTGCGAAAATCTGTAATTCTCCCGTCTTGGCAGGTCTGCGTTTGGAACTCATAACCTTGTGTGCTGTATCCCAAAGCTCCTTTGAGATAATCGGCTCGTGTGTATTCTCTGCAATAATCCATTCCTCACGAGGATTCTTTACTTTGGTTTTGCTTTTCATGGACTTGCATTTCTGCTTTCCATAGATAAGCATTCCAAGATACACCTCATTATTCAGAATTGCTCTGACGGAAGTAACATGCCAGTCGAATTCCTTTCGCCAGTAATCAGCTTTGAAGTAATCAGGATTGTTCTGGTTGAAGTAGGTGATTGGATTCAGCACCTTTTCTTCTCTGAATATTCTTGTGATTTTGTTGTAGCCTGCACCGTCTGCCGTCAACCTGAATATTCTTCTTACAACCTCTGCCGCAGGCTCATCAATAACAAGATGATGGCGGTCATTGGGATCCAGCTTGTAACCAAACGGTGGTTTAGAACCGATATACTGTCCTGCTTTTGCTTTGGCTTTCTTTGCGGCTTTCGTTTTCTTTGACACGTCACGTGCATACATTTCGTTCATCACGTTACGCATCGGGAACATCAGATCGTCTTCATTGATTGTGGAATCGTAGTGATCATCCGCTGCAATGAATCGCACATTTTGTTCCTTGAAATGCTCTACCTGTAATCCGACTTCCACATAATTTCTGCCGAATCGGGACAGGTCCTTCACAATCACAAGATTGATTTTTCCTACATTGATGTCTGACAGCATTCGCTGAAATGCAGGTCTGTTGAAGTTTGTACCGCTGTAGCCGTCATCACAGTAGAATTCGTACTCCGTGATACTGTGTGACTGACAGTACTGTTCCAATAAAATTTTCTGCGTTTCGATGGAGACGCTTCCGCCGAAGCTACCGTCATCCACCGAGAGTCTGCAATATAATGCTGCGTGTTTCTGCATAATCATTCTCCTTTCGGGCAGCGGACACGCATAGCCTTGCATTTTCAGTATATCATAATTCACACCAAAAAGCCAGCTAAATATGTCCGCCGCTTTCATCTTTGTGCAACCTCAATAATCGGTTGCTTGGAATTTGTTCATATCGCAGAAGCATTCTTCCGCTGAATCATTTCTTCGAATTCATCTGTCACAGTCCCGACTTCATCTCCTATTTCCAGTCTGCGGAGCATAAGGTTGGAGAGCGATTTCGCAGCACTGGTCTGTCCTTCGAAGACAGACCACACACGGTATGTCACGCCATTTAGATAGTGATCATGGTACTGTGCATCTCCCTGATTCTGACACAGGGATGGTTCGAGATTGTATTCTCTTTTTCTGATTTTGATTCTTTCCATAGTCCTCCAGTTCTCCGAACAATGTCGGATTGAATCTTGTTGTTCCTCTAAATCTGATACTCATTTTAGATCACTCCGTTCTTTAAATTTAAAAGCTGACAGATTTTGTTCCGTCAGCTGATATCCATATCAATATCTTCTGCATCAGTTTTCATTTCTTCAAGCTTTTCTGACAGAAGTTCAATTGCCGTAACAGTTGCACCGATTAATAATCCTGCATTCTGTGCAGCTCGCTGTGCTTCGATATATCGCTCCAGTTCTTCGGGATCAGTCGGAGCATTATCGATTATCGAAGCAATACTTGCAACACTGTCCACAATATCAGCTGTGCCGATTGT
>JAFSBM010000148.1 GCA_017437285.1 Ruminococcus sp. | reverse complement strand
CATAGCCACGTTCACTGAGGATATCCCAGAGTCTGTCTGCTGCGTCGATACCTCCTTCATCGTTGTCGGTACAGATAACAACCCAATCAATATTCGGATGTTCTTCCAGTGCGGTAAGCACAGCACTTTCATACACACCATTCATGGCGATATATGAGTCGTTCTCCCAACCGCTATTCGGGTTCATGGAAATAAAGCTGAGCAAATCTATGGGGGCTTCAAATACGAACAGCATATTACTCTTACCGAAATGGGCAAAGCTGTACTTGGTGTCTGAGCCTTCGATGGTCTGACGGAAGCTGTTTCCGAATGTGGTTGTGGATCGTTTGTGAGCCTGTCTTGCTGTGCCGCTGCTGTCAACGCCCACGAACACGGCATTGTGGTGTTTTTTGTCCTCGTAGAGCAGTTTTCGCTTTGCAAAGTGGGTGATGACTTCCGGTGCAATGAACCTCTGCTTGATGAGATAGGCATAGACACGGTGCATATTGTCGTTGGCTTCGGGGAGTCTGAACTCCTTTTTCTCTTTTGCCATAACAGGCGGAACCTCATGGGTAAGGGACAGAGCTGAGTGACCGAGCAAAGCCTGCATTGCCTCCTGAAAGTTCATCCCGTAATGTTCACGCATGAATTTAATCGGGCCGCCGCCAATCTGATTCTTGTGGTCATACCACTGCGAACCGCTGATGGTAATGCTGTCGTGCTTGCCGTATCCGTCGTGATAGACAAGCTTGAATTCTCTGCCCACGGGGACTAATTTCTCACCTCGCATTCTCAGAAATGTGGGCAGATCCACGCTATTGGCGAGCTGTTTCTGCTCGTCGGTGTAGGGGATATATGGCATGGGCTTCACCTCCTTTGGGGATAGAAAAAGAGCCTCTCATTGCGAGAGACTCTTATGTAGATTTAGTCTTTTTTCAACATTCCCTTAATTTCATCAGGTGTATATGCAGGCGTTCGACTATGTGCAATCAAATGACAATTAGGACATATCGGCAACAGATCATTGATTGGATCCACCTTATATTCTTCGCCGATTGCGGACAATTCAAGCAGATGATGCACATGTATCTTATCTGAAAACTGCTCACCATAAATTTCACCGAAATTAAATCCACAAATCTCGCATTTTATAATACCGTTGTTTTTCTTCTTGTAATTACTGATACATTTCTCCCTTGCTTGAGAATTTCTTTCATAGGCATTTACTGTGATTGACTTTTTTGCACCTTCTTTCAAGAAAACCACTTCATTTTCTGTCACTTCTTCTGGCAGAACAACTGGTGCATCCGATTTTATCGGTTTTCCGCTTTTAATCCAATCTATTATTTGAGAAAAGTATTCCATAGGAACAATCTGTGGAGCACGACTAAACCCACGAAAATTAGGATTTATATCAATATAATCATCGAGATCAATCGGCTTTTTAAAGGTTTGGATACTGTTAACTGCGAAAGAATATGAACCCCAATACTCAAAGCCGTCATCGAAAACCAGTGGTTCATCAAGGTCAGTTCGCAACAAACTCACAGCACTCCCAATTAACTGTCCGTTGTACTGGAACAAGACAAGTGTATTAGGTGGACAATTCATTTTCTGCCTCAGATAATAGTATATGCCTCCACGATTCGGAAGGGTTTCTCTCAAAAATATTGAAACATCTGCATAATTTGGAAATATTTTTTTGCTCATAGGCAAAAAGCGAATCTCTTTAATTTCGTACCCCATATATATCGTGCTTCTATTACCAGAAACGCTCTCTTTACTCATTTTAACACCTCCGTTATATGCAACAATCGATAGAATAATTATACCACATTCCCCACCATTTTTCAATACACAATAAAACAGAACCCTCGGTTCAACCGAAGGCTCTATGTACCAATGACTTTCTATTCTCCAAGCAACGCCGCCACGATCCTCGCACCGAGTTTCAGACCTGCACGACCGGCTTCATCGGCAACAATGGTGCTGTATCTGCCGATGAGCTTTTCCAGTTCCTCTGCCTTGCTCTCCGACAGCTCTCGTTTGGCAAAGTCGTGAATTTCCTTGCTGATCTCGTTGTATTCTGTGCAGCTGCCCAGCGGAACATCCAGTTCCAGTGCGAATTTCTCCGTCAGTTCATCCATCATATTCATGGGAGTAACCTCTCTTTCTGTTGTAGCTTTTTTCAACTACAATACCACACTTTCCGCAAAAGATCCATTCACGAAACCAGACAAATAATTATCGCAGATATGCAGCAAGATTGACAACCTTAAGCCCATTCTGTCTGGCATATTCCACTGTGTAGGCAGTCCCACCGCTGTTTTCTGTGAGGTAAGCAATGCAGTAACCGCTGTAATCCACAAGATGTCTGTTCCGCTTATGCATACAGCCACGGCAATAGGATTCTTCCGTATATACAATCTTGTCAGCCACTTGGAGCATTTCCGCGAATACAGCTTTGTTTGCTGCTGTCCAGTATTTGTCCTGATCTCTGCATGGCAGCACCAGAATCAGCCTGATGTCCGGATGCCGATCTCTCGCTCGAAGCACAGCCTTTTCAGCCTCCATATCAAAGCCATACGCACCGCCTGCACCGTAAAACACAACGCCTTTGTGATAAAGGGCTTCTATCATGCGGTCAAGCAGTTCTGTGAGCTGCTGTCTGTGGTGTGTCGGGATATTACGATGCCCTGTGAAACAGGCTGTCCGCTTGCGGTCTATCATAATGCGTCACCTAATTCCACCCAATCAT
>JAFSBM010000147.1 GCA_017437285.1 Ruminococcus sp. | reverse complement strand
CCGCCGCCCAGTTCCGACAATCTGCCGAAATGTGACCAATAGTTGTGTGCCGCTATGATGATATCTCCCTCGGCTACACTTCCCTTGTATCGGCAGGGTGCAATATTCAGCTTCGGGTAGCTCCAATCGCTCATAACCGGCAATTCAAGCTGTAAATCGGGAATCTTCACAATTCCGATATAGCCGTTTTCAGCGATGACAACTGTTGTTTCCTCTTTGGGAACAGTCGTAGGCTCAATGTCATATTCTGCAAGAATATCCCCTGCTGTAGGAATTTCCGTAGGCGGCTCAGTTGGCGGCTGTGCAGGAATTACCTCCACAAGCTCCATTAGAACCGTTTCCGCCGCATCTCCGCTTTTTTTATTTTCATGCCTGTTGTAGAAAACAAGGGACATTGCCGCTATTAGCAGCAATGTCCCAAGCACTACACAAAATAATCCGTGTTTTTTATTCATCTTCGTCCCTCTTAGAACCGCTGATTATTCTCGCACCTGTTGCAACAAGTACAAGACCGCCAATTGCCATTACAGGCACAGGCCACCATAACTGTCCCGTCTGCGGAAGCTTGCTTGTTGTGGTAGTTTTCTTGGTTGTAACTTTTTGTGTTGTTTGAGTTGTTGTTTTTGAAGCCTGTGCAGCGATATCTTCTGTTGTAGTTGTAGTTTCGGTTGCTGTTGTAGTAGTTTCAGCTGTTGTACCGTCTGTTGTTGTAACATCGGTTGTAGTTGTAGTTGTCTGCTCCTCAGCTACAGGAGGTGGGAAATTCAATTCCCAGTCAAAATCAAAATCAGGAACGTATACATTGACAACTATATACTGCTTGCCGTTTTCTCTGTAAATTACAGCGTACTCTTTCGGAATCTTGCGTTCAATCATTGTCCATTTATGATGCTCATTTGATTCCCAAAAATAACTCCAGTTATTCTCTTTTGAAAGAGTTACCGTTTTATAATACTTTGAATCACGGTAAATATCCACTATGATTTCAGTATATACAGCATTTTCATCATCTTCATTGTTCCAGATTTTCATAAGATGATATTCATTTATTCCGCCGTCAACAATGTCATCCTTTTTAATTTTAGGATATATAGTTGTTTCAGTTTCCTTTTCAGGGTCAAGAATAAAAATTGCAGGAGTTGGATAATATCTTGTGTTGCCGTCTACGACATAACTTCCAACTATGAGATACGCTCCTGCTTCATCAAATTTAAGCTGAACTGTGCCGTCCTTTTTAGTTTTTGCAGTAGATGTTGTTTTATACTTGTAAACACAGGCATAGCCGTCCAGAGTTGATGCAGCATCTGCAAGTCCTGAGGCGGAAAGATCTCTCATGTCAACAGGAAGATTTGCAAATTCACCTTCAAGAATAATTTTCTCTCCGTCATAAGAGCCGATTCGGTAAAGACTCCAATCTATGCCTTTTACAGGCTGATTTTCACATTCGCATATAAGAGTCAGCGTTCCTTTTGTTTTAGCCGAGGCAACAGTACACATACAGCTAAGGCAGAACATAATCATCATACCTGTAACTATTAGCACAGTGCCGATTCTTTTTCTCGCTGTTGTCATTTTACAACCTCCCTTCCGTCCAGTATCAGACGTGCTGCAATTTCTCGTGGTGATTTCGGTTTACGCTTGCCGCCGAATACCCAGTAGCACACCAGTATGAATACAAATGGAGCACAGATAAACGGAATTACAAGCATAGGGTCAATTTTTACCATTTCCGCAACAACTCTGTACTCTTTCTTGTACACGGTTTCGATACGGTGTGAGCGTATCAGCAGACGGTGTGTGTTGATACCGTAGGGGGTACAAGTCATAAGTGTTACATAATCGCTGTTGGGGATAATTGAAAGCGTGTTAATTTCGTGAGGCTCTACAATGAGTATTTCCTCAACCTCATAGGTATAAATTCGGTCGAGAATGTTGACTGTGAATACATCGCCTTTTTCGATTTTGTCAAGGTCGGTGAAAAGTCGTGCTGAGGGCAATCCTCTGTGGGCGGATATTACTGAATGGGTATTCGCTCCGCCTACGGGGAGGGATGAACCCTCTAGATGACCTGCGGCAATGTTCAGAACTTCTTCACTTGTGCCGTGGTAGATAGGCAATTCAACCTGAATTACAGGAATTGAAATGTAGCCCATAATTCCCGTACCCGAAATATTGAGGGTTGAGTCATAGCCTGCAACCTTGTCGAAATCCACGAATGGTGCTTCAAGTCGGGCAATTTTCTTGTTATACTCATTTGCCTTTTCAATCATTCTGTCTGTTCTGCTTGTGTCCATATTGGCAACTGCCACTTCATAGTTGGCAACTGCTCGGCTTTGTACCTTGGAGTTCCACCAATCGCTTACGATTGGGTAAAGCATCACGGAGACTCCCACGAACAGCATTAATGTAAAAAATATTGTTGTAAATAAGCTTGCTTTATTGATTTTTTTCTTCATGGGATCCTCCCTAATGGCCGCCGACGGCTTTCACCGTCGGCGGCATAATTAGGTTAATTAGCCTTTAGTTAGTTTATGTTTTCTATTCCGATTTAATAATGTTATATTTTAACTTATTCCTCAGACTTTCTCATTCTTCTCTTGGAAATGAGGTAAATGCCGCCGATTGCTGCCATTGCGCCACCGCCAAGATAGAAGATTGTTGTACCGATACCACCAGTGCCGGGGAGAGTTGAACCCATAAAGTTTTCGATTGTATTGTTCATATTCTTAGAATCTGTCATAGTAACTGTAGCAGCTGTAGCAGAATCTTCTTGATGAGTTGCTTTAATCTCGATTAAGATTGGATCACAAGTATTATATCCTGAAAGTGGACTTTCTTCTACAAGTGTATAGTTGCCGTAGTCAAGCCCCTTTATGTCTATTCGAGCATCGTCTCCAATAGATGTAATAATTTCCTCACCAGTTGAAGAAGGATAATATACATTATTACCATCAAGAGCTAACTTAATAACATTACCTGCACTATCCTTTAATTTGAATCCAACACCCTTAAGAGCTTCGTTTGAGTTTCCATCAATCTTATTATTAAGAATCTGATATGTAGCTACCCAAACTGTGTCATCAGGTGTTTTACCAAGTTCTTCATCTCCGTTTCCTCCAGATGAAGACCAGTTCGGATTATTAGAATAATTTAAGTATACATTATTTTTATTTTCAATACTATTTTCTCCTTGGTTACTTACAACGGCATTCTCATTAAGATGTGCGTTATAAATTACTGTTACAATTGTATCAGCATCAGTTAAATCAGAATCATATTTTAACAAATCTGCTATTTCCAATGTAAAGCTTCCGCCTGCTGTTCCACTTGCAATATCTGAAATTTTATATCCATCAGGAGAAGTAGTTTCATTATATAAAGGAACGTCGACATCTCCAACCTTAACACTTCTGATGCCATCAAATGTTACGCCTGCTGACATTGTATCATTGAAAACAATCTTATATGTTTCATAGAACTCAAGATTATCATTAGCAGGAATTTTTGCTTCAAGCTTAAATCCAGCCTGCTGTTCACCATCTTTCAGGTACTTATCATTAATATTCCAGTCAGCTGTTTCGTCCCAGTCGCCATCGTTTTCATTATCCCAAACTTCCTTATCAACTTCTGGCATAGCAATTTTAGGAGCTATATTTGTAACAGTACCTGCAACCTTTACAATATATGAAGTTTTCGCATCATACTCATTTGTAAGAGCATTATCTGCATCCTTTACAAGATAATAACCGTCAAGAAGATCATTAGCACCAATGGTGTATGTACCATCCGCAAATGAACTACCTGTTTTCACATCAGATAAATATTTACCTATTACCTCTGCAAATGATGCAGCATCACCATAAGAAACCAATGCTTCGGCTATCTTAGAAGCCACTTTTTCATCTGTAGTAACGTATGGTACTGGTGTAATTTTAACCAATTCTTTTCCAGCTTCATCTAATGTAACATAATAAGCCTCTTCAGATACATCAGCATCTGGATTATCTGTTGATGTATTAGTTTTCCATGTTTCATATGCTTCTGTCTGACTCTCTGCTAATTCATAGGTTAATGACTTAGCAAACTTATTATCAAGTTTTGCAAGGTCATCTAAAGCATCATTTGTAATTGCTACACCTGTACCCCAAGT
Source organism: Ruminococcus sp. (assembly GCA_017437285.1). Lineage (GTDB taxonomy): Bacteria > Bacillota > Clostridia > Oscillospirales > Ruminococcaceae > Ruminococcus. The sequence continues at coordinate 468 of JAFSBM010000147.1, read as the reverse complement.
GATATTAGAAAGTTTTACATTATCACTCAATTCACCATCAAAAATCTGATAAGCTTCATATGTATGACCTGCAGTAGAATTTGAAATAGTAATGGAACCTTTATCAGGGTCAGCCGCATAAGAAGTCATGCTTGTGAAAACGGGAGCCATAGCGCAAGCTGCTAAAAGTGAAGCGGAAGTGATGGCTGCGAATCTCTTAAAAGTTTTGTTAGTTTTTTTCATAATAATTCTCCTTTAAAATAATTTTTCGGTTTCGGGAAGAGCGTGAGCCTATACACGCCCTCCCCTTTCATTGTTTGCTTTTCGTGTGATTTGCCTTTGTTCGTTTTGCGTTTATTCTTTACGACGCTTTCTATCACGTCGCTTAAGACCTGTGAACCCGGCTATACTCAGAAGCATGATTACACCTCCTAAGTAATAATATGTCGTCACTCCGCTTCCGCCGGTGGAGGGGAGTTGGCCTTGGAT
>JAFSBM010000146.1 GCA_017437285.1 Ruminococcus sp. | reverse complement strand
TGCTGTTTCTCACCTTGCTACAATCAAGGGCAGAGTTCCTGTTCTCCACTTCTTCGATGGTTTCCGTACTTCCCACGAAATCCAGAAGATCGAAGCTTGGGATCAGAAGGACCTCGCTGAAATGCTCGATATGGACGCTGCTAAGGCTTTCAGAAACCGTGCTCTCAACCCTGAACACCCTGTTCTCAGAGGTACTGCTCAGAACGGCGACATCTTCTTCCAGGCTCGTGAAGCTTGCAACACATACTATGATAACTTCCCGGCTATCGTAGAAGAATACATGGACAAGGTTAACGCTAAGATCGGTACAGACTACAAGATCTTCAACTACGTTGGTGCTGCTGACGCTGAACACGTTATCATTGCTATGGGTTCTGTTTGCGATACTATCGAAGAAACAATCAACTACCTCAACGCTAAGGGCGCTAAGCTCGGTCTTATCAAGGTTCGTCTTTACAGACCATTCTGCGCTGACAAGCTCATCGCTGCTATCCCTGATACAGCTAAGCAGATCTCTGTTCTCGACAGAACTAAGGAACCAGGTTCCCTTGGCGAACCTCTTTACCTCGACGTTGTTGCTGCTCTTAAGGGCTCCAAGTTCAACGACATCGTTATCGCAGGCGGCAGATACGGTCTCGGTTCCAAGGATACAACTCCTGACCAGATCAAGGCTGTTTACGACAACACAGCTGATAAGGCAACATACAAGGCTAGATTTACAATCGGTATCACTGACGACGTTACAAACCTCTCCCTTCCTTCCGAAGGCAAGCTCGATACAGCTCCCGAAGGAACAAAGGCTTGTAAGTTCTGGGGTCTCGGCTCTGACGGTACTGTTGGTGCTAACAAGAACTCCATCAAGATCATCGGTGACCACACAGATATGTACGCTCAGGCATACTTTGCTTATGACTCCAAGAAGTCAGGCGGCGTAATAATTTCTCACCTCAGATTCGGTAAGACTCCTATCCAGTCCACATACCTTATCAACATGGCTGACTTCGTTGCTTGCCACAACCAGTCCTACATTGATAAGTACAACATGGTTCAGGATGTTAAGCCGGGCGGTACATTCCTCCTCAACTGCCAGTGGGATGCTTCCGAAGTTGAAAGCCACCTCCCTGGTCAGGTTAAGAGATATATTGCTGAAAACAACATCAAGTTCTACATCATCAACGGTGTTGATATTGCAAGAAAGATCGGTCTCGGCAACAGAACATCCACAGTTCTCCAGTCCGCATTCTTCAAGCTTGCTGAAATCATCCCTGAAGAAGATGCTATCAAGTACATGAAGGAAAAGGCTCTTGCTTCATTCGGCAAGAAGGGTGACGACGTAGTTAAGATGAACTATGACGCTATCGATGCAGGTGCTACAAGCATCGTTAAGATCGACGTTCCTGATTCCTGGAAGAATGCTGAAGATACAGCTATGGGCGTTCCTGCTGCTACAAAGGGCAGAAAGGAAGTTGTTGATTATGTAAACAACATCCAGATCCCTGTAAATGCTCAGATGGGTGATACTCTCCCTGTTTCCACATTCAAGGATATGGCTGACGGTACATTCCCACAGGGCTCCGCTGCTTACGAAAAGAGAGGTATCGCTGTTGACGTTCCTGTTTGGAACAGCGAAAACTGTATCCAGTGTAACTTCTGTGCTTACGTTTGTCCACACGCTGTAATCCGTCCTGTTGCTATGACTGATGCTGAAGTTGCAGCAGCTCCTGCTGATACAAAGGCTATCAAGATGACAGGTGTTGACGGCATGAACTTCGTTATGACAGTTTCTGCTCTCGACTGTACAGGATGCGGCTCTTGTGCTAACGTTTGTCCTGGCAAGAAGGGCGCTAAGGCTCTTACAATGCAGTCTCTCGCTACACAGGATGACGCTCAGAAGATCTACGATTACGCAGTAGACCTCCCAAGCAAGCCTGAAGTTGCTGCTAAGTTCAAGGAAAACACAATCAAGGGCTCACAGTTCAAGCAGCCTCTCCTCGAATTCTCCGGTGCTTGCGCAGGCTGTGGTGAAACACCATACGCTAAGCTCGTAACTCAGCTCTTCGGTGACAGAATGTACATCGCTAACGCAACAGGTTGTTCTTCTATCTGGGGCGGTTCCGCACCTTCTACACCATATACAGTAAACAAGGAAGGCAAGGGTCCTGCTTGGGCTAACTCCCTCTTTGAAGATAACGCTGAATACGGCTACGGTATGTTCCTTGCTCAGAACACACTCCGTCAGAGAGCAGTTGCTACTCTCCTTGAAATGGAAAAGGACGCTTCCGGCGAACTTAAGACTGCTATCGACGCTTACCTCAGCACAATGAACAACGGTGCTGAAAACGGTGCTGCAACAGCTGCACTCGTTGCTGAACTCGAAAAGGCTGGCACAGACGCTGCTAAGGCTGTTCTTGAACTCAAGGACTTCCTCGGCAAGAAGTCTCTCTGGATCTTCGGCGGCGACGGTTGGGCTTACGATATCGGCTTCGGCGGTCTCGACCACGTTATCGCTCAGAACGAAGACATCAACATCTTCGTATTCGATACAGAAGTTTACTCCAACACAGGCGGTCAGTCCTCCAAGTCCACACCAACAGGTGCTATCGCACAGTTCGCAGCTGCCGGTAAGGAAACAAAGAAGAAGGACCTCGCTGGCATCGCAATGAGCTACGGCTACGTTTACGTTGCTCACATTGCTATGGGTGCTGACATGAACCAGTGTATCAAGGCTATCAGCGAAGCTGAAGCTTACAACGGCCCATCCATCATCATTGCATATGCTCCATGTATCAACCACGGTATCAAGGCTGGTATGTCCAAGGCTATGGAAGAAGAAAAGAAGGCTGTTGAATCAGGTTACTGGCACCTCTTCAGATACAACCCACTTCTTAAGGCTGAAGGCAAGAACCCATTCATCCTCGACAGCAAGGTACCTGCTATCGACGATAAGTATAAGGAATTCCTTATGGGTGAAGTTCGTTACAACTCCCTCGCTAAGCAGAATCCTGAAAGAGCAGACCGTCTCTTCGACAGAGCTCTCGCTAACGCTAAGGACAGATACGACTACCTTACAAGACTTACAAAGCTCTACAATGACTAATATTGATTGTCATAAAATAGCTTGCTAAAATAATTTATCCCCTGCTGTTCGATGCATAGGACAGCAGGGGATTTTTATTTAAGATTAAATTTCTTTATTAACTTTATCTGTTCAATAATAAACTTCTTCTGATTATCGGTTAACTCGCTATACTCCATTACAAAATCCGGACAGCTTGTATTATTCACATTGCCTGTTAAAATATAATCTGTCGAAATATTTAAAATTTCGCTGATTTTAAGCAGATTTTCAAATGATAAACCCGAATGTCCGTTTTCAATACGGCTGTAATGATTTTGCGAAATATTCATTTTATCGTAAACATATTGCTGGGTATATCCAAGTTTTTTTCGCTGATTTTGTATTCTTAAACCCATTTCAGCAGGATTGAATTCCGACATTTTATCACCTCTCACTTAATAAAGTATAAGATATATTATCTCAAAAGTTAATAATCTGATACATTATATTTATTGACAATTATTATCTGATAGATTATAATTAGATAAAGAGGTGTTTATATGAAATCCGTATGCTTTTCGGGACACAGGCGACTGAAAATTACAAAAGAGATGAAATTATTCTTATATTACAAAATCTGTGAGCTTGTTGAAAACGGCTGTGATAATTTTTATGCGGGCGGTGCTTTAGGTTGGGATATGCTTTGCGAAGAAACGATCATTAATCTGAAAAAAGAAAAGTATCCTCATATTCACCTTAATCTTATTTTGCCCTGTCCTCCCGAGGAACAGACTCTGAAATGGAGTCAGAAGGACATAAAAAGGTATCAGAATATCATTTCACAGTCGGATTATATTTTCACCGTTTCTGACAGCTATTATGACGGATGTATGAAGGAACGGAATGAACTTATGCTTAAATTATGTGACTGCCTTGTTTGCTATTTCAACCCGAAAAGATTTGCAAGCGGTACGGGACAGACCGTTCGTATGGCTGAGAAAAAGGGGATTGAGATTTTTAATTTATTTAATGTTTAGCTTTCCTAAATTTATTATTTCCACATTCTTTTTATTTGCATACTGAAATGTTTTCGCTGCACCTCCATAACTATAATTAACATAACAGATTGCATACGAAGATTTATCAACCATATATTGATTTCTTTTGATTATTGAAGCTTTTTTAGGAACATACTCTAATTCCTCAGGAAAAATTATTTCATCAAAATATCTTTTTTCAAAAATATTAAAATTAAGATATGGTATTACAAGTAAATTTTTTATATTTGGATATTCAATCTTTATTTCATATACTAATCTGGCACATATTCTGTCATATTCACCCATTCCTCCAGAAATAAAATTTATAGCACCATTTTCTATGCTTTTGATTATCTCTGATTTTAATTTTCCAGTTTCCAATCCTGTACAATCATTATGTCCAATAAAAACCACAGTCTTATTTTTCATAATACCACTTCCATAACATATTTTATATCATAATTTATAACATATTATTATAGCTGTTGTCAAGATATAATATAGTTATGAGGTGATATTATGGCAGAAAAATTACAGATTACAAAGCGTTCAAATATAAAAGGTGACGATGGTCACAGAACTTTTTCAGTGAGAATAAGAGAGGATATTGCAAATCAGCTTGACGAACTGTGATTTGACATGTATAATATAAAAAGTGAAAAAAGCAGGAAAAAGGCAAAAATATTATTAAAATCCCACTCAAAGGGCGTAAAATAGGCGTTTTTTCGGTGGAAGAAAATTAAAATGTTGAAATGGTGGAAAAACTTATTGTCATAAGAAAAAAGGCATTTTCGGCTGATTTGAAAAAAATCAACTGGAAATGCCTTTTTATATTGAATAGCTGTTAGAATGGTGTTTTAATTGTATTTGAATATCGTTCTAATGGCTATTTTACGTTGTTTTAATTTTAGAATGGGTAATTAAAACTATTTTAAAAAGTCATATTTTATGATCTTAAAATTGGAAATTTTGAGGGTGGCAACTGGCAACCAAATTTTAATGGGGTAGCAACCAGTTGCCACCCTATGTTTTTATACCAATTCTGCAGTTCCGAGAACCAATCCAAAGCACCGAAACTCCTTATTCAATAAGCTTATATCTTCATAATCAGGGTTGAGAGAAATGAGCTTGTCACCATCAAATTTCTTTATATAGCCTTTGCCGTCTACATCAAAAATGCCTATCTGACCTATATCAACAGCAGGCTGTTGGCGAATAAGAACGTAATCTTCATCATAAAATTTGGGCTCCATACTGTTGCCGTCAACTTTAAGCATAAAGTCAGCTTTTCGGCTTTCTTTCGTTTCGACTATATTAATAGTACCCCATTGCTCATAATCATACAGTTCGTCACCAATACCTGCTGAAACACGGTTATCTGAGCAGTGAATTGAAATAGTGTTGACTCTGTTTTCTACAATAATTTGCTCTTC
>JAFSBM010000145.1 GCA_017437285.1 Ruminococcus sp. | reverse complement strand
TCTAAAAACTCGTTTGATTAAAGAAAAAACAGATAGGTATGACAGCTGCAAGGAAACCTACCGAAGGCGTGCTGTCGCACTCCAAGGGAGGTTGACGAAGCAGATGTCGTGCATAGCTGTTTTTTCTCAAAAGGGGTTTTTTGAGATGCCCTTAATTTAACATTGACAAATTATGTAAAACAATGTATAATCATAATATTAAAGTGCATTATGCAAAATTTTTTAAAGGAGTAATTATTATGGATTTTATAATTAACGAAAACATTAAAGAGCAGTTTGAATATTACACTAATATGTGTGAATTATTGTGTGAGTATAAGGATTCTTCTTTTGCTCCCCCTGCTGATATTGCTAAAATCGAAGAATGGGAAAAAGAAAACAAATTCAGCCTGCCTAACGAGTACAAATGCTGGCTTATGCTTACTGAAAATGCAGATATTCTCAATCAATATGCTGTAATTCAATTCCCCGAATCAGGAGATTATAAGGGCGAAAATGACGTTATAATTGTTGGTACAGTTCTCAATGATGAAGAATTGCTTTTATCACGCAGTACAAATGTTTTCTTCCGTGTAACTTCTGACGGCGAGCAGGAATACCGTGATTTTGATGATATGCTTGCTGATTTGTCATTTTATCTTGAAGAATGTGCAGAAGATTGTATTGGTGAAAACTGGGACGAAGTTTACGATGAAAGATTTGAAAGCTAACCTCTGATATGCTGCAATTGCCCTTAGATAATGTTTGTTATAAATAACTAATAGCGTTATACATCACTAACTACTTTTGTGTTATCCGCTGATTATTCCAAAAGGATATTGACAAAATGTAAACAATAGGGTATAATATAGTTAGTAAAGGGTAACAGATGCTCTTTACGGGATATTTCCCAATCTGATAAAAGGGTGATTTTATGTCGTTAAATCAAATTTCAATCGGTAAAGAATATATCGTTAAAGATATCAACAGCAATGACGCTGAACTCAACTCTTTCCTGCTCACTCTCGGCTGCTACAGAGGTGCCGCTGTAACTGTGGTATCACGCAGAAGAAATAGCTGTGTTGTAGCAATCAAAGACGGCAGATACAACATTGACAAGCATCTTGCAAATGCAATTTCTGTATATTAATCGGATTTAACCGCATATGTATTTATACAGGCACTTTCCTGTGCCTGTATATTTTGGATAAGCTGTTAGTATACAATAACAAAATATTTCAATAACGAGGGAGAAAATTATGAGAATAGCCATGGCTGGCAACCCGAATTCGGGCAAAACAACAATGTTCAACGCTTTGACAGGTAAAAGCGAAAAGGTTGGTAACTGGGCAGGTGTTACCGTTGACAAAAAGGAAAATCCAATAAAAAAATCCTACTGCAACGGAAAGGATATTATTGCGGTTGACCTCCCCGGTACGTATTCCATTTCACCATTCACAAGCGAGGAAAGCGTAGCAAGAGATTACATAGTCAACGAAAAGCCTGATGTGCTTATAAATATCGTAGATGCCACAAATCTCAGCCGAAGCCTTTTTTTCACAACTCAGCTTCTTGAACTCGGCGTACCAATGGTTATTGCCCTTAACAAGACAGATATAAACGAGAAAAAGGATACAAAAATTGACAGCGAAAAGCTTTCTGAACTTCTGGGCTGCCCTGTAGTCAATACAGTTTCAACCTCAGCAGACGGACTTTCGGAGCTTATGAAAACAGCCGTTAGTATTGCAGGAAAATCGCAGAAAGCTCCGTTCAGAAACAAAAATGCGGATATTAAGGACAAAGCCGCTGCCGAAGCCGCTGACTGTGAACGCTACGAATTTGTAAATGGCATTGTAAAGCAGGTTGAACAGCGAAAAGTGCTTACAAGGGATAAAAATTTAAGCGATAAAATTGACACATTTATAACAAATCCTATTGTGGGACTGCTGATTTTTGCAGGCATTATGTGGCTTGTGTTTCAGATTTCACAGGCTTGGCTGGGTCCATACATAGCAGATACCCTTGTTGCTCTCCTTGAAAAATTCCAAGGCTGGGTAGGCGGACTTCTTGAAAACGCATCTCCCCTGCTGTCGGCACTTCTTGTTGACGGTGTAATTGGCGGTGTTATCGCAGTTCTCGGATTCCTCCCCTTGGTTATGATAATGTATTTCCTCATTGCAATTCTCGAAGATTGCGGATATATGGCGAGAGCCGCAGTCGTTCTTGACCCCATATTCAAAAAAGTCGGACTTTCGGGAAAATCCGTTATCCCCTTTGTTATAACAATCGGCTGTGCAGTTCCCGGAATTATGGCAAGCCGTACAATCCGCAATGAGCGTGAAAGACGTGCAACTGCAATGCTTGCTCCCTTTATGCCATGCGGTGCGAAAATCCCTGTAATTGCTCTCTTTGCAGGTGCATTTTTCAGCGAAAATAAGGGAATTATAAGCTTTGTGGTATACCTCACAGGTATTGCACTTATCTTCCTCGGTGCTTTGCTTGTTAACCTCATTACAGGTCACAGAGCAAAAAATTCATTCTTCATCATTGAACTTCCCGAATACAAAATTCCCTCACTCTGGGGTGCATTCAAGTCAATGTGCAGCCGTGGCTGGGAATATATCGTAAAGGCCGCAACAATTATCCTCCTTTGCAACACAGCGGTACAGATTATGCAGTCATTTACATGGTCATTCAAGGTTGCAGAACAGGCTGACCAGTCAATTCTTGCAACAATCGCAAGCCCATTCGCATATATCCTCGTTCCAATCGTAGGCGTACTCAGCTGGCAGTTAGCCGCTGCTGCTATCACAGGCTTTATCGCTAAGGAAAACGTAGTCGGCACACTTGCAGTATGCTTTGTAGGTCTTGAAAATCTCATTGATACCGAAGAACTGGCACTTATGGAGGGTGCTGGAGCTACTACTGCCTCTGTTATGGCAATTTCAAAAGCTGCAGCCCTTGCATATCTTATGTTCAACATCTATTCCCCCCCATGCTTTGCGGCAATCGGTGCTATGAACTCCGAAATGAAGAGCAAGAAATGGCTCTGGGGCGGAATTGGACTGCAATTAGGAGTAGGTTACACAGTAGGATATCTCGTGTATACTATCGGCACACTTATTACAGCACCTGCAACTCTTGATGTAACAGCTGCACTTTGCGGACTTGCAATTGTGGCTGTAATATCGGGATACATCATATACCTCATCAGCAAGGCAAACAAATCAGTAAAGGCTGAATACTCATTGGAGAGTTAATATGGAAAATATTATAATTATTGCAATTGTAGCTGCAATAGTAATTGCAATCTGCATTTACCTCCACAAGGAAAAGAAAAAAGGCACAACCTGCATCGGCTGCCCCTATGCAAAAAAATGCGGCGGTAAATGCGGAAATAAAAGTCTGTAGCTTCAAAGACGGTGGATTTAGTTCTGCCGTCTTTTTTATTGGACTGCATTGCAGATGCCGTCTTTTTTATTGGACTGCCCTGCAAGCACGAAAACTTGACATTCTTTGCTGGTTATGATAAAATGTAAAATATAATTTGAAGTACTGATATCGGATAAAATAGTAGATGAAATGTTTGCTGTTTTATTTGCTTGTTATGGAGGTTTTAATGAATAACAATAATTTTACAGAATGTGCTATAATGCATAAACTGCTGAAATTTATGCTGCTTGTTTGGATTGCTATATCAGGAGTATGTCTGTTATGGTGTTCGTTAAGAGAAAAAACGAATAACTCAAAAAAAGAAACCAGTAAATATGAAGAAGAATTACCAACAGCAGACAGGTCCAAGTTAACTGAAAGACAGAAGAAAATACTTCAAGAGGAAGGACTTCCAACCGAACTTAATAAGCTAACTCAATCACAAAAGATTTATATAGCTGTAATCGAAGATGCATTATTATACCTTGACAAACAATATGAAGGTGTGTCATTTGACTTTCATACATTGAGACCGGCATCAATAATGGGTAAACAAGAGTTGAGATTTATCCCGAACGGATTTGATAAAGAAGATAAACGAAATTTTGTTACCGTTGTAAAAGAAAGAGATGGAAGCGGATATTCTGATAATTATATGCTTATCCCTGTCAGAGAATCTATGGAAAATGTTATAAAGTCTTATATGGAAGATTATTTTAGCAAAGGTGATGTTAAGATTTATTTGCGTCCCGGTAGTACTGAAATTGAATATGGCGACGTAATAAATGAAACAACTGTTATAGGAAAAGTTCAATCAAGAGCTGCTGTTTTTTTGCCCTCTGATATTTGTCCGGAAGATAAGTTCAATACATTTATTGATGATTGCTTAAAGTGGACAAATGATAATGATATTCAGTGTGGTTATAGATTTACTACTGTCGACCGTGAAAATTATGAGAAAATATCACAATGTAATTATACCGAATTTTATTATTCTCGTTATATTGTAAACGATGCATTGAAATAACACTTGACTCGTTGCACGAGTACTATTCCCTTAAGGGCATCTCTAAATCTATTTACTCAAATGTATACAATAATAGGTTATTGGATATGTTCTGCCGTCTTTTTTTATTGGACTGCCCTGCATAATATTGCATTGCACCAAATTCTATGATATAATTATAAAAAACAAGAAAGGCGATACATATGAACTACACCATACGAAAAATCCGAGAGGAAGAATACAAATTATTAGACGATTTCATATATGAAGCGATTTTCATTCCTGAGGGAACAGCACCTCCGCCAAAGTCAATTATAAATCAGCCTGAATTGCAGATGTATATCAAGAATTTCGGCAAGGAAAAGGACGATATATGCTTTGTAGCAGAAGCTGAGGGAAAAATCGTGGGTGCTGTCTGGGTGCGTGATATGGCGGACTATGGGCATATTGCGGAGGGCGTACCCTCTTTTGCAATATCTCTTTTCAAGGAATACCGCAATTTCGGAATAGGCACGGCATTAATGAAAACTATGCTTGCGGAACTGAAAAGCCGTGGTTACAAGAGAACTTCTCTTGCGGTTCAGAAAGCTAATTATGCTGTGAAAATGTATAGAAATGTGGGATTTTACATAATTGACGAAAACGATGAGGAGTATATTATGGTGTGTGACCTCAATACAGAAATAGTCCCTTATGAAGATAAATATTATACTCAATTAATTGAATTTCTTGAAATATGCCTTCCTCAATCGTGCAGGGCATTGGATATTGACGGACGACACAGCTTTTACAAGGATATTCAGCATAATTTCAAGGGATTTTATTGTATGCTCCACGGCGAAAAAATCATCGGTGCGGTGGCAGTTCATCACCTTAGCGAAAAGGATTGTGAGCTGAAATCCCTCTATTTATTGCAGGAATATCACGGCAGAGGATATGGCAGAAAATTGCTGAATACAGCCGTTTCCCTTGCAAAAAAGCTGGGATATGCGAAAATGTATCTTGATTCCCTTTCAACAAGCACACGGGCAATTGCATTGTATAAAAAATCGGGATTTGTGGATACGGAAAAATACAACGACAGCATCCATTCAGATGTGTTTATGGTGCTGGAGCTGAATAATTCGCAATAACAAAATAATTGGTATTATTAAACAATCCAATCAAAATCAATATAGTCGGCTTGTATATCAAGGGTGATATAGGTCTTACTAAATAATTTAATAATAATTGATTGGTAACCTATGTAATGATAAAGATATTCAAGCCTTTCTTTTTCAGCAATTTCTACAAGCTTAGAATTACGAATTCGGGCATAATCTCCCTTGCACCAACGTCGTTGGTAATGTTTCTTTTTGTACGTTTCAAAATCATCTGCCAAATGAATCTTTATCACTAAGGATTTTGCATCAGGCTTATGGTACTTAACAGAGTCATGATACGAAATATCATCTTCAAACTCAAATATAATGTATTCTTCTTGTATAGTCACTTTCTTTATTATGCAATCGTGAGGGGTGGGTATTGTCGGCACTGTTTCTTTATCTAAAAAATAACGCATATTACCTCCTGTGAAAATTCTGATTTGTCGGAATACCCGACATTTGCCTCTCTCATTATACCACGAAGAAAAAATCAAGTCAACAAAAATCTATAAAATTGACTTAGTACATTGTAATATCTTAAACTTTACTTTTTTCTAATTATAATAAATACAAAAGGGTGATTTATCACCAGAGAGGAACACCTACGGGGCAAAAGGGAGGGAAAAAGAAAACTGGCACAAAAGTCGACATTTCCCTCCC
>JAFSBM010000144.1 GCA_017437285.1 Ruminococcus sp. | reverse complement strand
CTATCTATACGCAAGAAGATGTTCATAATTTCACTTGACCCTGCTAAACACCTTGATTATGTTATGTCTCTTTAAATGGTTACAATCTGGTTACAAGACTCGCAACTTGAAAAAGGGGATTTTTTCATGCGTAGGGTCTGTAATAGTTTTTATCCCTCTTGACATATTCTCATTTTTTGGGTATAATTATAGTATGGCTATCTATAAATTTGCGGCTAAAAAATTGATTAATTTATTTGAATTTATAGCGGTTACCGCTGAAGTATACATAATATCAAAGGCATTTTTCTGCAATTATCAGGAATAGCAACTATTCGGTGAAATAATCAGAATCTGCCCCAAAGGAGGACAATTTAGTGAACGAAAACAACACAACAAGAAAACCAAGAAGAACGCCTGCTCCTCAAAAGGCAACGGCACAGCCGAGAAAAACTACAAGGCAGACTGCTCCCTCAACAGTCCGCAGACCTAAGCAGCAGGCAAAGGAAATCAAAAGAACTCCCGTGAGAATTATCCCTCTCGGAGGACTTAATGAAATCGGCAAAAATATGACAGTTTTTGAATGTTCAAACGATATGTTCATTCTCGACTGCGGCCTTGCATTCCCCGATGCGGATATGCCCGGTGTTGATATTGTTATCCCCGATTTCACCTATGTTGAACGCAATGCCGACAAAATCAGAGGTATTGTTATTACTCACGGTCACGAGGACCACATCGGCGGACTTGCCTACCTCCTCAAAAAGGTGAACGTCCCCGTTTATGCCACACGTCTTACTGTGGGACTTATTGAGGGAAAACTGAGAGAACAGGGTATCCTCAATCAGGTAAAGCTCAATGTGGTTGAGCCGAGAAAAACCGTTAAAATGGGATGTATGGCTGTTGAATTCATCAAGGTTAATCACTCAATCCCCGACGCTGTGGGTATGGCTATTCACACTCCAGCAGGCGTAATCGTCCACACAGGCGACTTCAAGGTGGATTACTCCCCCATTGACGGAAATATTATTGACCTTGCACGTTTCGGCGAACTGGGCAGCAAGGGCGTACTTGCTCTTATGGCTGATTCCACCAATGCTGAGCGTGAGGGCTGTACACGTTCAGAGCGTACTGTAGGCGAATCCTTTGACCGTCTGTTCAAAAAGGCAGAGGGAAGAAGAATTATAATTGCCACATTCTCCTCAAATATCCACCGTGTTCAGCAGATTATCAATGCTGCTGAGCATTATGGACGAAAAGTTGCCGTTTCGGGAAGAAGTATGATTAATGTCATAAATACGGCTATTGAGCTTGGTTATCTCGAGGTTCCCGACGGATTGATTGTTGATATTGATATGATGAACCGCTATGAAAACGAGCGTATGGTTCTTATCACTACGGGAAGTCAGGGCGAGCCTATGTCTGCCCTTACACGTATGGCAATGAATGACCACAGAAAAGTCAATATCACTCCACAGGATTTCATTATCATCTCAGCTACCCCAATCCCAGGCAATGAGAAATTTGTTACACGTGTTGTAAATGAGCTGATGAAATCGGGAGCAGAGGTTGTATATGAGGCTATGTACGAGGTACACGTTTCAGGTCATGCCTGTCAGGAGGAACTGAAGCTTATGCAGGCTCTCACAAGACCTAAGTTCTTTATCCCCGTACACGGCGAATACAAGCATCTCAAAAAACACGCCGACCTTGCAGTACAAATGGGTATGCCACAAGAAAATATAATTATTGCTGAAATCGGAAATGTTATCGAATCCGACGGCGTAACAATGAAAGTTGTTTCACAAGTACCATCGGGACGTATTCTTGTTGACGGTCTTGGCGTTGGCGATGTAGGTTCAATCGTGCTTCGTGACAGAAAGCACCTTGCACAGGACGGACTTATTATAATCGTTATCGGAATCGAAAGAGCGGGAAATATCGTTGTGGCAGGCCCTGATATTATTTCAAGAGGATTTGTCTATGTCCGTGAATCGGAGGAACTTTTTGTTGAGGCAAGAGAGCTTCTCAATAACACTCTTGACAACTGCTCACATCACGAAATGCGTGAGTGGAATACTCTCAAGGGCAAACTCCGTGACGCACTTTCCGATTATATCTATCAGAAAACAAAGAGAAGCCCTATGATTCTTCCCATTATTATGGAACTCTAAAGCAAATAAAACTCTGCAAGGGGGGGTTGAGATGTGAAAAAAAAGTTTCCGGGGGCGGCTCTGTTACTTATGTTGACTGTTATTGCAAGTCAGCTGTTTGTTTCAATTACGCTTTTCGGATATAACAAGCTTTACGGCACAGTGGGAATTGTTTCGGCATTGCTGCTTGCTCTGGTGATTATTATAATTTATGCGGTATTTTCAAAGAATTCCCTGCGTTATTTAACTAAGATGAATAACCACCTTGAAAGCTCAGCTGCGGAATATATAAATTCTCTCCCTGCCCCCGTTGCGGTTGTTGAAAAAAGCGGCAGAATCGTATGGTATAACCGTGCTTTTGCAGACCATATCTGTCCTCATATGAACATTTACGGTATGGATTTCAAGGACTGTGCTCAGGTTGACATAAAGGATATTATCAACGAGAAATCGGTGGTATGCCGCATAAATAACTCGGTTTATAAAATTCTCCACGAGGAATTCACAAAGGACGATGTTACATTTGTTCTAACCTGTTTCGACAACGAAACAAGGTATTATCAGCTTAAAAAGGAATGTGAGGATTCTCATCCCGACGTAGTTGTTATGACAATTGACACCTATGACGAGATTATACAGAATGCCAAGGAAAGCGAAAAGGCTGTTGCTGCCGTTGAAATTGAACAGCTTATTGAAAAGTTTATGGACAATACAAACGGCTTTGTCAAGAAAATTTCTCCCAATACCTTTTATGCTGTTATGGAGCATCGCCACCTTGAAGATAAAATCAGGGAAAAATTCAAAATTCTCGATATGGCAAGAGAAATCAAAATTGCAGGCAAATATTCCCTCACCCTTTCAATCGGTGTGGGCGATAATGCAAAAACTCTTGCAGAAAGCGAAAATATCGCTCGCCAATGCCTTGAAATGGCTCTTGGACGTGGCGGCGACCAGGCAGTTCTCAAAACCGAAAACGGCTACCGCTTCTTTGGCGGAGTTTCCAAGGGCGTTGAGAAGATGTCAAAGGCAAAAACACGTATTATAGCCAATGCAATGCAGGATATTTTTCTCAGTTCGGAGAAAATCTTCATTATGGGACACCGCTTCGGTGACCTTGACTCAATAGGCTCAGCCTGCGGTCTTGCAGGTGCATTGCAGCTTATGGGCAAAGAAGCTCACATTGTTGTTGACCGCACAAAAAATCTTGCGGTCAACCTCATTGACTCAATTGAAGCACAGGCAGAACAGGGACTTTTTATCACTCCTGCCGCTGCAATGCAGAATGTTTCGGAAAATGACCTGCTTATTATCGTGGATATCCACAGCAAGAACATTGTTGAATCTCCACAGCTTTATGAGCTTTTCAGACAGGTCATTATCATTGACCACCACAGAAAAACTGCCGATTTCATTGATAATGCAGTGATTTTCTACCATGAACCACACGCCTCATCTGCATCTGAAATGGTAACGGAGCTTATCCAGTATTTCCGATTTTCAGGCGATGAAAAGCTGCCCTCATACTATGCGGAGGCTCTCCTTTCAGGCATTATGCTTGATACCAAAAATTTTGTAATGCGTACAGGCTCAAGAACCTTTGAAGCTGCGGCATTCCTCAGAAAACTGGGTGCTGATACTGTTGCGGTCAAAATGCTTTTCTCCAGTTCTTTTGAGTCTTACAAGGAAAAAAGTGAAATTGTTGCATCTGCTTCAATTTACAATAAATGTGCCATTGCAGTTGCCGACGGTGATTATGTTAATATACGCATAACAGCTCCTCAGGCAGCTGATGAACTGCTCAACATTACAGATGTTGACGCTTCTTTCGTTGTCTACACCTCAGGCAATGGCATAAATATATCGGCACGTTCTCTCGGTGCGGTCAATGTTCAAATTATTATGGAAAAGCTGGGCGGCGGCGGTCATCAGAGTATGGCTGCCACACAGCTTAGCAATGTTACTGCATCAGAAGCTGTCAAACTCCTCAAACTTGCCATTGACGGCGATGACGAGGAACTATCAACATTGAAAAATAGATTTTTCAACATCTGAAACACACGAAAAGGAAGGAATTAAAATTATGAAGGTTATTTATTTACAGGATGTTAAAGGCTCAGGCAAAAAAGGCGAAGTCAAGAATGTAGCTGACGGCTACGCAAGAAATATGCTTCTGCCAAAGGGACTTGCTGTTGAGGCAACTCCCGAAAATCTCAGCAAGCTTGCAGGTCAGAAATCCTCTGCACAGTACAAGGTTGACACAGAGAAAAAGGCTGCACAGGAAGCTGCTGCAAAGGTTAAGGACAAGAAGCTTATCATCAAGGCAAAGGCAGGCTCAAATGACCGTCTTTTCGGCTCTGTTACAGCTGCTCACGTTGCCGAGGCTCTTGAAAGTCAGCTTGGCGTAAAGGTTGACAAGAAGAAAATCTCTCTCAGCACTGATATCAAGAATTTCGGAACATATTCTGCTGCAATCAAGTTCTACACTGGTGTTTCCGAAAAGGTTGATATTGAGGTTATCGAGGGATAATGGACGCTAACAATTTTTTCTCCGCCGCTGAATTTCCACACAGCATAGAGGCGGAGCAGTCGGTTATCGGTGCTGTTCTTGCAGACCCCACCGTTATGCCTACTGTTATTGAAAAAATAAAACCCGACTATTTCTACAGCGAAAGCCACCGAAAAATATTCGGTATAATCTACCGTATGTTCACAGGCGGCTCCCCCATTGACCCTGTAACCGTCCTCAATGAGGTTGAAAAAACAGGCATTTTCGATTCCGCTACGGAGGGAAAGCGTTACCTTATGGAAATCGCAAATACCCTCCCCACCACGGAAAATATCGAAAGCTACTGCAAAATCGTTGCGGATAAGTACTTCATACGCAGTCTTGGCTATGTTGCAAGAAGCATTATGGAGGATATTCAATCGGGAGAAAATGACGCTCAGCTGCTGCTGGATTCCGCTGAACAGAAGATTTACGACATCCGTCAGGGACGAAATGTCAGCGGACTTTCTTCCCTCCACGATGCAGTTCTTGAAGCCTATGACAGACTGGGCAAAATTACAGGTGAGGACAAAGATAAGTATATCGGTGCAAAAACAGGATTTACGCTCCTTGACACAATAACTTCGGGACTTAACAAATCCGACCTTATTATTATTGCTGCCCGTCCTGCTATGGGTAAAACTTCATTTGCTATGAATATCGCTACAAATGTGGCTCGCCGCAATGACAAGGACGTTGTAATTTTCAACCTCGAAATGTCAAAGGAACAGCTTGCTACACGACTTCTTTCCACAGAAGCCCTCGTAGAATCGGGAAATCTACGTAACGGACGAATTAAAACCGATGAATGGGTAAGACTTGCCACAAGTGCCGCTTATCTCGGCACTCTGCCTATGTATATCGACGATACGGCAAGTATGACTGTTCAGCAGATGAAAGCTAAGCTGCGACGTGTGAAAAATCTCGGCTTGGTAGTTATCGACTACCTCCAGCTTATGGGTTCAACCTCACGTTCCGACAACCGTGTAACGGTAATTTCCGAAATCACCCGACAGCTTAAAGTTATGGCTAAGGAACTCAATGTTCCTGTTGTGCTTCTTTCACAGCTGTCCCGTGCTGTTGAAAGCCGTACCGATAAGCGTCCTATGATGTCAGACCTCCGTGAATCGGGTTCTATCGAGCAGGATGCAGATATTATACTTTTCCTCTATCGTGACGCTTATTATAACAAAGAAAGCACAAGGCAAAATATCTCCGAGTGTATCATTGCGAAAAACCGTCATGGTGAAACGGGTACTGTAGAACTTGTATGGAACGGTCAGTTTACCAGATTCTCCAATCTGGAAACAAATCAGCCGCCAGAGGGTTAATATAATGCTGAAAAAAATACGCAATACTGCGGAAAAATACAATATGATAAAATCGGGAGATGCTGTTGTCTGCGGTCTTTCGGGTGGTGCGGACAGCGTTTGTCTGCTCCTTTCTCTCAATCAGCTTTCGGCTGAAATGAATTTTGCCCTTGAAGCAATTCACGTAAACCATTGCCTCAGAGGTGAGGAAAGTGACCGTGACCAGCAGTTTTGCCATGATTTGTGCAAAAGGCTTCATATCCCCTTTAACGCTGTTTCCTGCGATGTTAAGGGATATTCCGAAAAAAACGGCTTATCCTGCGAGGAAGCTGCAAGGGAACTGCGATACGGGATTTTCCGTGAATATTCCATGGGAAAACTCCTTGCTACGGCTCACAATGCCGATGATAATCTTGAAACAATGCTCCTCAACCTCATAAGAGGTACAGGACTGAAAGGCATTGCAGGAATTCCCCCTGTGAGGGATAATATAATCCGTCCTCTCATTGCCGTTTCAAGACTGGAAATTGAGGAATATCTGCAAAAATGCGGTCAGGATTTCGTAACCGACAGCACAAATCTAACCGATGATTACACGAGAAATAAAATCCGCCACAACATAATTCCCCTTATGAAAGAGCTTAATGTCTCTCTCACGGAAACAAATGTCCGCACGGCAGAGGTGCTTCGCAGCGAAAATCAGTTTATTAATGAGGCTGTGGGTGAAGCTGTGAAAAACTGCCGCAAGGACGGTATATTTATCGGTTTGAAAGAGTATAATCAGGTTATACGCAGGCGGTGTATTGCGGAATATCTTTCCGAAAACTCCCTGCCCTTTTCAAATAAAAGGCTGACGGATTGCGATAATATCCTTATAAATGGCGGAAAAATCAATATATCGGGGAATATTTTCCTCATCTCCGAGGAAAACACGCTCCGCCTTGAAGAAATTAAGCCGAAAACGGAAAATACGCTGATTTCAAAACCCCTTGAACTGGGCGAAAACAGAATTTTTCCTGATTCAATTCTTGTTTGTGAAATTGTCAATTGTGAAAGTTTGAAGAAAATTGACTTTGTTCATAAAAAATTAACAATTTATACGCTGGATTATGATAAAATAAAAGGAACAGCTATTGTCAGAAACAGGAAATTCGGCGATAAGCTTAAACTCAGAGGCCGTAACTTTACTTCCTCTGTGAAAAAAATAATAAATGAAACAATTCCCGTTGAACAGCGTAACAGCCTGCACTTCATTGAGGACGAGAATGGGACGATATTTGCCGAAAAAATCGGCATTGCAGACCGTGTTGCTCCCGATTCCTCTACTAAAAGGCTGCTGAAAATCCAAATAATACGGGAAGGATAGGAGTGTGCAAGTTGACACCAAAAAAGAACAGAGGCGTTTTATCCTACTTTCTGGTTATTCTGCTTTCCATTTTCTGCGTTTACTTTATAATTTCAAAGTTTGCGGATATGGGACAGAAGACAGAATACACAAACGTAATATCACATTTCGACAACTATGAGGTATCATACTACGAGCTTGACCTCGGCACAGGGGAATTGACATATCAGCTTCGTGGCGAAACTGAAAAGCAGAAATATACTGTGCCATATGTGAGCATTTTCCTTGATGATACCGACAATTACCGTGTGGAATACAATAAAAAGTATCCCTCCGCCCCCCTTGTTCAGAATTACATCAGACCTACCGATAACACATGGCTGCTGTCGCTTATCCCAATCGTTATGATAATCATAATTGCTATACTTATGTTCGTATTTATGATGCGTCAAAGCGGCGGCGGTAAGTATAACAATTTCGGCAAGGCTAACCTTAAAAATCAGGCTGATGCAAGAAAGGCTACTTTCAAGGACGTTGCAGGTGCCGACGAGGAAAAACAGGAACTTCAGGAAATCGTTGATTTTATGAAAAATCCCAAGAAGTATTCCGATATCGGTGCTAAAATACCCAAGGGCGTACTCCTTTTAGGCCCTCCCGGTACAGGTAAAACTCTCCTTGCACGAGCTGTTGCAGGTGAGGCAAATGTGCCATTCTTCCCAATTTCAGGTTCTGATTTCGTGGAAATGTTCGTAGGTGTCGGTGCCTCCCGTGTACGTGACCTTTTTGAACAGGCGAAGAAAAATTCTCCATCAATTATTTTCATAGACGAAATTGACGCTGTAGGCCGTCACAGAGGTTCAGGTCTTGGGGGTAATCACGATGAACGTGAACAGACTCTCAACCAGCTCCTCGTTGAAATGGACGGATTTACTGGCAATGAAAGCGTTATTGTAATTGCGGCTACAAACCGCCGTGATATTCTTGACCCTGCCCTCCTCCGTCCCGGACGTTTCGACAGACAGATTGTTGTCGGCTATCCCGATGTAAAGGGACGTGAGGAAATCCTCAAGGTTCATGCAAGAAATAAACCTCTCGGCAAAGATGTTGACCTCAAGGTTATTTCACAGACTACACAGGGATTCACAGGTGCAGATTTGGAAAATCTTCTCAATGAAGCTGCACTCCTTGCTGCACGTGCTAACAGAAAAGAAATCTGTGAAAAGGACATTGAGGAAGCTACAATGAAAGTCATTGCAGGTCCTGAAAAGAAATCCCGTATTGTTACTGAACACGACAAGAAAATCACTGCTTATCACGAAGCAGGTCACGCTGTTGCAGCTTATAACCTGCCTACACAGGATAAGGTTCATCAGGTTACAATTATTCAGCGTGGTATGGCGGCTGGTCTTACTGTTACCCGCCCCGATACAAACGATATGCACGTGTCACGAAATCAGATGCGTGAAAGCATTGTAATGCTTCTCGGCGGACGTGTTGCAGAAGAAATCTTCCTTGATGACATCTGCACAGGTGCTTCAAATGACATTGAACGTGCTACAAAAACTGCACGTAATATGGTTACAAGATACGGTTTCTCCGACAAGCTTGGAACTGTTGCTTACGGCTCTGACAGCGATGAAGTATTCCTCGGTAAGGATTACGGTCATGTTCAGAATTACAGTCAGTCCATTGCGGCTCAGATTGATGATGAGGTTAAGGAAATTATTGAAAAGGCATATGCTCAATGTAAGGAAATCCTTACTGCAAATGCAAATAAAATGCATCTCCTTGCCGATTATCTGCTGAAATACGAGAAAATCGACAACGACAAGTTTGAACGTCTTATGCGTGGTGAAAACATTGAGGCTGATGAGCCTGTAGTTTCTCCTGCTCCTGTTCAGACTGAAACAGAAGCTGCTGAAAACAGCGGAAATACAGAAGAATAATTTAAAGGGTACCGATTTGTTTCGGTACCCTTTTTGTTGTATCAGTATGGGATGTAGTCAAGATAAATATCCTCACAAGCTTCATATTCTGCAAGAAGTTCTTCAAAACCTTCATCGCCTGCGTAAGCTTGTTTCACAAATTTCATATTGCAGTTTTCATCCCAGGTTAAATAATACATAAACTCTACTGTTCCACTAAAATCATCTGCAAAATAAATCCTCTTATTATCCAGATCTATTTTAAATGTAAAATTGGTTTCATTTTTCTTTAAAACATAACTGTTATTTTCCCAATGGTATATATTAAATGTTGCTTTATTTGTATCATAGTCATCACATAAAATAATTAATTCAGATTTCCCGTCATCATTCAACTCAATATAAGAATAGTTTATACTGTCGTATACGCCTTCTGGATCTAAGTCATTGATAAGCTGTTCTCTCGCTAATTTTTCATTATAGTTTGGAGAATTTGTTTTATAAAATAAAAACTCAACATTATTAGAAAGCATTTCACAACTGTCACATTCGTGCATATAGGAATCAAACTCTTCCTTTGTAATTATCTGATCATTAAATCTGTATTGATCATATCCATTACCATTTTCGTCACAATAATAACCGTTAAATACTCTATTAACTTTACTGAAATTGAATTCATCATCATATCTGGTTATACTGTGAATCATTGAAGACATTTTTTCATAACCTACTAAAAGCTTTTCTGATGTACAGAATTTAACATTTATACTATAACAAACAGCTGTTTTAAATACGAATTCTGCACCATTGAATTTGTATATTTCCATTTCCCTATTTATATTATATTCATTGGAGACAAGCAACTCAGGAACAGAATCATCGTATATGTCATAATAAGCGTAAAACATACTTACATAGTTATTTTTATCATGTTTATCAAATCTGGCTTTAAGTGCCGCATCTCTTGCTTTGTCGAGAACTTCCTGTGTGGGTTTGTTTGTTGTGGCGATAGTTGTCTGTATTGTTTCTTCGTTATTTGTAGCAACTGCTTGTGTCTGTACTGTACTGCTGACAGTTTTTTTAACATTGTAAGGAACAAATTTCAGCTCCGCACCAACGCAGTTTTCATATTCATCCATTGCCTTTTCGTATTCTTCCTTTGAACATTCTGTATCATTATGTGAATAAGTGTATCCTAAAGGCTCAAAGGATATAATATCGGAAGTATAATTGTCTGTC
This sequence comes from Ruminococcus sp., assembly GCA_017437285.1. Lineage (GTDB taxonomy): Bacteria > Bacillota > Clostridia > Oscillospirales > Ruminococcaceae > Ruminococcus. The sequence continues at coordinate 13,369 of JAFSBM010000144.1, read as the reverse complement.
AACGTGAAGAAATCCGTATCATCAGAAAACTCATCCCACGTTCTTACACAAAGCCAATAACCGCCCTCATGACCTTCGGATAACTGATATAACTTACGATTCTGTAAATCAAACTTAAATGTAGTATTTGTTTCGCCAACAGGTATATATTTTGTTCCGTCAAAATAGTTTATCTCTGTGCCTTCGTAATATGGTGAAAAATCATTTAAATTATGATAACGGATAAGCAGTTCATCAACTGAATCATTGTTAATGTCAAGATAAGCATAGTCTATTTTTATCGTATCGTAAAATTTATCTTTGTCTGACTCACCGTCACAGTAATAACATAAGTATTCAATATATTCTTCAATACGCTTATTACGTGCGGTTTCCTCTGCTGACTGTCCGTTTGCTGTGGTATTTACTGAATTTCCCAAGAAGAATGAATCATCGGGAATATATGAAATATATTCAATTCCTGCATTATCACAGTTTTCATATTTTGCCTTAGCTGTTTTGAGTTCTTCTTCAGTACATGGTTTGCCGTTATGTGTATAGTATAAATTATTCTCGTGCAAATAATAATGATATGTTTCCTCATGTGTGAAGTAGTAATCTTCATCAAAAGATTTTCCTGTATTTTCCCATGTTAAAATTTCTACATAAAATTCATCTTCAATGCCTTCATATTCATGTCCGTAATATACATCATATATCTTACAATTCTGCAAATCAAATTTAGATGCGTACTCTACATTTCTGAACTCCTTATATTCTGTTCCGTCATAATAATTAAGCATTATGCCTGAATAATCCATATCACAGAAATTATAGCGAATAAGCAATTCATCTGTTGAATCATTATTAAGGTCAAGATAAGCGTATTCTATTTTTAAAGTTTCATCAAAAGTTTCCTTGTCAAGCACTTCATTGTGGGATACATATATGTGTCGAATAAAATCTTCAATTCGCTGATTAGCTGCTGCTTCATTTGATAAATTTGCTGTCGGCTGTTTTGCTGCTTTCTTCACATCATATGGGAAAAATTTCAACTCTGCACCGACACAGTTTTCATATTCTGCTATTGCCTTGTCGTATTCTTCCTTTGTGCAGGGTTCGTTATTATGAGTGTAGGTATTTTCAGCAAAGCTATCAATAATTTCAAAGTAATTATCCTGTAATGTGAAGAAATCAGAATCAGCTGAAAACTCAACATTTTCCCATGTGTTTATATCAAGCCATCTTTCACCCTCGTGACTTTCGGCTAAATCATACAACTTACGATTGTTCAGGTCAATTTTAAATGTTTCCCTTACGTTAATAGAATGCACATATTTTCTTCCGTCAAAATAATTTAAGGCTATACCTTTAGCGTCAGCTGCTACTGCATTAAAATCGTAACGGATAAACAACTCATCTACTGAATCGTTGTTAATATCAAGATAAGCGTAATCTACTTTCAAGGAATCATAAAATTCATCTTCGTCAGACATTCCAAACTGATTATATAATTCCTGAATATATTCCTCAATTCGCTGATTACGTGCTTTTTCTTCCGCTGTTAATTCCCCGTCCTCAGTACTGCTTACAGCAGGTAAATCAGGTTCAACAGGCTTATTATCCTTGTTAATATTCTTTACAAGAAATACAGAGCCGGCTGCAATTCCTGCAACTGCCGCAGTATTTATGACTCTTGTCATAATTTTGCTTATTTTACTTCTTTTGTAAACCTCTACATTTTCAACAATTTCTGCACTTTCGTTTATGTCATTATTAAATGTCATCATATCCTCACCCTTAATTGCGTCATTAAATCTCTTGCGTGTCATTTCTAAAATTCTCTTTTTTGTCTTTTCGTCAAGCATATCCGTGTCCGTCCCGATTTGGTCAATCTTGTCAAGTCCTGCATTATCCAATATGTCAAAACCTATTGTCTTATTATCTTTCATCAGAATCCCTCCTTTAAGGTAATACCCTCTTTGGAAAGCAGCTTTTCAAGTCGTTCCAACGCTCTTTTACATCGCACTCTGACCGCCCCAGCTGTCATTGAAAGCTTCTGAGCTATTTCCTTTGAGCTTCTGTTAAAATAAAATTTCTGGAAAACTATAGTTGTATCAGGTTCGCCAAGGCTGTTTATAACTCTCAGCATTATATCCCTCAACTCCTCCTTTTCCGCTTCTTCTTCAATTCTCTTGCTGTCGGCAATATCCGCAAAATATTCCTCCGATGAAACCGTTCTTCCACTCTTTGCCATAAGGGAATGATACTTGTTTATCGCCTTTCTGCTTGCTATTGTGCCGATATATCCCTTTAAATCTCCGTCTGTCCCCTCATTGTTGTGATAATTAAGAAATACTGCAAGGAAAACATCACTGACACATTCTTCAATATCTTCATTTGAAGCACAGCTTCTGAGTTTATTGTAAACTATTTTGTAAACGTAGTTTATGTATTCTTCATAAAGCTTATTCTGTGCCAATTTTTCGGATTTTTCGCTTAATTCCCGATATTCCTTGTCCGTCATATTCCCACCCCTTTCCGTGATTTTTCTTCAAAGTGAATGCATTCTGTAATATATACTCAAGGCATATTTCCAAAGTGTTACACTTTTTTTCAAAAAATTTTTTCATTTGAAAATATGCTTCAGGTTTTCCTGTGTGGTAACCTGTTCTGTAATATATACTCAAAGCAAATTTCCCAAGTGTTACATTTTTTTGAAAGAAAATTTACTTGAAAATTATATCACATAATGCAAGTTTCGTCAAGACAACAGCAAATTTCATAATTTCTTGCGGATATTGGCAGTATTATTTAATAGCTATTAGCTTTCACGGAATATTGACCTTGCCTATAAAATATGATATAATATAAAATGGAATTAAAGTTTGTTACGCAAGGAACACTTTTTAATTACCGTAACAGCAGTATATATACTGCACTTTATATTTAAGGAGCTAATTTTATGGTTAATATTCCTGAGATTTTCGGATGTAATGTTTTCAATGAAACAGTTATGAAAGCAAAGCTTCCGAAAAACACATACAAAAATCTCAGACGTACAATGGAAAAAGGTCAGCCTCTCGATACCGAAACAGCGGATATCGTTGCAAACGCTATCAAGGATTGGGCTTTAGACCTCGGTGCAACTCACTATACCCACTGGTTCCAGCCTATGACAGGTACAACAGCTGAAAAGCACGACTCATTCCTCAGCGTTGGTCCAAATGGTACTGCTCTTATGGAATTTTCCGGAAAGGCTCTTATCAAGGGTGAGCCTGACGCTTCATCTTTCCCCTCAGGTGGATTAAGACAAACAAGCTCCGCAAGAGGCTATACAGCGTGGGATCCTACTTCCTACTGCTTTGTAAAAGAGGGCAGCCTTTACATTCCCACAGTTTTCGTATCATACACAGGCGAAACTCTTGACAAGAAAACTCCCCTCCTCCGTTCTATGGAGGCTCTCAGCAAATCAGCTGTACGTTTTCTTAAATTATTCGGCAACGAAAATGTTACCCGTGTAACTTCAACTGTTGGTGCAGAACAGGAATATTTCCTTATAGATAAAGATAAATTCGACCAGCGTGAGGATCTCGTCCTCACAGGAAGAACTCTTTTCGGTGCAAAGCCTCCTAAGCGTCAGGATCTTGACGACCAGTATTTCGCAAATCTCAAACCAAGAATTGCGGCATATATGGCTGACCTTGACAATGAGCTGTGGAAACTGGGCGTATATTCCCACACAAAGCACAACGAGGCTGCTCCTGCACAGCACGAAATGGCACCTATTTTCACAACTTCAAATCTTGGTGCTGACCAGAATGAGCTGGCAATGGAGGTTATGGAGAAAATTGCTCTCAAACACAATCTTGTATGCCTTCTCCACGAAAAGCCATTCGAGGGTGTAAACGGTTCAGGTAAGCACAATAACTGGTCAATGCGTACAAATGACGGTCAGAATCTTCTTGACCCAGGCGATACACCAATGGAAAACCTCCAGTTCCTCACAATTCTCTGTGCATTGATTAAGGGTGTTGATGAATATGCCGACCTTATGCGACTTTCCGCTGCATCAGCAGGAAATGACCACAGACTTGGTGCTGATGAAGCTCCTCCTGCAATTATTTCAATGTTCCTCGGTGAAGAACTTGACGCAGTTCTTAAAGCTATTGAGGAGGACGGAGTTTACAAGACTCACGCACAGTCCTTTGAAATCGGCGTAAATGCACTTCCCTCATTCCCTAAGGATTCCACAGACAGAAACAGAACATCTCCATTTGCATTCACAGGTAATCGTTTTGAGTTCCGTATGGTTGGTTCATCTGACAATATCGGCTGTCCAAACGCTCTGCTCAATACAATTGTGGCTGAGGAGCTTGACTGGTTTGCAGATAGACTTGAACCTGTGAAAAATAGTGAACGCTTTGAGGAAGAAGTCAAAAAAGTTCTGAAAGAAGTTCTGAAAAAACACCGCCGCATTATCTTCAATGGTGACGGCTATTCAAAGGAATGGGTTCTTGAAGCCGCACGCAGAGGACTTCCAAACTATCCCTCTGTTGTTGATTGTATGCCTCATTATACCGATGAAAAGAATCTGAAAATTCTCAATAAACACGGTATTTTCAACAAAAACGAGGTAACAGCACGTACAGAAATTCACCTTGAAAAGTACTCTAAGACACGCAGAATTGAAGCTCGTACAATGGTAGAAATGGCAAGAAAACAGCTTCTCCCTGCAAGTCTTGACTATCTCGATAAGCTTTGCAAGTCAATTGCAACAAAGAATGAAATCGGCATAACTGCAAATACCGAAAGAAAAATTGCTGAGAAGCTTACACAGCTTTCAGACGGTCTTTACGAGTCAATCAACCGCCTTGAAAAGCTTATAGCAGATGCCTGTACAATTGAAGAAGTTCAGAAGCAGGCTGAATTCTATCACGATTATGTATTTGCGGAAATGAATATTATGCGTGAAATCGCCGATGAAATGGAAGTCAATATGCCTCTTGACAGCTGGCCTATTCCCACATATTCCGAGATTATTTACAATGTTTAATAAAAAAATCCTGCACGGCTTTGTGCAGGATTTTTCATTATTTAAAGGGCATCTCTAAAGTGCCTCACACATCCGCAAACTAAAGTTTGCTATATCTACGATGAGATTTTGGCGGTTCGCCCTTTCTGGTAATTTTAAACTGCTCTTTTCCTAAAATATGATTTTTCATCATTACAAGGTCAGCAACAGACATTTGCCTGTCATCATTCACATCACCGAAATGATTGAACTTCTGCTCAATTAATTCTTTGCGGAGAAGTATCATATCAAAAACATCAATTACACCGTCGGGAAATAAATCCCCTGTCATAAAATATTCATCAACGGGAATTTCCTTTTGCGGATAAATTCTGCTGAATACATCAAGGGAGTCAAGCGGTCTGCCGCTGAAATCAAATAATGCCTGATTGTCATATGCAGAGCCGCCGACAGCTGTTACAGATTTGTCGTATTCTGCGGCATAATCAGTTGCCCAGCCTGAACCATACTTTTTCCATAACTCATTCTGCTGCTCCCACGGAATATTGTAAACTCCAAGCCATGCAGGTTCCCAGTAAAATGCACCTATTCCCTTGCTGCCAACATTTGCCACAGCCTGAAATACATCGGTAATTGCATCAGCCTGCCCCTCAACGGAAATAGGATAACGCAATGTCACATTGTCGGAATATTCGGAAACTGCGTTGCCGAATGTATCTCCGTCCTCGCTTGTGTAGGGGTATGCCGTTTCAGCTACCATAACATATTTGTTGTATTTATCAGCAATTCCTTTCAGAACTGCCGTCAGATTGTCCGTTGTGCCGTGCCAGTATGAATAATATGACGCTGCAAACACATCATAATCAAGGTTACATTCGTCCATAACCTTTGCATACCATTCAAAATGTCCCGATGAGGGATCGGCAAAATGATGTGCTATGAGAATATCCCTGTCAAAATCACGGACAGCCTTGTTTCCGCTGGAAAAAAGGTCACATATCTTATACATATCCTTTTCACCGCAGAAAAAGCAGTTTGTTTCATTTCCCACCTGCACCATTCCTATATCGCCGCCGCCCTCGGTAATTGTTTCAAGCACCCATGTTGTATAGCGGTATATCTCGGTTTTCAGCTTTTCATGATCGTGGGGCTGCCAGTATTTCGGACGTGTCTGCTTTGCGGGATCTGCCCAGAAATCAGAATACTGAATGTCAACTAAAAGCTTCATTCCGTATTTTGCCGCACGTTTTCCGATTTCAGCCGCTGTAAATAAATCGTTGTTTCCACCGCCGTAACTGTTGCCATTGCTGTCGTATGGCTCATTCCACACACGAACACGGATATAGTTCACGCCCTTTTGGGAGAGAGTTTCAAAAATATCCGCCTTATTTCCTGATGTGTCGAAAAATTCCACACCTGCATTTTCAATGGAAATTATTGAGGATATATCAACTCCCCTTATAGGCTCTCCCCCGTTTATTGAGTTATCAAAATTTTCAAATGTAACCGTTCTTTCCTCCGCAGCGGCATATTTTACGTTTGCTCCGATTGCCGATACAGAGAGGATTAAAGCCATTGCACAGGCTGTAATTTTTTTAAGCATATAAAAATTCCTCCTTTTAACTGAATTATAACACAAGAGGAGGCTTATGTCAAGAAAATTTCCGCCTTTTCTATTGACAGAGGCAGTTTTTTATGTTACTATGAACTTAGGATGTGATAATATGATTTGTATCTGTATTGACCTGAAAAGCTTTTATGCGTCGGTGGAATGTGTCGAAAGAGGCCTTGACCCTCTCAGAACTAATCTCGTTGTAGCCGACAGCTCCAAAACAGAAAAAACTATATGTCTTGCTGTAACTCCCTCTCTGAAATCCGTGGGAGTTCCCGGCAGACCACGTCTTTTCGAGGTTCAGCAGATAATGAAAAACGTCAACGAAAGACGCAGACAGTTTGCTAAATATGGAAAATTCAGCGGAAAATCCACGGATTTTTCAGAACTTGAAAAGGATTTTTCCCTTGAAGCAGATTTTATAACCGCCCCTCCACGTATGGCGAAATATATGGAAGTCAGCACTCGGATTTACGAAATTTATCTCAAATATATCGCTCCCGAAGATATTCACGTTTACTCAATTGACGAGGTTTTCATTGATGCCACGTCATACCTTGAAACCTACAAATGCACCGCACATCAGCTTACAATTGCCATGCTCCGTGATGTGCTGCGTGAAACGGGAATTACCGCCACGGCTGGTATCGGCACAAATCTCTACCTTGCAAAAATTGCTATGGATATTGTGGCTAAAAAAATGCCTGCGGATAAGGACGGGGTGCGAATTGCGGAACTTGATGAAATGAGTTACCGCAGACAGCTGTGGGAGCATCGTCCTCTCACGGATTTCTGGCGGATTGGCAAGGGAATTTCCCGCCGCCTTGAAAACGCTCATATGTTCACCATGGGCGATGTTGCTGAATGTTCCATTTATAATGAGGAACGGCTTTACAGGCTTTTCGGCGTAAATGCAGAACTGCTCATTGACCACGCATGGGGTTGGGAACCCTGCACAATTGCCGATATAAAGGCATATAAGCCAAAGGCACACAGCATAAGTCAGGGGCAGGTTCTCTCCCGTCCCTACACCTATGACGAGGGCAGCATTATTGTCCGTGAAATGACTGAACTTCTCGTTCTTGACCTTGTGGATAAGGGTCTTGCAGCCGACAGAATTGTGCTGACTGTGGGATATGACCACACGGAAATTCCCGAAAATTACGAGGGAAATCTCGAATTCGACCACTACGGAAGAAAGCTTCCCAAACAGGCACACGGCACAAAAAATTTAAAGGAATACACTTCATCTACTCGGAAAATTGTAAAAGCTATGGCGGAACTTTACGCTGAAATCGTTGATAAACGGCTGCTTGTGCGGCGAATGTACGTTGTCGCAGGCAATGTTATGTATGAGCGTGATGTTAAAAAAGAGGATTTTGTTCAGCTTGATTTGTTCTCCGATTGGGATAACCTTGAACAGCAGCAGGAACAACAGGAACAGGAAGAATTGCGTGAAAAATCAATTCAGCAGGCTATGCTCGGCATAAAAAAAAGGTACGGCAAAAATGCCATACTGAAAGGGCTGAATTTTGAGGAGGGTGCAACCTCCATTGAACGAAACGGACAAGTGGGAGGTCATAAGGCATGAGCCGATATGAAAATATAATCAACCTGCCGCATCATCAGTCGGATAAACGACCGCATATGAGCAACTACGAAAGGGCGGCACAGTTTTCGCCCTTTGCGGCTTTAACGGGATTTGATGATGAAATTAACGAGGCGGCTCGCCTTACCGACTGCCGTCCGCAGCTTACCGAAGACCAGCTGAACAGCCTTGATGAGGCTATACAGCTGATTTCGGAGCTTGACAAGCCGCTGATTACCGTAACTTATTTCGTTCCCGATGAGCATAAATCGGGCGGTAAATATAAAACGCACACAGGAAATCTCCGCTTTCTCGATTTGGGTGAGGGAAAGCTGAAATTTACCGATGATACGGTGATTTTGCTTGATGATGTGGTGGATGTAAGGGTGGTTGACGATACAACTTTCCCCCTATAAATGCACTTAGGTATTTTTCGCACAAACTCTGCGATATATTGCCGAAAATTTTATGGTACAATATCAATTGACCTTTCTCCGAAAATGTGATATGATATATAATAGGAAAATATCGAAAAAGAAAGGGATAATATGAAATTTAATGAACTTAACCTATCGCAGGACATTCTGAAAGCTGTGGAGGAACTGGGTTTCTCCGAAATGACGCAGATACAGGAGGAAAGTATTCCTCTCCTCGTGCAGGGAATTGATGTAATCGGACGCTCAAACACAGGAACAGGAAAAACTGCCGCATTCGGAATTCCCGCAGTTGAGTCAATTACCGACTCCGACAAAAAATCCGTAGCTGTACTTATCCTCTGCCCCACCCGTGAACTTGCTATGCAGGCTTGCGAGGAAATCCGCAAATTCGCCAAATATAAGCGAAATGTAAAAGCCTGTGCTGTCTATGGCGGTGCAAGTATGGAACGTCAGATTATGGAACTTAAACGTGGTGCAAATATTGTAATCGGAACTCCGGGACGAGTTATGGACCATATCCGCAGACGTACCCTCAAGCTTGAAAATCTCCGCACAATTATTCTTGACGAAGCTGATGAAATGCTGAATATGGGCTTCCGTGAGGATATTGAGGAAATCCTCGGCTATATTCCCGAAGAAAGACAGACTGTTCTTTTCTCTGCAACAATGCCTCCCGAAATACTGGCAATTACCGAAAAATATCAGCGTGAGCCTGTGCAGGTTAAAATCAAATCCTCGCAGAAAACAGTTGAACTCATTGACCAGTACTGGTTTATGACTGCAATGGGCAGAAAAACCGATGCCTTAAAGCTTCTTCTGGCGGCATACTCCCCCGAATCCGCAATGGTTTTCTGCAACACAAAGAAAATGGTTGACGAATTAACCGAGGAGCTTGCTAAAAGCGGAATCCGTGCCGCAGGACTTCACGGCGATATGAAGCAGGCACAGCGTACACAGGTTATGAACAGCTTTAAATCAAGAACTACCGCCGTTCTCGTTGCTACCGATGTAGCCGCAAGAGGTATTGATGTAAGCGGAATTGACGCTGTTTTCAACTACGATTTGCCGCAGGATAACGAATATTACATTCACAGAATAGGCAGAACAGGCAGAGCAGGTCAGAAAGGTGCGGCATATACACTCATCACAAGCCGCCGTCAGCAGTATGACCTGAAAGACATTGCACGATATACAAAGGCAACTATAACCGAACTTCCTCTCCCCGATAAGGAGGATATAATCTCCGCCAAAACTGAGGCTATAATCCGTGAAATCGAGGAAATGCCAAAGGCTGCGGAGGAAATTACCGATATTTTAGAGCGTCTTGCTGCCCGTGGCATTGACTACCGTGAAGTCGCTGCAAGACTTATCGGCAGCCGACTTGCAAAGGAAATCGAAAGTCTTCCCGAATTTGATATGCCTAAGCCGCTGAAAAAAGGCGGCAGAAAAGGTGCTGATACAGTTAAAATTGACCTCAGCATCGGCAGAAATAAGCGTATTGCTCCCAACTTTATCCTTGGTGCATTGGTTGATGCAACAGGTATGTCAGGGCAGGATTTCGGCAAAATCGACATTTTCGATACACATACAACAGTTGAAGTTCCCGAAGCTGAAATGGACTATATCCTCGACAGCACAAATTCAATGAAAATCAACGGAAATAAGGTTGAAGTCAAGCTGTACAAGGGTGGTTCAAAGGAAAAATCATCGGGCAAGGACAAGTCATTCAAGGAAAAATCGGGCAGAGATAAAGCCCGTGGATTTGACAAAAAGGGCAATAAGCCCGACCGCAGAAAATCTGCATACGGCAACCGAAAAAAATCAGATGTATTCGGGGATTATACTCCCGACCGCCGCAGACGCACAAAAAAACGTCATTAAGGAGAGTTGATTATGAAAAAAGAATTACCAAAGAAGAATAAATCTATTGTTTTGAGAATACTCATATTGCTTCTTGCCTGCCTTATGTTTTTAGGTGCAATATTACTGCCATTTTTCGGATAAAAACCAAAAATCCGTCGGAACTAAACTCCGACGGATTTTTCATTTTAATACCAATCCCTTTACTTTTTGTATTTGTCAAGAATACCGTTTGACAATTCTATTGCATCGGCTTTCGCCTTTTTTTGCAGTATATCCCAATTCGGACGGCGTGAATCCGTATTGTGAGAGTCGCTGCCGAATACAAATCGGTCACTGTCAGCCATTACTCGCTTGGCAATTTTCTTTTCTTTCCAGCTTGTGAACGCCTCGTTGTTAATCTGCAAAATTGCATCTGTGGAGAAAATTGTTTCAATTTCGTCCTTTGAGTAGTACGGCAGATAACGGTGAACGTGTGCCAGCATTACCACAAGTTTATATTCTGCGGCAATGTTGTAAATCTCCTCGGACATCCACTTTGCATATGGACGGTACGGCAATTCCATAAGAATTATATTCGTCCCCTCAATGGCAAGTTTCTGAATATCGGGCAATTCCGATATGCCGTGTTCAATTGAAACTTCCGCACCGAGAAGAACATTTTTTATCGCCATTTTCTTTTTTATTTTATTGAATGCCGCTTTCCTTTTTGCAATAAAATCTGCAACTGATTTTTCACGGTGAGAATAGAAATGGGAAGTGGATACAATTCGCTCTACCCCCTGTTCTTTCATCATTTCAATCATTTTCAGAGATGTTTCTGTATTTTCCGCACCGTCGTCAATTCCGGGCAGTATGTGGCAATGATAATCTGTAAGCATATTTCAACCTCTTTTACAAAAATACCGCACATTGCTGTGCGGTATAAGTTTTATTTCTTGTCCTTTTCCTTATTCTTTTCCTCGGTTTCAGGTTCTGCCTTAGCACCGTAGTAGCCGTAGCCTTTTTTGTAATAGTAGCTGCCGCCTGAATAATACTTTCCGCTGCGTTTAATCTTAATACCGTTAATAATAAATCCAAGCACATTAAGCTGTGCAAAATCCATTTTCTTTATTACGTTGTCAATATCATCATTTGTAGTTTTTGCGTAACGGAGAACCATTACAATTCCTGATATCTTATTGGAAAGCTCCATTGCATCAGTTACAATATTTACAGGAGCTGTATCAATTACAATATTGTCATACTGCTCACCAAGCTTTTCAATAAGCTCGTCCATATTCTTTGAAGCAAGAAGCTCCGAAGGATTTGGAGGAATAGGACCAGCTGTCATAATATCGAGGTTTTTCACAATGCTTTTCTGTATGCAGTCCTCAACATTATTCATTTTACTGATTGCTGTTGAAAGTCCCTTTTTATTCTTCAAGCCGAAAATTTTATGCTGCATTGATTTACGCATATCAGCATCAATAAGCAGAACTTTCTTTCCGCTTTCTGCAATTGCAATTGCAATATTTGCAGATGTTGTGGACTTTCCCTCTCCTGGATTTGCAGAAGATACAGCAAAAATCTTTTTATCAGCTGTTGAAAGTGCAAATGAAATATTTGTACGGATTGATTTGTAGCTTTCAACAACGCTGAACGGAACATTTTTGTCGCTGAGCTTTACATAATCTGTACTGTCATAACCCTTATTCTTGTCGCTCTTTTTCTTCTTTTTCTTTCCATTTTCAAACTGCTGGATTTCACCGATAATAGCCTTTTTATATCTTTCGCTGATATAATCGGGATCTTTTACAGTATTGTCGAAGAAGTCAACAAGGAAAATTATGAGAGCTGTAATCATAAAGCCTGCAATTGCACCAAGAAGTGTATTCTTCATTGTGTTAGGTGCAACAGGTGTGTTGTAAACCTTTGCCTGATCAATTGTGTTAATTGAACCTACACCAACTGCATTCTGAACAAATTCAGGAGCAACATTTGTGAGGTTATTACATATAGCTGCCGCAATTTCAGGATTTTTTGCTGTTGCTTTAATATTTACAGCAGATGTATCAGTTACGGAACTGATGCTAAGACATGAACGGATTGAAGCAGGATTGATTTTTCCGTTAATATATGAGAAATTCTGATTTAATACGTATTCCTCATACTGTTCTGTAAGCAAATCGCCTACCGCATTCATAACAGCGTCATCTTTGAGAACCTCCATATAGGTATTAACAAGCTGTTTTGAATTGCTGATGTTATTTTCATTGTTGTTCTGTCCGCCGCCGTAGTAACTCTGCACATACATTGTAATATGTGAGGAATACTCAAGAGGGAGGATTGTTTTTGAAATACCAAAACCTGCTGCACCACCTATTACTGTAATAAGAATCAGCAGCCACAACTTACTTAATAGAAGTCGTATCAAATCTTTAATGTCAATTGTTTCTTCCATTTTTTTCTTCCTTTCAGTTATAGATTTTCCGACAAAACATATCACTGCTTATATTCTGAACGCTGTTTGTTCAAAATTCAGCAGTTTTTTGGAACATCTATAATATTTAAAATATACACTATTAAAATAATTATATCATCTTTTATATTACTTGTCAAGCAAAAAATGGAAATACACACATAAACTTTTAGGTTATCGACTTTCATCTCGTTTTTATCAAGAAATATTACTGTACAGCCTTAATTTCTGTTAATACCAATCCCTAAAACAACAGTAGTACATTGTAATATCTTAAACTTTACTTTTTTCTAATTATAATAAATACAAAAGGGTGATTTATCACCAGAGAGGAACACCTACGGGGCAAAAGGGAGGGAAAAAGAAAACTGGCACAAAAGTCGACATTTCCCTCCCT
>JAFSBM010000143.1 GCA_017437285.1 Ruminococcus sp. | reverse complement strand
GGACTATTTGTGATTTTGTGTAATGACCTGGAAAATGTACTCTTACCACTTCCGGGACACCCGATTATAATAATTTGTTTCATGTCTACTTACCTACAAATTCTTATTGATCCCTCCGACCTATCATATTATATCACATTACGTCAATAAATTCAATAAAAATCTCTGATAAGGCAAAAATCTGATAATAAATCTTGACACACGACAAAAATTGCCTTATAATATCATTATTCCAAATAAGAGAGGTAACGAGATTAAAACATTCTTTGTAGTAACAGCGAAATTAACGCATATTTTCAAATTTTACGCAATATCTGCATCGCTGATGATGCTATGAATCCCGAAAATGCTAAAAGAAATCTCTCTTTTACGGCACAACAGGCATTCAGAATTATTGATAAATTTATGAAATAAAATGAATGAATATTATTGAATTTTATAAAAATATATGATATAATGTTGTTATAAATAATTTGATCTGAAAATTTCTTGGAGGATATGCTTATGGCTGATATTAAACTTTTTAGTATAAAAGGACAAATTGAAGAATTACAATCCAAAGAGGTAACATTGGAAAAAGAGCTTCAAAAGCTTTTAGAAGAAAATATGAATACATTCTTTGGTGTTACATTTCTTAAATCTGAATATAGAATCACAAATGGTAGGATGGATAGTATAGGTATTGACGAGAATAACTGTCCTGTAATTTTTGAGTATAAACGGAGTATGAACGAAAATGTGATTAATCAGGGACTCTTTTATTTAGACTGGCTTCTTGACCATAAAGCTGATTTTAAACTTTTAGTTATGGACGTACTGGGCAATGAAAAAGCAAACGCTATTGATTGGAGTATGCCTTGTGTTATATGTGTAGCAAATGATTTTACTAAGTTTGATGAACACGCAGTCAATCAGATGCAGCGTAATATTAAGCTTGTAAAATATAAGAAGTTCGGTGATAATCTCATTTCTCTTGAATTTCTCAATGCACCACAGGTACAGCCTATTACATTTGATGATAATTCAATAAAATCGACGAGAAAAAGCAACTGGAAAGATAAAGATTTCAAACAATATTTTGCAGAAGCGGGTGAAAAGAATCAGAATCTTTTCTATTCAGTTCGAGATTATGTGTTATCACTTGGTGACGACATTTCTGAAAATCAGTTAAAATTATACGTTGCTTTTAAAAAAGTACGCAATATAGTTTGTGTTGAAGTATATCAGAGTTGTGTTCTTCTACATCTAAGACTGAATCCTGATACAGTAGACTTGATACCAGGCTTTACAGAAAACGTACGAAACAAAGGACATTGGGGTACTGGAGATTTAGAAATTCAAATAAAATCTATTGACGATTTTGAAAACGCAAAACTATTGATTGATAGAGCATATAATGAAAATTAATATATCAATATTTATCAGGAGGAATGAAAATGAGAAAAAATCTTGGAGCAAAGGCAATACTTTATCCTATGCCGGTGCTGATTATCGGCTCTTATGACGAAAATGGCGTTCCCGACGCTATGAATGCTGCATGGGGCGGAATCAGCGAAGAAACACAGATTTCAATCTGCGTCAGCGAAGATCACAAAACAACAGCAAATATCCTTTCATGCAAGGCATTTACCGTGAGCATTGCCGATGCTGAAAATGTAATTGCCGCTGATTATGTAGGCGTAGTATCAGGAAATAACGAACCTGACAAAATCAAAAAAGCAGGCTGGACTGCTGTAAAAAGCGAAAATGTGGACGCTCCCCTTTTCAACGAGTTACCGCTTGCTCTCGAATGTAAACTTATAAGCTACGATGAAGAATCTTGCCGTCTTGTAGGCGAAATCGTCAATGTCTGTGCAGATGAACGTATACTTACAGACGGAAAGGTTGATTTATCAAAATTCAGCCCTATCACTTATGACCCAGTAAATCACGATTACATTACCCTTGGAGATAAAGTTGGCAAAGCATTCAGCGACGGTTTGAAGTTGAAATAAAACTGCCAAAAAAATTTCACGTAACTCCCCAAGCTTCATATAATTATTCAAGAGTTAATTGGCGGAGCAATAAAACAAAATAAGCAAATTAAAAGCTATAGAATCAGTATAAAATCCTCTAAACTTGGTAATACTATTACTGAAAGTGAGGTTGAAATTATGTTCAAACACGAAAAACAGCTTTTTCATCCTGTAGCAATTGAAAAACCTAACCCGCAGTATGCTGCACTTTTACAGGAGCAGCTTGGAGGTGCAAATGGCGAACTCAAAGCTGCTATGCAG
>JAFSBM010000142.1 GCA_017437285.1 Ruminococcus sp. | reverse complement strand
TATCTATACGCAAGAAGATGTTCATAATTTCACTTGACCCTGCTAAACACCTTGATTATGTTATGTCTCTTTAAATGGTTACAATCCGGTTACAAGACTCGCAACTTGAAAAAGGGGATTTTTTCATGCGTAGGGTCTGGAGATGCCCTTAAATTTTCTTGACTTTTTCCGCCTGAATGTGATATAATAAACTGAATAATTATGTATTGGAGAAAAATGATATGAGTATTTTTGATGTGTTCGACAGGATTTCACAAAATTCCCACGCCCCACAGGGTAAAATAGAATATATAATAGCAGGTCTGGGCAACCCCGGTATGCAGTACGAGGGAACTCGCCACAATGCAGGCTTCTGCACTCTTGAAACTCTCGCTTCACAAATGGGCGAAAGTATAAGCCGCCTTAAATTCAAGGGCAAAACTGCCGAAGTCAACATAAACGGTGTCCGCTGTCTGCTCCTTGAACCCACTACATATATGAATAACAGCGGCGAATCTATTGTTCAGGCTCTTGAATTCTACAAGCTTGACACAAGCCGTCTTATTGTTGTTTATGACGATATTTCCCTTGAACCGGGCAAACTCCGCATACGCAGAAAGGGCAGCCACGGCGGTCACAACGGTATGCGAAGTATCATCGAATTGACTGGCAAGGACGATTTCCCACGCATTAAAATGGGAGTGGGCAAAAAGCCTCACCCCGACTATGATTTAGCAAAATGGGTACTGGGAAAATTCAGCAAGGAGGATACGGAGAAATTCAAATCTGCAGCTGAAAATGCCTGTGAGTGCATCAAGCTTATGGTGCAGGGCAAAACAGACGAGGCTATGAACAAATTCAACTCATAGGAGCGTTAAATGAAGCTTTTCAGTAATGTTTTCAGCGAGCTTTCGGGATATAAAAGTATTCTCGAATGTCTTGACAAAAAGATTTCACCTGTTTCCGTAACAGGTCTTTCACATATCCACCGAGCCTGCCTTGTTTCCTCACTTGTGGGAAACAGGGTTAATCTTGTTGTTACAGGTACGGAGGCGGAGTCGAAAAAACTCTGCGAGGATATAAATATTATGACGGGCAGGGAATCCGCTGTGCTTTTCCCCTCCCGTGAACAGGTTTTCACCCCTGTTGACAGCTCTAACCACGAATACGAATATATGCGTATTTCCGCACTTTCAAGAGCGTCGCACAATGACTGTGACGTTATTTGTGCAAGCATTGAAGCGGTTATGCAGCCTGTAATTCCACCCGATATTCTCATTTCATCGGCAATTGAAATTTCCGCAGGAGATACAATTGACCGTGACAAGCTGTGCCTTAACCTTACAAAATGCGGTTATCAGCGATGTGAAAAGGTCGAGGGAGCGTCACAGTTTTCCGTAAGGGGAAGTATTATCGACATTTTCCCTGTTCAGTCGGATAAACCTGTGCGTATTGAGCTTTGGGACGATGAAATTGAAAGTATCTCTGAATTTGATACGGCAACTCAGCGGCGACTTGATACAGCTGTGGATACCCTTTCAATTTCCCCTGCAAGCGAACTTCTCTGCGACTGCACTCTTTTGGCGGAGCGGCTTGACGCACTTCTTAAAAAGGTGAGGGGCAAGCGTACCGAGCTTGTCAGAAATCATCTCGGAGCAGATGTGAACCGCCTTAATTCGGGGGAAATCCTGCCCCACGGTATGAAGTATTACAGCCTTGCATATGAAAAGCTTTCAACAGTTTTTGACTATATCGACGGTGCAGTTCTTTTCAGCGATTTTTCAAATATCGCCGAAGCTGCCCACGGCATAACCACACGTTTCAGCGAAGATGTGAAAATCCTTATGGAGGAGGGACTCCTTTGCAGAGGGCTTGACAATCTGATTGTGGAACTGCCTGAAATCCAGCATATAGCGGAAAAGAAAGTATGTTTCTATATCAGCACATTTTTGCAGGGCGGAGAGCGTATTGACTTCCGCAGAATTATCAGCTTTGAGGCTATGCAGAATTCCCTGTGGAACGGCGAATTACAGCACCTTGCCGAGGAGTTGGAGGACTATATCCGACAGGGCTATAAAATCGCCCTTTGTGCAGGCAGCGAAAAAACTCTGCCGATTATAAAAAGTGACCTCGAAAATAAGAATATCCCCTGTGACATAGCCAACGAAAATTCCACTATGATACAGGGCAGAGTCTGCCTTATTCCCTCGGGATTAAGCGGCGGATTTGAGTTTCCCGAAAACCATTCCGTGCTTATCACACAGGGACTTACAATGGAGAGCAAATCCACAAGAGCAAGGAAGAAGAAAAAGCCGAAATCCGAGGAAATCCGCAGTCTTGCAGATATTACCGAGGGCGATTTAATCGTTCACAGTTCCCACGGTATCGGACGATTTATCGGCATACGCAAGCTTGAAATCGAGGGTGTCACAAAGGATTACATCACCATTCAGTATGCAGGTACGGATAAGCTTTATATTCCCGTAACTCAGCTTGATATGGTGTCAAAATATATCGGTCCCCGTGACGATACGGGAGTTAAGCTTACAAAGCTGAGTTCAGGGGAATGGCAGAAGAAAAAGAACAATGTCAAACGTGCCGTAAAGGATATGGCACAGGAGCTTATTGCTCTTTATGCAAAGCGTGAAAAAAGCGAGGGATTTGCTTTTTATCCCGATGATGAATTGCAGCACGATTTTGAAAACCGTTTCCCCTATGTTGAAACCGATGACCAGCTTACTGCAATTTCGGAAATAAAGTCAGATATGGAGCGAATCCGCCCAATGGAGCGGCTTCTCTGCGGTGACGTAGGATTCGGAAAAACCGAGGTTGCATTCCGTGCGGCAATGAAATGCGTTCTTTCGGGAAAGCAATGTGCAATCCTTGCTCCTACCACTGTTCTTGCATTTCAGCACTATCAGACGGCACTCCGCAGATTTGACCAGTTCCCCGTAAATATCGAGCTTTTAAGCCGTTACCGCAATCCAAAACAGCAGGCGGAAATTATCAAAAAGCTGAAACAGGGACGAATTGACATACTTATCGGCACTCATAAAATCATTCAGAAAAGCGTTGTTTTCAAAGACTTGGGACTTGCAATAATTGACGAGGAACAGCGTTTCGGCGTTGCCCATAAGGAGAAGTTCAAGGAAAGTTTTTCGGGAGTTGATGTGCTTATGCTGTCGGCTACCCCAATTCCACGTACTCTCAATATGGCGATGAGCGGTATCCGTGATATGTCAGTTCTTGAAGAACCGCCGCAGAATCGCTATCCTGTGCAGACTTATGTTATTGAGTACAATGCCTCTGTCCTTGCACAGGCAATTACAAGGGAACTCCGCCGTGGCGGTCAGGTTTACTACATTCACAACCGTGTTGAAACTATCGTTTCCTGTGCGTCAAAATTAAAGGATATGATTCCCGAAGCACGAATTGCCGTTGCTCACGGTCAGATGAGTCAGGAGGAATTGTCCGATATATGGGAGCAGCTTGTGGAACACGAAATTGATATTCTCGTATGCACCACAATTATTGAAACTGGCGTTGATGTTCCCAACGTAAATACGCTGATTATTGAGGATTCCGATAGATTCGGCTTGTCACAGCTGTATCAGCTGCGAGGCAGAGTTGGACGCTCCAGCCGCCGTGGCTACGCATATTTCACATACAAGCGTGACAAAGTTCTCACGGAAATTGCTTCAAAGCGGCTTAGTGCAATGAAAGAATTTACCCGATTCGGCAGCGGATTCCGCATTGCCCTCCGTGACCTTGAAATCCGAGGTGCAGGAAGTATTCTCGGCGGCAGTCAGCACGGTCATATGGAATCGGTGGGATATGATATGTATTTGCAGCTTTTATCCGAGGCTATCTGCGAGGAAAAAGGCGAAATTCCCGAAAAAACTCCCGAATGTCTTGTGGATATTCAGATTGACGCACATATCCCCGAAAGCTACATTTCAAGCCTTAATCAGCGTGTTGAGATATACCGCAGAATTATGATTATAAGGACGGACGAGGACAAATATGAACTGGTGGACGAGTTGATTGACCGCTACGGTGAACCGCCTAAATCGGTTATGGGACTTCTTGATGTTTCCCTTATAAGAAATAAGGCGGCACATCTTGGGATTTCCGAAATATCGCAGAAAAACGGTCAGATGTACTTCTACACAAAAACTCTCACAATCGAGCGTATAGCGGCACTTTCCACTGCATACAAGGGGAAAGTCACATTCGGCGGAACGGAAAAGCCTTATGTATCGGTAAAAATTTTGCCTAAAATCTCTGTGTTTGACATTATGAAAGATGTAATTGATACAATTGATAAGGCAGAATGACATATTTTGTGCAAAATGACAAAAATTTCTTTTTAATATTGTTTGTTATTACTCTTTTAAAATTTGCTGTTTTATGTTAAAATTAAAGGGGTTCTCTAAAAAGCGGAACACGAGCAGAATTCCGTATATGACATATATCAGTTATAAGGCGACAAACCGCAGTAATACTTGATGTATTGCAAGGTTTGTCAACGCAGTAAATGATGTATATCATAGGAAGTCTGCCGTGAGGGAGATTTTTAGAGGTTCCCTAATACACATTGATTTACGCAGTATTTATTCTATGAGGAGATAATTAATATGGAAATGAAAAAATTACTTGCGGTTTTTTCCGCTATGGCTATGGCTGCTGCATTTGTCGGATGTGAAAAAAATAATTCTTCATCATCTGAGTCTGTTTCCGAAGTTTCTGAAACTACTGAAGCTCCCACAGAGGAAATCACAGAGGAAGCTACGGAAGAAGTTACCGAAGAAATCACCGAGGAGGAACTCGTTCCCCCTGTGCCTGCTGAGTGCGATGACCCCAATGGAATTACCTTTGATGATGAGGATTTCAGCTTTGCACAGCCTACTGTGGAGGATGTTGACTCCGCACAGGGTACACTCTCAATTGAAACAGTTGAGGGAAATAAAATGCTCTGTTTCAAGGATTCAGGCACAAATTTCGCTGACGGAACAGTTCAGAAAATCAAGCTTGATGCCGCAAAACTGCTCTCTCCCGAAAATCTTGCAAAGGTTCGTTCAATTGAAATGGACGTTTATGCTGACGCTACATCGGATAAATTCAAGAACGATGACGGCGAAAATGTCAACGCTCCCGGCTGGATTGGCGGCGGCGGCGGTGCTAATGTAGCAGGGGATAAATGGTATGATTTCGCAGAATGGGAGGGCGGCGAGTACAATTTCCCAATGTCGGGAGCTGCTCACGTTGAAATGAAATTCCTCCTTGCTCTTGGCGGTCAATGCTGGAATGAAGAAATGGACGAAGCAACATTTCAGGTTATGCGTTGGGGTGCTCAGAATGAGGGCAATTTCTATATTGACAATATAGTTTTCTTTGACGAGGAGGGCAATTCCCTGCCCATTGAAAAATCCGCACCTGCCGAAGAAAGCGGTGAGGATATTTCTTCCTCTTGATAAAATATAATAACATATAAAAAACCTATTGCATTATCTTTGAAAAAATGATATAATAGAAGAACGTACAAATAGCCGAAAACGGCAAAAGGAGAATGAAAATATGAATTACGGACATTTCGACCTTGCGAACAAGGAATATGTCATTACAAACCCTGCAACGCCTGCACCTTGGGCAAACTACCTCGGTGACCCCGAATACGGTGCTATGATTTCCAATAACGCAGCAGGCTACAGCTTTGTAAAATCAGGTGCAAACGGCCGTGTATCACGTTTCCGTTTCAACTCAGATATGGCTCTCCCGGGACGTTATATCTACATCAGAGATAACGAGGCTAACGACTATTGGTCAGCTTCATGGCAGCCTGTAGGCAAGCCCCTTGACCAGTATAAGTCCGAGTGCCGCCACGGTACAGCTTATACTGTAATTTCTGCTGAGTATACCGACATAAAGTCAGAGGTTACATATTATGTTCCCTACGGCAAGACATATGAGGTATGGCGTGCAAAGGTTACAAATAACTCAGACAAGGAGAGAAAACTCTCTGTTTTCGGCTTTGTTGAATT
Organism: Ruminococcus sp.; assembly: GCA_017437285.1. Classification (GTDB taxonomy): domain Bacteria; phylum Bacillota; class Clostridia; order Oscillospirales; family Ruminococcaceae; genus Ruminococcus. The sequence continues at coordinate 30,557 of JAFSBM010000142.1, read as the reverse complement.
CACAAACGAGCCTAACTACGAACAGGACCAGATTAACCTCCAGTACACACTTTTCATCACACGTACAAGCTTTGAGGAAAACAAAATCATTCAGCATATGAATGAAAATACAGGCTTTGACGAAAACGGCTACAACGGCAGCGAGAGATTTTTCGGTATGGTTGGACAGCCTATCACAGGCTATAACGGCTCTCTCAGCAACTTCATCGGACCTTACAGAACTTTCTCAAATCCTATTGCTGTTGAAAACGGCAAGTGTGACGGTGTTATGAACTATAACTCCAATTCCTGCGGTGCGCTTCAGAGCGATATTACTCTTGCTCCAGGCGAAACTAAGGAATTCATCTATATTATGGGACAGAAAACCGATGCCGAGGCTACTGCTATTCTCAACGAATACAAGACAGCAGGCAAGGTTGACGAGGAAGTTCAGCAGTTAAAGGACTACTGGCACAGCCAGCTTTCAAACTTCTCCGTTGAAACTCCCTCAGACGAGTTCAACAATATGATTAACGTATGGAACGCTTACCAGTGCTTTATCACTTTCATCTGGTCAAGAGCAGCTTCTTTCATTTACTGCGGTCTTAGAAATGGTTACGGCTACCGTGATACAGTTCAGGATATTCAGGGTATTATCCACCTTGACCCCGAAATGGCTGCTGAAAAAATCCGCTTTATGCTTTCTGCTCAGGTAAGCAACGGCGGCGGACTTCCCCTTGTAAAGTTCACTCACGATGCAGGTCACGAAACTTGTCCCGATGAGAACGATGAAAACAGCGTATATGCTAAGGAAACAGGTCACCCCTCATACCGTGCGGACGACGCTCTCTGGCTGTTCCCCACAATTATGAAGTATATCGGCGAAAGCGGCAACAAGTCATTCCTTGACGAGGTTATCACATATGCCGAGGAGGGCGGCGGCGAAGCTACTGTTTACGAGCATCTCAAGAACGCTATTCGCTTCTCTATGGAGCGTCTTGGCGACCACGATATGCCTGCAGGACTTCACGCTGACTGGAACGACTGTCTGCGTCTTGGTGCAAAGGGCGAGTCAACATTCGTTGCATTCCAGCTTTACTACGCTATGACAGCTATCAAGGAAATGGCTGTACTTAAAAATGATACAGACTATATCGCATATATTGACGAGGTACAGGCAAAGCTTGCTGATGCTCTCGAAAAGTGCTGGGACGAGGATAGATTTATCCGTGGAATTCGTGAAAACGGCGATATTGTCGGTGCTAAGAATGACCCAGAGGCTAATATGTGGCTCAATCCCCAGTCTTGGAGCGTAATTTCACGCTTTGCGTCTGAGGAGCAGGCTGAAAAGGCTATGGACAGCGTTTACAGAATTCTCAACACACCTTACGGTGCAAAGCTTCTTGACCCACCTTATAAGTATCACCACTTCAAGGGTGCGTTAATGCAGGTGTTCAACCTCGATACTAAGGAAAACGGCGGTATCTTCTCACAGTCACAGGGCTGGCTTATTCTTGCTGAGGCTCTTATGGGACACGGCAACCGTGCATTTGAGTACTTTATGGAGTCCTCACCTGCTGCTATGAACGACAAGGCTGAAATCCGTGTTATGGAACCATATGTACACGGTCAGTTCACAGAGAGTAAGGCATCTCCATACGAGGGACGTTCACACGTTCATTGGCTCACAGGTACAGCTTCAACTGTTATGGTTGGCTGCGTTGAGGGTATCTGCGGTATGCGTCCCGACGCTGACGGTCTTGCAATTTCTCCCTCTATCCCCTCTGCTTGGGACAGCTTTAAGATTAAAAAGATGTTCAGAGGAAAGAAACTCAATATCGTTGTGGATAACTCCGCACACGTTGAAAGCGGTGTTAAGTCCGTAACTCTCAATGGCGAGGCTATTGACGGAAATTACATCGCTGCTGACAAGCTTGCCGATGTAAACGAGATTGCTGTAGTTCTCGGCTGATTTAGCCTTTAGCAGTGGATTAATTAAGAATTCAGAATTATGGGCGGCGGAAATATTTTCTGTCGTCCAATTTTGTATAAAAGCCTTTAGCCTTTAGCTTTATTAAAGCCGTTAGCCGTCAGCCTTTAGCCATTAGCTATAGGTTCTTTAAAATAATTACGCATTGCCGAAAAGCTAAAGGCTAATAGCTAAAAGCTAAAAGCTTTAAAAAAGCTAAATGAAGAATTCAACAATTCACTTTTTCACAGACACAAATTCTTGAATTCTTGAATTCTTCGTGCATATTATACAAAATATTATACCTGCATTTGTGCAGATTTAAGGGCGGCGGATTAATTTCTGCCGCTTTTTTTTGTATAAAAGCTTTTTAGCCGTTAGCCTTTAGCCGTTAGCTTTTTAGGACGACGGAATTTTTTCTGCCGTCATTTTTTGTGTATTTACATAATCAGCTGTATACCGTAATTCTGTGTAGGGGCGGATATTATCCGCCCGAGATTGTTGAAAAAACTGAATTTCGTACCGAAATTGCGGACACAGCACGCTGTGTCCCTACGAATTATATCATCGTGCAAAAAATGGACGGCAATCGTTAAGACTGCCGCCCACATAGCTAAAGGCTAAAAGCTAATAGCTAACGGCTCATTTAAGGCTGTTAGCTTTTATAAATAATATTATAAAATCCCTTTGATTGCAGTTCAGCATCAAGGCTTTCCTTGGCATTTACCGTGGCTGAGCTTTCGCAGGTAATGTATATTTCTGCCGATGTGTCCACAGAATTCAGCTCTGCCATTAATTCATTGAGAGTCATTTTCTTGTTATTGCAGATGTAATCCCTGCCGTCAATTGTGATTTCAACTGTTATCTGCTGAGGTGATGTAATTTCAGGTGTTTCTGCTTGGCTGTTATTTGGATTAGTGGCTTGTACAACAACACCTGTATCAGTTCCTGTTAAGCCCTCTCTGCCTATTCCGATTTCTGTACCGCAGCTTTTCTGCGATAATAGCAAAGCACCTGCGGCTATTACAGCTGCAAAGCCGAAACCGGAAGATGATTTCTTTTCTTTTCCCATAATAATCTACCTCACTTTGAAATATTAATTGCCGCAAAATAGAAATTTTCGTATTCCTTTTGCAAATCATTTACAGATTTTTCTATTTGTTTAACGGCATTGGCGGAGTATAAATCATCGCCGTTATATGTTAAATTACAAATAATAACATCGTCATTTGTGAACTCTGTCATTTTAATGGTATCCGTCAATTTTGTTTTCATATCAACAGACTCTGTGTAAATAAATTCGTCTAATTTGTTTTCGCCTTTTTTGATATTGATGTAAAGGGTATCATCATCGAATTTATCATAGAGATTAATTGTTAAAATCTGCCCTTGATATTGGAGAAGTGCCTCCTGATTTTTAACAGCATTTTTGTCAATGCTCAAAAGCCTGTCCTTTTCTTTTTGGTATTCAGCAAGCACAGCCTCAGCTTCATCAACTTTAGTTTCATATTCAGCTTTTGTCTGATTTGCCGCCTTTGTAGCTTCATCAATTTCAAAGGTGCTGAACAGAATGAAGAAGAAAAGAATAATCATAATTACATCAAGGAGAGATGTGAAGTCAAGAAATATCTCTCTTTTTTTCATATTTCAACCCTGCTTTTTTGATTTTCCGAGGATATTTCCATATCTTCAAACTTATTTATAAGCGTTTCAAGCTTTTGGATTGTATTTTCAACAGATGTGGAAATAAGAGAATTTGCCAGTTTAAAGCCAACAGCACAGATAATTCCCCATGCTGTGGAAGTCAGAGCCGCAAAGAAGTTGGATTTCAGATTGTCGTCAATTACCGTGATGTCAAGGCTCAGGAGTGACCATACTGTGCCGAGCATACCAAGCAGAGGGAAAATTGAGATAATCGTCAGGAAAATTGTGTATCGTTTAGTGAACTGCGAATATGCCTTATTGGCGGCAAGGAGATTTTCCTGTTTTTCGAGTTCTTTGAGATTTCCCGATATTTCGCCATTCATACGCTTTGTTTCAAGGAAAAGCAGAATATTTATAACTGCAACAAGGAGGATTATCCAGTCAAATCCCCAGAAACCCTCTTTGAATTTTGCTAAAATTTCCATTAAATCACCTCATATACAATTATACAGCAAAATCCGAGAATTTGCAATAGTTTTCGACAAAATACCGAATAAAAATAAGCGGCAGAAAAAATTTCCGCCGCCCTAAAAATCTGCACAAATGCGAGTGTAAGATTTTGTATAATATGCACGAAGAATTCAAGAATTCAAGAATTTGTGTCTGTGAAAAAGTGAATTGTTGAATTCTTCATTTAGCTTTTTTAAAGCCGTTAGCCTTTAGCCATTAGCTATTAGCCGTATTAAAGCCTTTAGCTTTTAGCTGTTAGCCATTAGCCTTTCGGCAATCGTTAAGACTACCGCCCATAATTCTTAATTCTTAATTCTGAATTCTTAATTAATCCGCCGCCCTAAAAATCTGCTAAACTACAATGTAGTTAGTCGTATTAATAATGGATAGATAATAAATAATTTCAATTCATTTACTCAAAAAATGCAAGCAGGTATACAACAGTCAAACAAATGGCACAAAGTGCGAAAACTGCTGTTAGTACGCTATAAGTCAAAACTGCGTTTTTTACATGTTGTTCTGAAAAGGCGAATATTTTCGGATTGCTTTTAGGAAATATAACAGTAACTTTATCGCCTTTATCTATTCTGAAATCACATGTACAAATCATTTTGCCAAATATCTGTTTCCCGTCAACTGTATAGACTGCCTTGGCATATTTTCTTGTGAAATAAGTTCCATTCGACGTGCCAAATGCCCAAATGATTTCAGCCTGACACTGAATATATGTATTTGCTTTGACAGCACGGAGAAACTGTAGTGATGGTTTTAGGCAATATGCATTTTTGGCACATAGCAGCACACTTAATATAATATACCTCATTATGGTTTTACACTTTCTTAATTATGAATTGAACAAATCAGCCGCCCAAATAGCTAAAGGCTAAAAGCTAACAGCTAAAAGCTTTTTATAATTATACAGTGACTATAAGCATCACAATCAACCACACAAGGGCAATGATAGCCAGTATTTTTGAAAATACAGAGGGAGTGCCTTTTTTCAGAATTACGAGGAATGAAATCACAAGAAACAGCAATACAGCGAAAAGTGCAAGTCTTGTAATACAATTCGCAACATAGCCTGTGTCAAGATAATATGACGCTGAAATGGGATATGTAATCCCCTCAACTGATGTAAGAGTTGAATATACCTCTTGCTCTATTTTATAGTCAAGTTTTTTTGCAAGGGCAGTTATTTCAAGTCCCCCTGCTGTAAGAGCCGTATGTTCGGAATTAAAATTCTTTTCAAGCCACTTTTTGGGAGCTTTTATAGTGTAAGCCTCAGCGTTTTCCTCGTTAATTCCTATGTAATAATAATCCTTTCCCATAGGAATCAAGCCGTTGATTGAATGTTCAACCACAATAAGCTCTCCGGCTCCATTAATTGTGACTGTGTGAGTATTTTCCTTGTCGGTGAGATTCACAATTGGCATTATCAAAAGATGAATCACAAGTGCCAGTACAAAAATTGCACCTAAGAATATTTTAAAGCCTTTTCTCATATAAATCACCTTTTACAGGTATTCTTCGGGAACGCTGTAACCAAGGGATACAAGGGTTTTCGCATAGTTGTAGTCTTGCAGTCGTTCTTCCGATTCCTGCCTTAATTTTTCAAATTTTTTGCGTTTTATGCCGGTTAAAATTATGATTATCTGATAAATTGCAAAGAGAATGCAGAAAATTCCCATTACTGTGAAAGTTGTGGGATAAAGCCATTGGATATTTTCGGAAGTTCCCAGCTGATGAACGGTGAACAGATAAAGTCCTCTCCACAGGATAAGTCCTCCCACTATGCCCATAATCACATTAGATGTGATGCTGTATGTATCGGGGGGCAGTCCCTCAGCGGCTATTTCGTGACAGCGTGGGTCAAGGTATTCTGTGCCGCATTTCTTGCAGGTTTTCAGGGGACTTTTGTATTTCCGTGAACTCGGGGGAATATATGTCATCAGCTTTTTATTGCAATTTTTACATTTCAATGTTATAATTTCCATAAAAGCACCTTTTAGAGATTAGCCGTATTAAAGCCGTTAGTCTTTAGCCATTAGCTATTAGCCATTGTGGGCGGTGAATATTGCGATATACCGTCAATCTGTGTAGGGGCGGATATTATCCGCCCGTAAGATTATGAAAAAAACTGAATTTCGTAACGAAATTGCGGACACGGTACAACCTGTCATTACAAATTATATCAGCCGCCCACATAGCTAAAGGCTAAAAGCTAATAGCTAATAGCTTTTTTAATAATTACGCATTAAAGAATTATCTAATCTTCGCACCGCAGGGGATACTGTCATCAAGGAACAGCACCTTTACACCGTCGGGAGTATCAGAGGCACAAATCATACCGCAGCTTTCAACACCACGGAGCTTTACAGGCTTGAGATTTGCCACAAGCTGAATTTTCTTTCCTACAAGCTCCTCGGGAGTGTAGTATTCGGCAATTCCCGAAACTACCTGTCTGCCGCCCATTCCGTCGTCAAGCTGTAAGCAGAGAAGCTTATCGGACTTCTTCACCTTTTCAGCAGAGAGGATTTTTGCACATCTCAGCTCAACCTTAGCAAAATCATCAATGGAGATTTCCTCAGCAAGTTCGGGGATTTCCATAGCTGCCTCGCCCTTTTCCTCAGCGGAAAGGCTGGACTGTGCAGCTTCCATATTCTTCTGAATAATTGAGTTGAGTTCCTCAATTTCCTTGTCAACGTCAATTCTTGGGAACAGGATTGCACCCTTGCATACTGTTACATTTTCGGGGAGAACTCCGAATACAGACAGCTTGTCATAAGCCACATCAGCCTCAGCTGCACCAATCTGCTTCCATACCTCAGGCATAGTTGCAGGCATAAATGGGCTGAGGAGAGTTGAAATAATTCTGATACCGTCAAGGAGATTGTAGAGAACCGTTGCAAGTCTGCCCTTTGCGGACTCGTCCTTGCCCAGCTTCCACGGCTCAGTTTCGTCAATATACTTGTTTGCACGGTCAACAGCCTTGAAGATTTCCTCCAGAGCCTGCTTGATTTTTGTTTCGTCCATAGCAGCTTCAACAGCTGATACAGCACCGAGAACTACACTCTTGAAATCCTCGTCGAGAGCGTCAGCCTGACGGTCAGAGGGGAGAGTTCCGCCGAAATATTTATCAGCCATTGCAACGGTACGTGAAACAAGGTTTCCAAAGCCGTTTGCAAGGTCGGAGTTGATACGGTTAATCATAATCTCGTTGGAGAAAAGGCTGTCAGCACCGAGAGCCATTTCACGGAGAATGTGGTATCTGATAGCGTCACAGCCGTAACGCTCGCCAAGTACAAATGGGTCAACCACGTTGCCGAGAGATTTTGACATCTTAACGCTTTCGCCGCCCTTGCTCTGCATTGTGATATAGCCGTGAACTGCAAGGTGTTTAGGGAGCGGCAGGTCAAGTGCCATAAGCATTGCAGGCCAGATAATAGCGTGGAATCGCATAATATCCTTTGCAACCATATGAACATCTGCACTCCAGTATTTTTCAAAATCGTCATACTTGTCGTTCATATAGCCGAGAGCTGTGATGTAGTTGGAAAGTGCGTCAATCCATACATAAACAACGTGTTTGTCGTCAAATGAAACGGGAACGCCCCACTTGAAAGTTGTTCTTGATACGCACAAATCCTCCAGACCTGGTTTGATGAAGTTATTTACAAGCTCAATTGCTCTTGTTTTTGGGCGGAGGTAGTCAGTTTCAAGGAGAAGTTTCTCAATACGCTCTGCAAAGGGTGACATCTTGAAGAAGTATGCCTCCTCCTTGGCGAATTTCACAGGTCTGTGACACTCAGGGCAGCAGCCGTTTTCGTCAAGCTGTGAATCAGTCCAGAAACTTTCGCAGGGAGTGCAGTATTTTCCCGAATATTCGCCCTTGTAGATGTATCCCTTGTCGTAGAGTGCCTTGAAAATCTTCTGCACGGATTCAACGTGATAGTCGTCAGTTGTACGGATATATCTGTCGTAGGAAATATTCATATACTGCCAGAGGTTCTTGAATTTGTCAACGATAACATCAACGTATTCCTTTGGTGTAACGCCCTGTTCAGCGGCTTTCTGCTCGATTTTCAGACCATGCTCATCTGTACCTGTGAGGAACATTACATCATAGCCCTGCATTCGCTTGAAACGTGCAATAGAGTCGCAGGCTACAGTTGTGTAGCTGTGACCGATATGTGGATTACCTGAGGGGTAATAAATAGGTGTGGTAATGTAAAAGGGTTTCTTTGACATAAAAAATCGCTCCTTTTGGAAATTTTTGCTGACGAATGAAATCAGCACTTCTATTATACCACATATTTCTCTGTTTGTCACGTGTTTTGAGAAATTTTTTTGCATTTAGTTGTTAGCTGTTAGCTTTTAGCTTTTAGCTGTTAGCTATTAGCCGTCAGCCATATCAAAGCCGTTAGCCGTTAGCCTTTAGCTATTAGCTATTGGGGGCGGTGAATATTGCGGTATACCGTCAATCTGTGTAGGGGCGGATATTATCCGCCCATTTTAAATATATAAGAAAAGACGGTAATCGTTAAGACTACCGCCCATAATTCTTAATTAACCTGCCAGCTAAAGGCTAATGGCTTTAATACAGCTAACGGCTTTTAATTGCATTAACGCTAATTCATACAGAATTCATCGAAAAGTTTCAGGGTTTCCTCAAATCGGCTTTCATCGGTGGGACAGCCTGTAACAATGATGATATACTCTGTAGCATTTACGTAAAACTGCGATATAAGGCAATTTCCTGCATTTACCGTTGAGCCTGTTTTTGTACCTACGGCATAAGGGCAGTAGTAATCGCTTTCCTCGTGAATTAGTCGGTTGGAGTTCTTCCAGTTGAAAGTTTCACCTGTAACCGCCGTTACGTCCTTTTCCGCAATGGAAACTATTTCACGGATTTCCTTGTACTTCATAGTGTGCTTTGTCAGTTTCAGCAAATCGTAAACTGTAGTGAGCTGTTGGTGGTGGTCCCAGCCGTCGGGAGTTGCAAAATGTGAATTCGTCATTTCAAGTTCAGCTGCATATTCATTCATCAGCTGACAGAAATATTCCACCGCTTCATAATCAGTCATATTGCCGTTTTCGGACTGAATTCTTGCAGTATTCACAGCTATTGTATATGCCGCATCATTGCCCGAAGAAAGTAACATTCCCGTCAGCAGGTCATACAGAGTAAACTGCTGTCCCGGCTGGATATAGCACATACTTGAATATGGGCTGACAAGTGCCAGTTCTGAGCCAACGGTGAAAACCGTATTAGTCGGGATATATTTCAACGCAACGCAGGCTGTCATAAGCTTAGTTATACTTGCAGGGGATACGGAGTCGTGAACGCCGTCCTCAAAAAGCATTTTATCCTTTGCAGGTGCATAAACCGCCGCAGTTTTGTAGTATCGCACAGGCGGCTCAGTGGGAGCAGCTGTGGTAGTCGTAGTTGCTCTGGTGGTAGGCTTTGTAGTTGCCGTGGTGGTAGTTGTGGTTGTAGTGACAGGCGGTTCACTGTTTTTGTAAATCATATTCGGAATAATTCCGTACCACGATTGTGGCTTTTTACGCTCAGTATTACTGCACCCCGTCAGCAAAACAAGAACGCAGATGCTTATATATAGCAGAATTCTTTTCATTTTGTTCTCCTTGGCATTGCCCTCTTTTTTCTTTTTCTTTTATGAGAGCAAAAAATTCGCATACAAATACAGTATACACTAAATTTTCCGAAAAGTCAATTATAACATATTTATCAAATTATCTGCAATTTTATATTACTTGAAACAATTTAATTATTCACAAATTATTTGCAATTAGAAATAGCTCCATATATTGCAAAATTGGCGAAAATATGCTATAATCAGCTTGTATGCAGTTTTTTGCATACGCTCGGAGAAGTTTTATTGCTTTGAAATTCAAGGCAAGTTGAAAAGGATGTATATAATGAAAAGAAAGTTAGCTGTTATATTTTCTGCACTGTTTCTTGCAGCTGCGGCAACATTCAGCGGAAAGTTAATTCCCGAAAAATCGGGGAATACGGACATTGTTCCCACAGATGAAAAGGGGAATAAGACGGATAAAACAGACAGCTCCGAAACAACGGCGGACAAGGTTGAAACTGCTCCCACAGAGCCAACTACAGAGCCTCCCACAAAGCACGTAAGCCCTGTTGAAACAGTTACCGCAAATCTTGGAATACAGCAGAATGCAGATGCTGTCATAGGACGTACAAACGGCGATAATACGCTGAAACTTCCCCTTGCGGATTTTATGCGTGAGGGAGATAAAATCAACTCGTTCACCTTTGTAATATATTCCACAGACGGCTATAATATCGGGCAGTTCAAGGGCGGCTGCGGTATCTCAGTAACCGAGGATTGTCCTGCGGCTACCGATGAGGGCTGGTATCAGTCAGGTGACTTCACAGCTCCCACAGAGGGTACATACGGCGAGATTACGTGGACTCTCCCCGATGATGTTTCCGATTATGTTTCAGCTAACGGAGAGGTGCTTTTCGGCTACTGGTGGGGCGGAACCTCAGGCTTACGCATTGAAAATGTTATATGCAATATCACACGTACAACTGAAATTCCCTGTGACGGCACAGTTGACGTTGAAGTTGGCAAAAGTGTTAACCATAACAGCGAGGACAATACAATCAGAATTCCTACAGATACGCTTCCCAAGGGAGCAGTTCCACAGTCGGTTACATATAAAATCTCATCGGGAGGCGGCTTCGGTAAATTTACAGGAGCATTCGGCTATGAGTCCTCAAAGGGAAAATATATGTCAAACGATGTGGCGGAATTCACCGACAGCTCAGAAATTTCTCTTACTTGGATTATCGAACCACAGGCGAAAAATTATGCAAATGAGGACGGTGAGCTTATTTTGGGCTACTGGTGGAGTGAGCAGGAAGAGGCTACTCTTGATTCGGTTTCAATTAAATACAGCCTTGGTGATTCCACAGAGGCAGTGCCTGCTGTCAAGGAGGAAAAACCGCAGAATAACGTGGAATCGGAGTCTTATGGCTTTAGAAGTTCAGCTGAAATTGTTAAGGAGATAAAGGTGGGCTGGAATCTCGGAAACAGCCTTGAAAGCTACAATACGAACAGAACTGGACTTGCTACGGAGCTTGGCTGGGGCAATCCAAAAACTAACGTGGAGCTGATAAAATCCGTCAAAGATGCAGGATTTAACGCAATCCGTATCCCTGTAACCTGGGGAGAGCATATGGATGGCGATGTAATTCAGAAAGACTGGCTCGGACGTGTAAAAGAGGTTGTGGATTACGCCTACGACAACGATTTGTTTGTAATTATCAATATGCACCACGATGACTATATCTGGTTCAATCCCACAGAAGCCGAATATTCGGGAGATAGTGCGAAATACAAGAAAATCTGGTCTCAGGTTGCCGACTATTTCGAAGATTACGGTGACAGGCTGATTTTCGAGGGAATGAACGAAGCCCGAACAATCGGAAGTACTAACGAATGGATGGGCGGAACTGCGGCAGAACGTGCTGTTGTGAATAAATACGTGCAGGATTTCGTTGATACTGTACGTGCCAGCGGCGGAAAAAATACCGAAAGAACGCTGATTATCTCGGCATACGGTGCTTGTGCCGAGGAAGTTGCAATGAATGACGTTATCGTTCCAAACGACAAAAACCTCATTGTGTCGATTCATTATTATGCCCCTTGGCGATTTGCGTCGGGAGAAAGCACCACATTCGGACAGGCTGAAAAGTCTGAACTTGATGCGAAATTCGACTCTATGAAGAAAAAGTTTATTGACAAGGGAACTCCGCTTATTATCGCTGAATTCGGCTGTGTAGGCATTGCAGACGATTCCACAAGAAAGGAATACTACAATTACTACGTATCATCGGCGAAAAAGCGTGGAATTAAGTGCTTTGTCTGGGATAACAACAAGGCAAAGGGCGAGGACGGTTACGGAATAATCGACAGAAAGTCAATGAAGTGGAATAATACACTCCTTGAAGGTATAATTTCAGGAGCTGAATAAAAGAGAAACACCGCAGTTGCGGTGTTCTTTTTTCGCTATTTTACGGGGATTTCACGCTGTTCGCAAATGTCACCCTGCAATTTATACGTAACCCTCAGAGTCATTCCCTCATCGGTGATTTCCTCTTTTATGTCACGGGAAATTATTTCGCAATCCTGTAAAAAATTTTTCTCATAGAGGTAAATTTTCTCCATTATCTGTTCTTTCAGTTCAGCTTCGGATAATGTTGAGGTTATACGGTCAAATTCCCTGTATTTCGTGGTTTTAATGCCTATTGGCAGCTTTTTTTCAAAGAAGTAAAGGGAATTTTCAGACAACTCATTTTCGGAGTATTCATAGCTGTTTTTGCCGAAATACAGCGGAATATCAAGGCTGAAAAGTTTGAGGGAACGGCGGTTATCGGTTTTGCCTGTGGGGAGCAGCTGTTCATTGGTAAAAGTTCCCGAAAATTCGACAGTTTCTGTATATTTGCCGATTATCTCGCCCATGGCGTGATGCTTAACCACAGTTCCGTTTTGGTCTGTGGTGATGCCGTTTATGAGCATATCCCCCTCAAAAACGTAGTCCCCGACCATATGCATCAGCTGACCGTCACGGACAAGAACGCTGACGATTTCAGCCTCACGGGCGGCAACCACGTTGCAGGGGACACGTTCAATAAGCATTTTCGGCTTTTCTACCACCTCCGTGACCTCCACCACAAGCCGATGACCTGTGCGGTGCATTCCCACCCAAGCGATTTTGTCAAGCATCAGCCGAAGCTGATTTTCACTCCAGATATAGTCAATCTGCCCGAAATTTGTACCCTCCTCGATGCCGATTTCACCGAGGGCATTGAGAATAACCCCGTCGCTGACCGTTTCGTTGCCCTGAATGTCAATGGTGACGATTACTCCTGAAAAGTAGAGGGACGCTCCGAGAATGATGATAATTCCCAGTATTAAGCCAAATCTGCCCTTTCTGCGGCGGATATTTTCAGAAATCGTGCCGTATTCAAAGTGCCTCAGCTCAATTCCCCATTCCTCCGCAGTCTCATGGACATCGTCAAGGCTGCCGTGGTAAATCTCCGCAGAGAGAACTCCGCCCTTGATGTATTGGCTGAAAATCGGGATTTTTCGGCTGTGTAGGGCATTTACAAAGCCGTAGAGATTTTTGCCCTTTCCGTTGATTTTCACACAGCCACGGAACTGATTTTTCATTTGCGGCTCCTTTCTTCCAGTTCAATCTGGGCGATTTTTCCACGAATTACAAGCCCTCCCGTCTTGTAGTCAAAGGCTCGCAGGTCATTTCCCCAGATGTGAATGAGCAGTTTTCCGCAGGCAAGTGACATCAGCACATCGCTGCATTCCTCGATTCTACGGCAATTTTCCAGTATTATCTCCCGATTTCCTGCAATGTGAATTCCGGCTTCTTCAAAGAATGCGGCATTGAATTTATCTGTTAATTTATTAAACATTGTCAACCTCCGAATAATCGTTTACGTTTAATAATATGATTAATCGGGTGATGTTATGAAAAATGCAAAAAAAATACTCATAGTTGTATTTGCTGTGAGTTTCGGGTTATTCTGCCTGTTATTTCCGGTTGAGGTGAGGAATGGGGCAGGGGAGGGATTAAATCGCTGTATTACGGTGATTATTCCCTCTCTGTATGCTATGATGACAGCCTCGGCAATTCTCCTTGACAGCGGTGCAATATCAGTTGTAGGACGGTGGATTTCTCCCGTAACAAAGGGGCTTTTCGGCTTGAATGGGGAACTTGCAGCTATATTTTTCTTTTCCCTCGTTGCAGGTTATCCTGTGGGGGCTAAAATGATTTACACATTGTATACAAATGGCAGATTGCCCAAGAGAATGGCTGAAATTTTGTCGGGTTTGTGCTATGGTTCGGGAACTGCATTTATTTTCGGCTGTGTTGCTCCCACGGTGGAAATAGGCAGGCTGATTTTATTATCAAATATTGCGGCGGAATTTTTAATTCTGCTTATATTATCGCCGTATTTCAGAAGAACTCCCATAGAAGAAAAATCACGCAGTATAGCGGTTAACGGCAATATTCTCACAAAATCCGTATCATCATCGGGTAGGGCATTAGGTGAAATGTGCCTGTGTGTTATAATTTTTGCTGTATTTGCAGAAATGGCTGAATACTGCGGATTATCACGAGTTTTCGGCTGCGATTTGTATAAGGCGGTGCTTGATGTTACCGCAATAAATGATATATCAGCGGATATAGCTGTAAAATCCGCCCTTGTATCCTTTGGGGGAGTATGCGTTTTCTTTCAGATTTCGGCTATATTTCGAGGAAAACTGTCAATTCTGCCCCTTGTGATAATGCGTTCTTTTGCGGCAGTTTCAAGTTTTTTCATATGTCGGATACTCCAGCCATATTTTATTGTGGGAGATGTTCAGGCGTTTGCGGCAGGGCAGAAACTTTACCGTGAAAGCTCCCCTGTGCCGTCGGTTATGCTTATCATAATGACGGGGGTGGTGGTAGCGGAAATGGCGAAAATTCACAAAATAAAGCCTGCGGAATAACCGCAGGCTTCGTTTTATTTTTCCTGAAAAACAGCGAAAACTTTCATACACTCGTCGCAGTAGTAACCCTCGCCATGAAGTTTGAGATTAACCACGCCTTTTTTTATAAATTTGCCCTTTTGGTCGTCAGGACACCATGACAAAAGTGTAGTAAGCTGAGTAAGGCTGCCCATATCCTGAGCTTCGATTACTCCCTTTGGACATTCTTTTCCACATTCGGGACATTTCATTTTTAAATCCTCCTTAACCTATATCGTGCAGTTTTTTGCATAAATATTATATCATATTTAGCTTATTTTGTCAACAAAATTTTCCTCAGATAAACCATATCAGTAAGAAGAACTCCACATTCGTAAATAGGGTGGTCGTAGTTGTCGGTGAAAAAATTTTTCACGGTATGGGAACGGACAAATCCGCATTTTTCGTAGAAAGGCACAGTCAGCGGACTATCGCCTGTGCCGACTTGCAATATAGAAAAATCCCCATTGTATTTGCGGCAGATGAAGTCAATCATTGCCCTTGCATAGCCTTTTCCTTGATATTGCGGCTCTGTGGCGATGTTCTTGATTTCAAGGATTCCCTCACCCTCGTCCGTCACCACACATTCGCATTTTACCCCGTCATCGTCAAGGACGTACATTGTCCCTCTGTCGATATAGCGGTCAATCATATCTTCCTGCTCGTCAGCCAACAGCAAAAGTGAAAGATACTGCTTTTTATTTTCTTTGATTTCACGTATGTTCATAGTATTTTCTCAGCTTTCTTGGTAAATCTGAATTCTCAATAAAAATAAGAGAAAACGGCTATATATTGACTTTTACATAAAGAAATACATATAAATGTAACATCCGCCGACTGAAATAAAATTGCTCATTCCGTGCATTATCATGGGATAAACGACACTTTTGGATTTCAGAAAAACAAATCCATATGCTAAGCCGAGAACAAAGGCATAGATTATCTGAAATAATTGCGGCGGAAGCGGCATAGCTGCGTTGTAATGAGCAATTGCAAATAGAAATGATACGGCTAAGACAACACCTATGTTGAAGAATTTGCTATCTGATTTGATTAACGTTTTATACCACACGATAGGCAGAGAACGGAATGATAATTCTTCTGAAGTGCCTGATAGCAACAGTTGAAATGCCAATGTTCCGATAACATTTGTTGCTGTTAGCTTATAATCATAAATTCCGATTGTTCCTAAAAAAGAGCCTATTATGTATGCTCCCAAAAAATAAGCGAAAATTACAGCACAAAAAATAAAAGTATATTTTATTCCATTTTTATCATACTTTGGCTTTAGCTTGAAATCTGTTTTATCCGATGTTTTATGAAGTATAAATATAACAACAAGTGCAAGAAGCATTTGCATAATGTGGTGAACTGACAAACTCATAAATAGACCGTCTTTATCTATTGACGAATAATCAAAAATATCTGCAATAATCCAGCCGATTTTGCTAAAAAAGTATTGTATAACAAATAAAATGACGGTTAATATTAAAAAGATTATGGATTTCGAAATTTTGTTGGACACTACGTTCACTTCCTATTTGTTATTGTTTTGACCAATGAAATTATATCATATTCAGCTGATTTTGTCAAATAAAAAAGGCTGCTCCAAACGGAACAGCCTTTGAAATGTTAAGTAAAAAATTACTTGATTTCGATTGTAGCACCAGCAGCCTCGAACTTTTCCTTAAGCTCGTTAGCCTCTGCCTCTGAAACGCCTTCCTTGATAGCCTTAGGAGCAGACTCAACTACTTCCTTAGCTTCCTTAAGACCAAGACCGAGGATTTCCTTAGCAGCCTTGATAACAGCCATCTTAGCGTCACCGAAAGAAGCGAGGATTACGTCGAACTCTGTCTTAGCGTCAGCAGCAGCAGCTGCACCGCCAGCAGCAGGAGCAGCAGCAACCATTGCTGTTACACCGAATTCCTCCTGAATTGCCTCTACGAGCTCAGCAAGCTCAAGAACGGAAAGAGTCTTGATTTCTTCTACAAAATTTGTGATCTTCTCTGAAGCCATGATAATAATCTCCTTTATAATTATTTGCCGATTACGGCGATAGTATTAAGCTGACAACTTAAATAAACAAGTGAAATCAGGCAGCTTCTTCTGACTTCTTGTCTGCAACTGCCTTGAGAGTAGCTGCGAGTTTCTGCATTGGACCCTGGAGAGAGCCAACGAGCTGTGCGAGCAGAACGTCCTTTGAAGGAATCTTGGAAAGAGCAACAACTCCTGCCTTGTCGTAAACTTCACCTTCAACGTAACCTGCCTTGAGATTGAACTTTTCGTCGCCTGACTTCTCAGCGAATTTACCGAGAATACGTGCGGGAGCAGTCTGGTCGTCGTTTGAGAGAGCGATAGCTGTTGTTCCGTTAAGAACCTCCTCGAATCCCTCAATACCGCAATTCTGGAATGCACGGAGGAGCAGAGTGTTCTTCTCTACGAAGTAGTTAACTCCTGCCTCACGAAGCTCCTTTCTGAGCTTTGTGTCTTCCTCAACGGTGATGCCCTTGTAGTCAACGAGAACGCCTGATACGGAGTTCTTGATGAGGTCTGTGAGCTGTTCAACCTTAGCCTTCTTGGCTTCGAGAACTGCATTGCTTGGCATTGTGTATTCACCTCCGAATTATTTTTTATCGTATTCGGAGCAATAAAAAAATCCTTTGCCGACAGCTCGGAAAAGGACAATGATAACTCTTATCAATTGCACTCCTCGGCGGGACTTACGGGCTTTCGCCTTGCCAGCTGTCTTTAGAATACGATATTTGCTGAAATCAGCTTTTATATTATATCACACATTTCACAGCTTGTCAACCCCTTTTTTGAAATTTTTTCGGATTTTTTTAAAATCCCTTGCTATTTGGGCGAAAACGTGATATAATGAGTTTTATAATGATTATTATGAGGTGATTATATGAAGCTTCTCGCCATTGACGGAAACAGTATTCTGAACCGTGCGTTTTACGGTATAAAGCTGCTTTCCAATAAAAAAGGCGTTTTCACCAATGCCATTTTCGGCTTTATGAACATATATCTAAAAAATTTTAACGATGTGCAGCCCGATTCCGTGGCAGTTGCATTTGACCTGAAATCCCCGACTTTCCGCCATAAAAAAGTGGAAAGCTATAAGGTAAACCGCAAGGGTATGCCCCCTGAACTTGCCCAGCAGATGCCATTAATAAAAGAACTTCTGACGCTTATGGGCATTAAGATTGTGGAGTGTGAGGGTTTCGAGGCAGACGACATTCTCGGAACTTTGTCGAAAAGCTGCACCGATTGCGGCTGTGAATGTTATGTCCTCACGGGTGACAGGGATAGTTTGCAGCTGATTGACGAAAATGTCACCGTTCTTCTTGCTACAAACAAAGAAACGATTCACTACACTCCTGCCCGATTTATGGAGGATTACGGCTTTGAGCCAATCCGCCTTATCGACCTGAAAGCCCTTATGGGCGACAGCTCCGACAATATCAAGGGCGTGGCGGGAATCGGCGAAAAAACGGCGACTGCTCTTATTAAAGAGTACGGCACGATTGAAAATCTCTATGAAAATTATGCCCAGTCAAACCTTACAAAGGGAGTTAAGACAAAGCTTGAAAATGGCGAAGAATCAGCAAAAGAGAGCAAATGGCTTGCTACCATTGTCCGTGATGCACCTGTGGAAAAATGCCTTGATTTTTATAAAATCGGGGAGGCTGACAAGGTTGAACTGAGCCGTTTTCTCACGGAACTGGAGATGTACAAGCTCCTCGATAAGCTTGAAATTTCCGCCTCAGCCGCTGAAAAATCCGTTGAAAAGCCTGTGGAGAAATACGTTCCTGTGGAGCTTTCTTTCGGAGAACTGACAGCTGAAATAATCGACAAATTTGCGTCAACAGCCTATTTATTTGACGGCGAAAAGCTGACAATTCTTGATGATACAACGGTTTACCAAACAAATTCTGAGGAACTGATACTTCAATTTTTGGCTTCGGACTGCGAAAAAATCACTATGTCCGCTAAACCTCATTATCGCTGGGCAATGGCACGTGGCGGAAATCTCCGCAATCTCAGAACTGACGGGGAAATCTGCGGCTATCTGCTGAATACTGCCGCATCCGACTACGGCACGGAAAAGCTGTGCGGTGAGTATGGTGTTCACTACTGCACAGAAAATGGCGATTTTGCCGAATTAGCGTCACTTCCACGACTTGTGAAGAAGCTCCGTGAAGCTGTTGATGCTGAGGGAATGACCGACTTGCTGGACAATATTGAAATGCCCCTTTGCGAGGTTCTTGCGTCAATGGAGCATCAGGGAATTCTCATTACAAAGCAGGGTGTTGAGGAGTTTGGTAAATATCTTACGGAAATGATTGAGGAAACTCAACAATTAATATACGACGAAGCAGGGCATACGTTTAATATTTCCTCTCCGAAACAGCTTGGAGTTGTGCTTTTTGAGGAACTCGGACTGCCTGCGAAGAAGAAAACCAAAAGCGGATATTCCACAAATGCCGAAGTTTTGGAGGAATTGCGAAGCTTCTGCCCCATTGTGGATAACGTGCTAAAATACAGACAGTATACAAAATTGAACTCCACCTATGTTACCGGACTTCTTGAAAAGGTTGCCGAGGACGGACGAATTCACACATCTTTCAAGCAGACGGAAACCAGAACAGGCAGAATTTCCTCAACTGAGCCGAATTTGCAGAATATTCCCGTCCGTACCGAGTTAGGTGCGGAGATGCGGAAATTCTTCGTTGCCGATGAGGGGAAAGTGCTGATTGATGCGGATTACAGCCAGATTGAACTGCGAGTTATGGCACATCTGTGCGGCGATGAAAATATGATTTCCGCCTTTACATCGGGGGAGGATATTCACACTTCCACGGCTTCACAGGTGTTTGATATGCCTGCGATTATGGTTACTTCCGAGATGAGAAGTGCCGCAAAAGCCGTAAATTTCGGCATTATCTATGGTATGGGACCATTCTCCCTGTCAAAAGATATCGGCACATCTGTGGCACAGGCGAAGAAGTATATTTCGGACTATCTTGCTAAGTATCCAAAGGTGCAGAAGTTTATGGATAACACCGTTGACAATGCCATGAAAACAGGAGTTGTAACGACTATGTTCGGGCGAAAAAGACTCATTCCCGAACTACTTTCATCCAACAAAATGTTACAGGCGGCAGGCAAGAGAATTGCCATGAATACACCTGTTCAGGGAACTGCCGCTGACCTTATAAAAATCGCAATGATTAACGTATATCGCCGTTTGAAAGCTGAAAATCTCAATGCGGAACTGATATTGCAGGTACACGATGAACTGATTATCGAGGCTGATTTATCCTGTGCTGAACGCTGTGCGGAATTGCTGAAAGAGGAAATGCTCAATGTCTGTGAGATGAAAGCACCACTTGCAGTTGATGTCCATACAGGTAGCAGCTGGTATGATGCGAAAGGCTGATATTTTGTACTATATTGCTATGATTTTGAGGTGGTACAATGGAAATAATCCGTGCCGATAAAAATACTGATTCTGAGGTTTTTGCCGCCCTGTCCGACCTTGATAAAATGTGCGTGGGCAATGACGGCTGGTCTGCGGATTCTTTCAAATCCGAAGCTGAAAAGGATAACGGAGTTGTGCTGTATGCCGTAGAAAATGGCGAAATATCGGGACTTATCTGCGGTTTCCATGCAGCAGATGAGGCGGAAATCACAAGTGTTGCAGTTTCTCCGAAACATCGCCGAAAGGGCATTGCAGGGCAGCTGATGAACGCATATCTCAAGGCATTGCCTGAAATTACAAATAGTATATTTCTTGAAGTCCGTGAATCAAATTCCCCTGCAATCGGCTTGTATGAAAAATTCGGATTTGAAAAAATATCAATCAGGAAAAACTTTTACAGTTTTCCCGATGAAAATGCAGTTGTAATGCAAAAAATATTAAATAAAGAAGGTTAAAAATGTTAATTTTAGGAATTGAAAGCTCCTGCGATGAAACCGCTGCAAGCGTCTGCGAGGATTTCAGAAAAATTCGTTCTTCGGTGATTTCAACACAGATTGAGGAGCATAAAAAATATGGCGGAGTAGTGCCTGAAATCGCCTCCCGCCGCCATTGCGAGAACATTCTCGAAGTTACAAAACAGGCTCTGCGTGACGCAGATGTTACCCTTGCCGACCTTGACGGAATTGCGGTGACATACGCTCCGGGACTTATCGGGGCGTTGCTTGTAGGCGTGAATTTTGCCAAATCTCTGGCATTTGCCGCCGAAAAGCCGCTTATTCCCGTTCATCACATTTCGGGGCATATTGCCGCAAATTACATTTGCCACGAGAAGCTTGAACCGCCATATCTCTGCATTGTTGCCAGCGGTGCTCACAGCCACCTTATTGAGGTTCTCAGCTACACGGAATTCCGTGTAATCGGCAGAACCCGTGACGATGCGGCAGGGGAGTGCTTCGACAAATGTGCAAGGGCAATGGGTTTTCCCTACCCCGGAGGCGTTCACATTGACCGCCATGCACAGGAGGGAAATCCGCTGACTTTCAAGCTTCCGCACCCTGTTGTTGCAGGAAATGAGTACGATTTCAGCTTTTCGGGACTGAAAACCTCCGTTATAAATATGCTTCACAGAGCCGACCAGAAAGGTGAGATAATCGACAAAAACGATTTATCGGCAAGTATTCAGCATACGATTTCCGAGATTATCACTGAGAAAACTATGGGAGCAGCTGAGGCTTACGGCTATAAAAAAATCGCCCTTGCAGGCGGTGTTTCAGCAAATTCGGGAGTTCGTGCGGCACTTGCAAAGGCTTGCAGTGACCGTGGATTTGAGTTTTATATGCCTGAACTGAGTCTTTGCGGCGACAATGCAGCTATGATTGCCTGTCAGGGCAGCTACAATTTTAACGCAGGAATTATCGCTGACGAAAGTCTTAATGCGGTGGCTACAATGCCCATAGATTCCATAAAATTTTAAAATAGGAGAACTGAAATGAAAAGAATTTTAGCGACAGTTACAGCGTTTATGTGTATTATCAGTCTTTGTTCCTGTTCAGGCGATAAAACAACTGATAACAATACGAATTCAAGGGTAAGCACAGCACCTATTGACCCTGAAATTATCGGCACATGGATGAACGAATTAAGCGGCTACCGATTCGGAGAAAACCGCAAGGTTTCGCTTATTATCGACTTTTCTGAGAATGCACATTTCACCGAAAACGGTCAGATGCAGACTATGAATGCTCTTATTCCGAAAGAAAATATGGATTATGACGGCAAGAGAGTTTATGTTACAAATACGGCTTACAATGAGGATTATCAGGAGGATGTAACCTCTGTGCTTATTGATATGGAGCGTCTTGACGAGCCTAATCCCGACAGTCTTGACGGGTACTACCACATTTACGGCGGTGTTGCTACAGATGTTCTTGCGGAACAGCTGGGAATTCCTCCTGAGAAGTTCGATTTTGAGGGTAAGGTTGAGGGCGATAAGTTTATAATTTATATGGTTGATTGTTTTGACTATGAAACTGTTGACGGCAAAGTTGATATGTTCGGTGAGCTGATTGCTGCCTATATCAAGGGAAATTATGAGGCTATGTCCTACGATTACACCATTGAATATGATTCTCTTAAAATGACCATGATTGACATTGAGGGGGCAGATCCTGAGGTTTATTTCAAGGCTGATGAAAATAAATAAGGGAAAGTTTTAAAATGGAGAACAGCTAAAAATGAAAGAATATTACGCATCAATTTTACCGGAAGAATTTTTAATGGAAAAAGCGAAAACGGATAAAAGAATAGGCTGTGCATTGGAAAATCTTTCGCTGCTGAACGATGATGAATATAATTCTCTGTATGCCTTCTTTATGCATGAGGGGTGTGCGTCAAACTTTGTATGGAGATATACAGGCTCCTGCTATCTGATGCTGCTTCGTGAAAGAGATCCTGTACGTTTCAGAAATAATTTCTCATCTGCTTTTTTTAAGACATACGGTTCTTGTGATAATCCTGTATTTTTGGAGGATTACGTCGATTTGCAGGGATTACTGATTGTTTGTGATTTTGATGTTTACAAGCAGCTGTTAAAACTCTCTGTTAATTCATCTGATGAAGAAATAAAACAAAATGCGGCAGAGTGTATGAACGATGTTTTTGATGATTACAAAGAAGAATTATTTGTAAAAGCGATTTTAGATGAAAATTCGAAATTTAAAAGAAAATTGTATGAACTGAAAAAGTTGCAGAACAGCGTGAAAATCAGAATTAAGGATTTTTCTTCCTTTGATTTTATCTCCTTTTTCGAGGACGAAGAAATTCTTGCAAAAGTAAGAAAAATTTTTCAGTATGACGCTCCTGTTGCTTACAGAAAAGAACAAAAACTCAATAATGATGTTTATTGTCAATGGCTGAATACTGTGTTTGAATCCTTGGGATTGTCCGAAGAATTGGCTGTAATTCTGGACGGTGTGCGGCTGTGGTGCAAAATTAAGGTTATTTCATATAATGATTTTTCAAGAGAACTGATAGAACTGAATCCTAACAGAGATTTCACCTTAATTGATTTGAATAAACAAATAGCAGTTGATTTCTCGTCGGGTGAAACAGACTATGAAATCAGAGTTCTTAAATATATGAAATAGTATCTTGGAGGAAACATCATGATTGAAATAAAACAACGGCTGATTGCAGAAATCAGCCGTTGTTTTTTCTTTTATTACGAAGCATTTTAAAAAATTCCGTAAGCTTTTCTGAGCATTGATGTTCGCAGATTCCGCCATATACCGCAGGTTTATGGTTATAGGGCAGATTGAACATCTTCTGTACGGATTCAGCCGAGCCGCTTTTGTAATCATATGCACCGAAATAGACATCATCTATGCGGGAGTTGATTATCGCACCACAGCACATAGGGCAGGGTTCAAGGGTAACATATATCGCACAGTCGGGAAGCCGCCAGCCGCCAAGCTTTTTGCAGGCTTCATCAATAGCGAAAAGCTCAGCGTGGGCAAGGGCATTTTTGTCCGATTCACGGCGATTTCTTCCCTCTCCGATAATTTCCCCGGTGGATTTCTTTACAACAACTGCTCCCACAGGGACTTCCCCCTCGTCGAAAGCCTCCTGAGCAAGCTCCAAAGCACGTTCCATATAATCCATTACACAAGCACCCACATAATTGCACAAAGAACACACAGCATTGCAACGGTTGAGAATGGGAATATCTTCAAAGCCTGATAATTCAGCTGAAAAAAGGACATTTCACCATTGTACCGTGCCAGTTTCAAGGGATGTTTTTTAGTGTGCAGTTGGAAATAAATCAGTCCCACCGCACCTGCAACAACAACTGCCGCCATAAATAAATTACGTATTATAGGCATATTCTCAGAGGAGTCCGTTTCAATAAGTACGATTGTGGTCTGATACATTCTGAATATGATGTTTACCGCAATGGGAGTGAATATTGAGCCGCTTGCTAACATTCCGCAGCAGCCTATGAAAGTTATAATGAAAACCGCAGGCATACTTCGCAAATCCTGTGTAAGCACAGCCGCTGAAAGGGAAGTAATGAATATTGCGAAAATATCGCCGAATTGCCGCAGAACAGTGAAAGCTGCACCGCAGAAAAGAAACTGGGAAATAATGGGAATAATCAACATATCAAAGAATGTGTAGAGAACAAATTCTTGCTGGTCCCAGATTGAAAGCTCTGTGGCTGCCGAGTCGAAAAAGGAGATTACCTCACGGGTTTCGCTGGAAAATGCCGTGGGGAGCGAAATTACAACGCTGAGAATAAATGCGGCTGAAATAGAGCCGATAAGGGCAACGGGGTTATTCATACTGCTCATATAAGCCAGTTTTTTCGGCATTTTGAATTTTATTTGGAGATAGATGACGGGCAGAATGATTTTCAGCGTATTTATAAGAATAATTACGGCAGCAACCTCAGTACAGCCGCCGCTGATTGTTCTTGTCATAAAGCTTGTCTGGATGTTCACTCCAAGCAGTTCCAACGAATAAATAAGAAGTTTTGAAATTACATCCTCAAAAACAATCAATATAAGTGAAGCATATCCGAGAGTGTGGAAGATATTTGCCAGCGTCTTTTTTTCGGCATTTTTGCAGGATTTTTCAATAAATCCTCTGCCGTCTACATATACACGCTCACGCTGGTCTTTTTTGAAATTGAATGAATATCTGTTATTTTTGCGTTTTCTCCAATCACGGAAGCTTTCGTTATATTTTTCGTTCTGAGTTGAGTAGTCGAATTCTTCAATAACATCAATGATATTTTTGGTAGTTTCATTGCTGTTCATCAAATCAACTCCTCCCTTTAATATTAATATCCCTGAATACACAATAATCCTATTATATTATTTTAACATATTTTAAGAAAGAGAATGTTATTAATCGGATAACAGAAGATTAATTTTCTGTGAACTGATAATATTTTTGAATATAAGGAAAATTTTCCTGTTTGTATGAAAAAATTTTCCCGTATCTCTTGACATATGGCGAAAAATGTGCTATTATAGCATTGTTGTATTGTATCTTCTTCGGAAGAATAATAACAAGGAGGAAAATTTAATATGAACAAAAATTTCAACACTAAGCAATTGGTATTGCTGGGACTTCTGACGGCTCTTGTAGTGGTGCTTACCTACTTCAACCTGCCAATCGGACCTCTTTCAATATCAATGACGGTAATTCCCGTAGCTATTGCTGCAATTGCTCTTGGACCTATAGGCGGTGCTGTCATAGGAGCCGTATGGGGCGTGTGCAGTTTTCTCCAGTGCTTCGGCATTTTAGGAGTAAGCGGAATGGGTGTATTTACTGTTCAAATCAGCCCTGTACTCACATTCTTACAGCGTTTTGTTCCCCGTGTTCTCGAGGGATTCTGTGCAGGCTGGGTATTCAGATTTGTTTCTAAGGCAACTCATCCTAAGATTTCCTGCTTTATCACAGGATTTGCAACTGCTCTGATGAATACAATTTTCTTTATGAGTGCGCTTGTAATTCTCTTTGGCAATGATCAGGGATTTGTTGAAACATATATGAAGGGACAGTCTGCTATTGCGTATATTGTCGGTGCAATCAGCATTAACGCAATTCTCGAAATGGTTGCCGCAACCATATTTGCAGGCGGTGTAGGCTTTGCACTTTGTCAGGCGAAGTTTATTGAACTGCCCGAAAAATTCAAGAAATCAAAGTCCGTTACGGCTTAAACAATACAATACAACACAGCCTCCCGATTTTTCGGGAGGTTTTTTACAAGATAATGTATTGACAAAATATCATCAATTTGGTATAATTTTTATACATTAAATATGGGGGTGCGGCTATGGGATTAGGCGGATTTTTGCAGATATTGCTGATTTTGGCTGTTATTGCTGCCTTAATATTCTTCAAAGGCACAAGAAAAGTTATGTTAAAAATTTCGTTGGGATTATTAATTTCAGCGGCGGTTGTTGCTGTTTTTATCCTTATTGGTATGCGGTTTTTCAGGGATAATGTTGCTATTTTTACCGTATTATCCTGTTTTACGTCATTCACGGGAGTTATGTTTGGCATTTCCTTGAAAGAGCTTGTACGTATAGTGCAAATTAAAAGAAATTGCTGCATTACAGCAGGGGAAATTTTCGATATAGGCTATGGCAGGGGAAGCGGCTATAAAATCAGATATCGTGTAAATAATCAGGAATATACTTTCACCGCCTCCACATTGTCACAAGGAGAAAAATTGAAAGTGGGCGACAGCGTAACGGTTATATATTCGCCCGAAAATCCGCAAAAATCCTATATGAAAAAGAATGATTCCGTTACCGCAATTGCTCTGGTGATTGGTTCGGCATTTTTGTTAATTGGTGCAATTGCTGTTGAATGTTATGTGCTGATTGCTGCGTAAAACTATCAATCCCGTAGATTTTTCTATGGGATTTTTTTAGAGATGCCCTTAAGCTGTGTATTTGACTTATAGAAAAAATTGTGGTATAATGAAAATAACCCTTGAAAGGAGTTGAGATAATGGAAGTTTTCGTTGCCCTCGTGGTAATTGTGGTCATATGCAAAATACTTGGTGTCAGCAATTTTGTGCTGATTTTAGGCTTTTTAGGCATCATTGAGCTGCTTATAATCCTTATGTTTCTGTTTTTCGTATTCCATACCATAAATCTCATCTTTACAAAAAAGAAAACCGCAGAATTTACTAAAATCGACACATCAAAAAAGGGAAAATTCAAGGTTGCTTTTTATAAAATCGACGGAGAGGAATACCCCTGTGTTTTTCCCAAGGAATCGGGATTTTCTTCCGCTTACAGCACAGAAAAGACATACAAGGTCAGATACAGTAAAAATCTGAAAAAAGTCTATGATATATGGGCGGTTGCTACCTGCATAGTGGGATTGATTTTCAGTATTACTGCGGTTGCGATTACGATTAGTATAATCCGTAACTTTGAATATATTATATGAGGAGGCTGCTATGGAGGAGATTTTATGCGGCTGCGGTGTCCATGAGGACATTGTGGAAAAGGTTGCAAAGGCTATGCCCGATGAAAATATTCTGTATGATGCGGCGGAGCTGCTGAAAGTTTTCGGTGACCCTACACGTATCAGAATTATCTTTGTGCTGGGTGAGAGTGAGATGTGCGTTTGCGATATCGCACGACTGATAAATATGACTCAATCGGCTGTATCACATCAATTGCGGGTACTCAAGCAGGCTCGTTTAGTCAAGGCAAGAAGAAGCGGAAAGACTATTTTCTACTCTCTCTGTGATGACCACGTACAGGAAATAATCCATTGTGCAATGGAACATGTAATGGAGTAAAACTATGCTTTTTGATTTTCATACCCATGCTTTTGCTGATGCCATAGCCGAAAGAGCAATGGCATCTCTTTTGAATACAACGAAGAATAATAAAGAAACGGAGCATATGAAAGCTTATACTGACGGTACAATTTCGGGACTCCGTTTGCTTATGCAGGAAAAGGGAGTGAGCAAATCCCTGCTTCTGCCAATTGCCACAAAGCCCTCACAGCAGACGACTATCAACAACTGGGCGGCTGAATCTATGGGCAGCGGAATTTACTCCTGCGGAACAATTCACCCTGACGCTGAAAATGCCGTGGAGGAGCTTGAACGTATCAAATCCCTCGGCTTGTGCGGCGTGAAACTCCACCCCGAATACCAGTTCTTCCGCCCTGATGAGGAACGGCTTTTCCCGATATACCGCAAATGTGCTGAGTTGGGGCTGTTTGTGGTATTTCATGCAGGCTGGGACCCTATCGGCAAGGGAGAAATTCTTGCACCGCCGAAAAGCTTTGCAAAGATAGCTGAAAAATTCCCCGAAATGACGGTTGTTGCGGCTCATATGGGCGGTATGAGGCAGTTTGACGAGGTTGAGGACTGCCTTGCAGGAAAATTCGGCAATATCTATTTTGATACGGCAGCAGTTGCGGATTACATTTCAATAGAGCAGCTTTTCCGCATAATTTCGGCACACGGAGCAGATAAAATTCTTTTTGCCAGTGATGCACCGTGGGATAATCCGCTGAAAGAAGTGAAAATGATTGCTGAACTGCCCCTTTCAGATGAAGAAAAGGACTTGATTTTCCACAAAAACGGGGAAAAGCTCCTGTTAGCGGTTAGAGGTTAGCAGTTAGAAGTTAGAGGTTAGAAAAGAACGGCAAATTCGGAATTTTTTATGGACGGTAGATTTATTTCCACCGTCCGTTTTTTGTATGCTGATACTATTGCTCCACCAACTAAACCTTGCCGTCAAATACTCGGCATAAAGAAAATTTCTCTGCGTCAGAAAAGCTTGAAATGCGGTAGCATTCCTGCGTTTTTCTTCCTTGATAAATTTCCTTTCTGCCTTCGTCTTTTTGACAAGGTTTAATTGGTGAAGCAATATTTCTAATTTCTAATTTCTAACCTCTAACCTCTAAAGCATAAACGCACAAAAAAAGTCGGATAATGCAAAGCAAATCCGACGAAACAGCCAATGTTTTGAAAAATCGGGGAAAATCCCTTGACAAAGAAAGGGGAATGTGATAAAATAGTATAATGTATCAGTATGTGAATGGTATCCCCTATCCTTAGCTATTTATTATAGCATAAGGGATATGCCTTTGTCAATAGTTTTCCGAAAATTTTTTCGGAGGATACCTGAAAGTCAATACGAAAAACAAATAAGGAGGTTCCGCCTATGGTGAATGTAACACCTAAGCAGCTGGGAAAAAATGTCAGAATGAGCTTCGGTAAAATTACCGAGCCTCTCGAAATGCCTAACCTTATCGAGGTTCAGAAGGACTCTTACAAGTGGTTCAGAGAAGAAGGACTCAAGGAGGTTTTCCGTGATATGACGGCGATTACCGACTATAACGGTAATCTCGTACTTAACTTCAAGGACTACCGCTTTGATGATGTCCCGAAATACAGCCTTGCAGAATGTAAGTCAAGAGGTGCAACATATCAGGTTAAAATGTTTGCAACTGCTACTCTCTGCAACAAGGAAACAGGTGCAGTAAGCGAAAGTGAAATCTATATGGGCGATTTCCCGCTTATGACAGACAGCGGTACCTTCGTAATCAACGGTGCTGAGCGTGTAATCGTATCACAGCTTGTACGTTCTCCCGGTGTATATTACGCATTCGAAAAGGATAAGACAGGTAAGGATCTTTTCAGTGCAACTGTTATCCCTAACAGAGGTGCATGGCTTGAATACGAAATGGACTCAAACGATGTAGTTTATGTCCGTATCGACAAGAACAGAAAAATTCCCCTTACTACATTTATCCGTGCTCTCGGCGTAGGCTCAGATGAGGAAATCTATGAGCTTTTCGGTGCTGATGAGCGTCTTAAACAGACAATTCTCCAGAAAGACCAGACAAAGAATACCTCCGACGGTCTTATAGATGTTTACAAGAAGCTTCGTCCGGGCGAGCCTCCCACGGTTGAAAGTGCGGTAACTCACCTGAACAACTTGTTCTTTGACGCTAAGAGATATGACCTCTGCCGTTTCGGTAGATACAAGTACAACAAGAAGCTCGGTATTGCTTCACGTCTTGCAGGTCACACTCTTGCTGAGCCTGTTGTTAATCCCCTTACAGGCGAGATTATGGCAGAAGCAGGCGAAACTGTTATCTACGACAAGGCTCGTGAAATTGAGCAGGCAGGTGTAGACCATGCTTTCGTAACAGTTGAGGCTAAGGAGTACTACACCAACGACAGAGGCGAAACTCAGATTCGTCTTGTTGAGCGTGTTGCCAAGATTATCGGTAACGGCATGGTTGACATCAAGGGCTATGTTGACTTTGACGCTGAAAAGTACGGCATCAATGAGCTTGTTTCTTTCAAGGTGCTGAAAGAAATCCTTGAAACTTCCTCCGACGCTGACGAAATTGAGGAAAATGTAAAGAAAAAGGCTGATGAGCTTGTTCCAAAGCACATTATCCTCGACGATATTTACGCTACTATCAGCTACTTCCTCAACCTCTGCGAGGGCGTTGGTACAGTAGATGATATCGACCACCTCGGAAACCGTCGTATCCGTTCCGTTGGCGAACTTCTCCAGAATCAGTTCCGTATCGGTTACGCACGTATGGAGCGTGGTATCCGTGAGAGAATGAACATCCAGACACAGGATGTAAACTCCCTTACACCACAGACTCTTATCAATATCAGACCTATCTCCTCAGCTATGAAGGAATTCTTCTGCTCCTCACCGCTTTCACAGTTCATGGATCAGAATAACCCTCTTGCTGAACTTACTCATAAGAGAAGACTTTCAGCCCTCGGTCCCGGCGGTCTTTCAAGAGATCGTGCAGGATTTGAGGTTCGTGACGTTCACTACAGCCACTACGGCAGAATGTGTCCTAT
>JAFSBM010000141.1 GCA_017437285.1 Ruminococcus sp. | reverse complement strand
ACCCATTACAAATATTCTGCTTTCGGGAACCTGATATGGTAAATCAATATCACATTCACCGAGGGCTTTTTCATCAATGTAAGGTTCATCAAGAGCCGTGCCATTGACGTAGACCGTTCCGTCCTCTGTAATGTCTACCCAATCACCGGGAAGACCAATTACTCTTTTAAGAAGAATCTTGTTATTGAAGTAGAAAGCAATCATATCACCTTGCTTGTAATTGCTTCGCTTATTACAAATAACAAGCTCATCATTGTAAAGTGTAGGTGTCATACTTGTTCCCGTAACTCTCAGAACAGGGAGGAACAAGAGAGAAATCAGAACTGAGATAGCTGCTACAACGATAAGCGAATTAACGGTAGCAATTATTGTCTTTCTGAAATTCTTCTTATACCGTACTCTTTTTAATTCAGCATAAAACTGATTTGCCGTAGGAATTTCAGGTTTTGTTATTTTTTCCTTTTCCATTATTATGTTTGCCCTTTTCATTGGTATTATTTGTTGTGTTGTTATTTTCTTCGTCCGAGTCGTTTTTCTGCATCATTTCTCTCACAGCATCTCTTGTTGCTGACTTAACAGCTTTGGTAATTTTTTTCAGTTCATTTTCCGAAAGACTAAGCTGTTGATTTTCCATGATTTTTTTCAGCGACTCATTTTCTTTTGTAAGCTCCTCTATTTCCTTTTGGAGGTAATAGAGAATTTCAAGTAGGTCGGCTCGTTTTAATTTTTTTATTTCTTTGTCTGTCATTTCGTTTACTCCATCTCATTTAACAATTAACGTGTCAATTTTATCCGTTTTTCTAATTATACTACAAGTAACATAGAAAGTCAATAATTTGAGTCTATAATCTACAAATAATACAAAGTTTTGAAGCATTTATATACATTTTGCACAAATATTCGATTTACAAATAGTATTATTTAACACGAATATTACCCGATTCAGTCGTTTATTTTCTCAATATTAATTGCGTTTTACTATTTTGTAAATTTGTATTTTTTCTTAATCTATCCAATTTTCACTTTGTTCTTATAGTGTTTACGAAAAGTTCATAATCCCAAAGTCAATATACTCCCCTCCCCTATTGACTTCAAATCAATAATGTGGTAAAATTTAATTATGAGGAAGTAATATTAAACTTCCCTACCTTATTATATAGGGAATAGAAAATGTTATTCTTTGTGGTGAAAAAAATATTTCAAGAGAGGTTATCAATATGGCATTTTGTAAATACTGTGGTAAAGAACTGGGCGAAGATAATAAATGCACCTGTGCTGAATTTCAGGACAACGAAAAGAACGCTGAAAAGTTTATAAAGAAGACAACTCCCGATGAAGACGCTCCAATAAAGCGTGGCGGTGCGTTCAAGTACATAGTCGGTGCAATTGCACTTATAATTATTATTGCACTTGTTATCTTAATTATGTCCGCTGCCGGAGCATACAAATCTCCCGTCAAGAATCTGACAAAAGGAATCCGTCAGAGTAAGTCGGAGTTAATCATCGACTCAATCTACACAGAAAACGCACAAGCTGAGTTGAGTGTGAAAGCCAAGGAACAGGGACTTACATGGGAGGAATTCATCAAAAACCACGATAAATCCGTTGAATCCGCAATGGACGGTGCGGGAATTAAGCGTTTAAAGGTGGATATTCTTGCAAAAGAAAAAATTAGCGGCAGTAACTTTGACAAAATCGAAAGATACTACAAGAACAGCTACAATGCCGAAGCTAAAAAGGCATACCGTCTTGAAGTGAAGTTTACCTACAAAAAAGACGGAATGAAAGACGAAGCACAGGGTTGGATATGCGTAGTTAAACTTAAAGGCGAGGGTTGGAAATATTGTCATCAGTACAGCCCTGACAACTTTGATTTTATTGAAAATTCAATTAAATTTGAGTAATATTAAAGGCATCGGTTAAGTTCCGATGCCTTTGTTTTTTGACTATTTTTACAATTTTGTCGATTTTATTTAAAATATATACATTTTGTGTTCTTTAGATTCTCTTATACCACAAGTAATTTTTGAAGATTTCGGCAAATTTTAATCAACGCTTTCCAAAATAAGACTTGTAATTCCAGATTATGCCTATATAAGGTTTTTTCAGACATTTAATCAAGCCTTAGTTCCGCCTATATACAAATAAATATACTTTCCATAAATTTTACTTAGGGTACATTTTCACCCTAAAAAATCACCTGATTTTTATAAAAAGCACGTAAATTTTAACAAAAAACAAGTGCCTCATTTGTCAATAACGCTGATTTTAATATAAATTAACAAAAAAGACTTTTAATTTTATTCTATTCGTGCTATAATATATTTGTAAAACAACGAAGTGGGAATTCGAAATTAAAAAACTAAAGGCAGCACTTTATGTAATGCTTGAAAATATATTATATAAGCAATGGGCAAAGGAATAATCTTCCGCCAATTCGCAAGGACATACGTATTTTCAAAAAGCAGGTGAGCTTAAATTGTTGGCTTTAGATTTTCCCTCAGCAAAATAAACTAATGCCGCAATCTGCCGAAAATCCGGCACTTGATGCAGGTTGTAACAGAAAAACAAATGACAGCCGATAACCCTTATATCAGCTGTCGGCATTATCGTTAATTTTCGCTTTGGGAAACACAAGTACGGAAACAGCCCATATCCGTACTGAATCATTTTGGGTAATTACATATCAGAAACGGAGTTTTAAAAATGGAAAAAAGAGGAATCAGCAAACTTGACCTTAAGAGAAGAAACAGAATGCAAATTCTCAGAATTATCAGAGAATACGGCCCTATTTCAAGAGTTGACGTGGCAAGCGTTCTTGAAATCACACGTGCAGCTGTTACAATCATCACAAACGAGATGATTGAGGAAGGTGTACTCACAGAAATCGGTGAGGCACCAATCAACGCTGAGAAGCTTCAGAAGGGCAGAAGAAAAATTCTCATCGACATCAACGTAAACAGCCGCTTTGCACTTGGTGCAACTGTTGACGAAAAGGAAGTTACAGTTGGTCTTACAAACCTTAATTCAGAGGTTCTCGACAAGTCCAGCATGGTTATTGACGAGAGAACAACAAGCAAGGATATTATCAGCTATATCATCAAGGCTTGCAATACAATGATTGAGAATTCCGCCCTCACAAAGGACAAGATTCTCGGACTTGGTGTAGGCGTTGTTCCCTCTATGTGGGGCAAGCTGAAAATTTTCTACAAGGACGGCGTTCTCGATTTCTCCAGCTTTATAGACAAGCTTTCCAGCGGACTTGACGTTGACATCTGCTGCGGAAACGCTGTCGGACTTATGGCTCTTGCAAGCAACGATTACAGAACAAATGGCGGTTATCAGACAAATACTGCATTTATCCACAACGGAAATCAGGTTAACCTTGCTATCGTTAACAAGAACGAGCTTTCAAGCGACTATATTTCCTACACATCTATGATTGAAAGATTTATCGTATGCCCCAACGGCAGACCTTACGAGGGCTATCCTAACGGCTCTGTAAAGGGCGAACTTTCACGCAATGCTATGCTTTCAGCTATCTGGGAAGTGTACTCCAAGGACAACACACCTGTTCTCTGGGACCTCACTGAGGGCGATAAGAACAAGATTAATATGGATAACGTATTTATGGCTCTTATGCGTGGCGAGGAGTCTGTAAAGAACGTGGTTGATGATATTATTGCTAAGTTTACAGTTCTCGTAAATAATATCGCTATCAGCCACTTTGCAAAGAAAATCGTTCTCCACAACTACAAGCTCAACGAGAAGCAGTTTGACTACGTTAAGCGTGAGATGATTCACCTTGTAAGTGAGGAAATCGCTGACAGAGTTGTGCTTTCAAGCCTTGACGGAAAGAATAACTTCCTCGGCGGCTGCGCTCTTATCATTCAGGAGAATTTCTACACCAAGGGCGGTATGAGATAATTCGTAATGCGTAATTCGTAATGCGTAATTTTATGGGCGGCAGATTAATTTCTGCTGCCCATTTTTGTATAAAAGCCATTAGCTGTTAGCCTATAGCCTTTAGCTATATAAGCAGCTGATATATTTCGCAGGGGCTGCCTTGGGCAGTCCGCATTGAAATAACAACTTGTTCTATATGCAGAACTCCCACAGATTTCTGTGGGAGTCAGTTTTATTTAAACGCATTTCTGAATTCCGTTATATTCCGTCCGTCCTCCTTGCCGTATACCGCAAAGCATACCTCGTCAAAGCACTTGCCGTAGCCCTCGTCAATGAGGATTGACCTGAAATATTCCGCTACATTTCGGGGATTATTGCGGAATGCTCCGCATCCCCACGCTCCAAGGACAAGATTTCTATGCCCATTCTTCACAGCTACACGGAGCATAATTCTGATTCGACGCATCATAGTTTCCGCAAGCTTTTTTTCGCCTGTAAACATCGCCCCGCCATTGCGGTTAGGGGCAGCAATAGTCACCACAGCCGCCATAAAATGCTCCTTAATCAGATTGCATTTCTTGTCACGGAATACACATACAGACGGCGAATACAGCATATAATCGGAGTCTACGCTGCTTAAATGGGTATTATTGTAGCGGTACATCTCCCCTGCCTTTTTCGCCGTTATAGAGGCATACAGGGTACTGCATCGGCACAATGCCTCCTCCTGTGCATTTGCCCCATGCAAAAAGCCGCCCCCTGCATTATGGGCATTGGCGAAATTCATAACAAAGGGGTTTTCATACCTGCCTGCCGCCTGAAAGGAATCCTCATTTGTCACGGTAATTCGGCACATCTCCCCGAAATTTCCCGATATATCCTCACCGAGAAGCTCTGCTCCGTAATCGGGAGAAATAACCTCCACCGCTGAAAAATCCACATCGGGAAGGGCGATTTCCTCTCCATTTACCGCATATTTTCTTTTCTTAGTTATCTTAATCGTTTCCTTTGCAATTGCAATATTATTCATAATTCCTCCAAAAAAACGGCTCCCAACAAACGTCAGAAGCCGTTATATTCATATTTTTCGGCTTACACGCCGCAGTCCTCGTAATTCTTACACTTTTCGAGGTGTATCTTGTCACTTCAACTCCTGTACAGAATTGAGTTTAATTTAGCTTATTTTTCTCTGTAAAAAATGCCAACTAATGAATGTAAATCATCATCAGGTGCCACAACCTGCTGAAGTGTCCAGCCTTCAGCAACATATTCGTTTATAGCATCTTCAACCTGTTTCGCATCTTTATCACGAGAAAATTTAAAATCCTTATTTAAATAAACAACTTTATATTCCTTCATTTTATTATTTCTCCATATATCAAATATTGTTTGTAGTATTGATATACCAAAAACGTAATGATG
Organism: Ruminococcus sp.; assembly: GCA_017437285.1. Classification (GTDB taxonomy): domain Bacteria; phylum Bacillota; class Clostridia; order Oscillospirales; family Ruminococcaceae; genus Ruminococcus. Next base: position 5,403 of record JAFSBM010000141.1, on the reverse strand, counting down.
TAATATAAAGTCACTTTTGACATTAACATCAAAAGTGACTTTTAATACTTATTTTTCGGCTTATACGCCGCAGTCCTCGTAGTCCTTCCACTTCTCGAAGTATATCTTGTTGCTCCAGCTCTTGTACAGAATGTACAGTATAGAGATTACTGCAATAAATACTGCTCCGACAATTGGTAAAAACATATTGAGAACTCTGTTAGGACTCATATCCTGATTTTTATTAGCCATATTTTACTCGGCTGTTCCGCCATTCATCTCAGCCATAAGTCTTGCAAGCTCTGCGTCAACCTTAGCGTCCTTTTCAATCTGGTCGAAGGACTCTATAAGGTCTGCATCACCGCCGCCGCCGATTTCTGCGAATGCGTCAGCCTCAGCCTCCTTACGCTGAATCTTTTCTTCCATACGGTCAAACTTTTCGAGAGCAGATGCACCGTCGAAGCCGCCCTGTGACTTAGCAAGAGCCTTCTTTGTATCTGCCATCTGTGAACGAGCGATAAGCATAGCCTGTCTGGACTTAGCCTCGTCAAGCTTAGCCTTGAGAACCTCAACCTGATCCTCGATAGCATCAGTCTGAGTTGAAATTGACTCATACATCTCTGTGTATGTAGCAACTTCCTCGTCAGCTCTTACCTTCTTAGCAAGTGCCTGCTTTGCAAGATCCTGATTGCCCTGTGAAAGAGCAGCCTTAGCCTTAGACTCCCAGCTTGCAGCAACCTTTACAGCATCGTCCATTTTTTTCTGAGCAAGACGCTCACTTGCCTTAGCCTTTCCAAGGTTCTGAGTAGCTGTTGTAAGCTCCTTCTGCATATCAATAATGATCTGCTTGACCATTTTCTCCGGATCTTCTGCCTTATCGAGAAGGTCATTGATGTTTGACTTAAGAATATCACTTAATCTGCTGAATACTCCCATTTTTTTAATCCTCCTGTTTCATGTAAAAAATAATTTGTGGACGGCAAACCCCTTTTTAAATGTTCAGCACTTCACCTTAGTGAATTGTGCTTAACATTATCGCCGTAAGTATATTATACTATATTCCGCACAGTTTGTCAAGGGAATTTTATGTACATTTTGTGAAAGTTATTAACAATATGTAAAACTTAGATATTTTTCCTCTTTATGTATAATTATTTCTGCTGAAATCATTTCCGTTGGTGGCAGAATATCTGTCAGACCTATCGCCATCTCTGTCGAAATATGCACCCACAGCCTCTGAACCTGTCATCATAAAGAATGTGACCGCTGTTAAGCCGAGAGATACTACATAAAGTGCAATTGTAAGCGGAAGTGAACCATTGTGCTGAGGTATCATAACTATTCCGGGGAATATCTGCAAAACTCCCGAAATCAGATATATCACGTTAGCAAGACCTTTCAGGAAGCCCACACCTGTTGCAAGAGTGAGTCCCGATACAATCATAGCTGCTGCAATATAAAGTGAACCGTCTTTCAGCTTTGCAGCAAATCCGCCCAGTCCGTCCTTATATGTAAGTCCGAGAGAACCGCTGTAAAGGAGATAGAAAGCAATACCTGCAACTACGCCAAGAGCTGCAATTACAAAACATAGCTTGAAGCCTTTTCTCGCCAGTTCTTTTCGCATTTCCTTTTTAAGGTCAATCATATTTTTGAGATTTTCCTTTGAATTGCCCTGACTTGAAGAAAGCTCTCCTGCTACAGCCTTTGTTCTTGCCTCACGTTTTGCACGTTCAAGGTCCTCGTCAACATATTTTGGCTTATATGCAGGGGGTTCAGGAGCTTCATCAAGAACGGGTGCTTTGATTTCCTCCGTCGGCTGAACAGGCTCTTTTGCTGTTTCCTTTACGGGAGGAGTGTAATCGTTATCGTCAAGAACAGGTGCTTTAATTTCCATTGGAGGTGCTTCAACTCCAAGCTGCTTTCGGAGCTGTTCAAGAACCTTCCCACGGTTTGCCTCAGGAAATCTATTGAATGTTTCAAGCTGTTCAGGTGAAAATGTAGCGATAAGTTCCTCATCGGTCATAATTTTCACTTCACGCTTTTCAGCTGTATATGGTACTGAATCGTCATCGAGAACAGGTGCTGAAACGCCTGTAGGAGCACCTTTTTTCTGTGCTGTAGGAGGCACATATGCGTCCATATCATCAAGCACAGGGGCTGAAACACCTGTAGGGCCGCCCTTTTTCTCCGTAGGTGCTGTATATTCAATATCATCCAGCACAGGGGCAGCACCGCCGTAAATATTTTCGTCGTTCATTAGTTCACCTTCTTAATAAAATCTTCAAGGGAATCGTCCCCGCCTGTAGAAATAAAGCTGTAATATGCAAGAACAGCAGAAGCGTCGGAAGCGTCAATTACATCATCTTCATTAACATCAGCTGCAAGTTCCTGTGCGGCACTCATACGGCTTATTCCCAGTACCGACAGATTTGTATAAGCTTCAAGTATCTTTGAAGCATCGACAGAATTAATCGCACCGTCAGCATCTACGTCACCGAGAACATAGCCTGCTTTTTTGTTATTGATGTCAAAAGCATATTCGGAAATCGGGTATTCTTCAAGAAATTCGTCCGATGTATAGTCAGGAAGTATGAATTTATCCTCATCTTCGCCCGAAGCTATATGTTTTCTTTCCATATCCCATGAATCAAAATCCTCGGTACCCTTCATAAAATATTTACAATCAGAGATTTCATCGCTGTTAATATCCCATGTAGAGTCACAGAGGTAATACAAACCGTCTATCGAAATGATATTCCACGCATGGCCTCCTTGGTTATCCATACCTGAAATAATACGGCAATGCAATCCTGCCTCTTTTGCAAGGCGGTAGAAAAGGAGTGAAAATCCCTGACATACAGCTTGCCCGTTATACAAAGCACCATATGCGGAACGTTTCTCCTTTCTGACGTCCTCCTCACTGTAATCGTATTCCACATTATTGATTATATACTCATATATTGCGGATATTTTACCATAATCGTCCAGCTTTTCAATGTCAAGAGAATCTATAATTTCATCTACTCTCTCGCTGACATATTTTTCCTGCTCCGTATTGGTAAAATAATTTACTGTCAGTTTGTAATAGTAATATTTACCGTCACAATCTCCTGCACAGTTTACCTTATTCACATCATAAATGATATAGTCGCCCTCATCGGAATTATATGTTTCCTCAACTGCTTTAAGCATTACTTCTGAGAAGTCTTTTTTATAATCGAAACTTACAGGCAGAGAAAAGACAAAATACGGTTTTCTTTCCCTCAGACATTCTCTTACGTAAACAGCCGCTTCTTCCACATCACGGCAGTTTTTGCTTGCACTTGCCGCAACAGTGTTTTCGAATGATAAATCAGTACTAACCTCAATTGCAGAGGAATAAGCCGGTACAGCCGCCGTCATAACAGCTGCAGCCATAAAAGTAGTTGCCAATCTCTTTGTAAATTTCATATAAATCACTCCTGTCCGATCAGGGTGTTATGGAAACTCCCCGATTATCTCTCAAGAATCTGTGTTCTATCGGGGCCTATACCAACCATACTTACCTTGCAGCCAACGAGTTCTTCAAGACGTGCTATATACTTCTTGCAGTTTTCGGGAAGCTCGTCAAAGCTCTTGCAAGCTGAAATATCCTCGGTAAATCCGGGGAATTCCTCGTAAATAGGTGTGCAGCCCTCTAAATCTTCAAGTGTAGCAGGGAAATGCTCTGTAACTGTGCCGTCAGGTTTCTGATATGCGACACACATCTTTAATGTGTCGATATTTGCCAATGTATCAAGCTTGTTGATAGCAAGGCTGTCAAGTCCGTTAACTCTTACGGAATGACGAACAATAACTGCGTCGAACCAGCCTGTACGTCTTGGTCTGCCTGTAGTTGTACCAAATTCGCCGCCGACTGTTCTTATCTGATCGCCGATTTCATCATCAAGCTCCGTTGGGAAAGGTCCTTTGCCGACTCTTGTTGTGTAAGCCTTGGCAACACCGATGATATTTGTAATCATCTTAGGGCCTACGCCTGTACCTACGCACACACCTGCTGAAAGTGGGTGTGAAGATGTAACATAAGGGTATGTACCAAAATCAATATCGAGAAGTGTAGCCTGTGCCCCCTCAAACATAATTGTCTTTCCTGCCTTATCAGCCTCAAATGTGAGAACTGAAACGTCCTCAACGTAAGGAGCAAGTCTTTTGCCGTACTCGATATACTCAGCAGTTACAGCGTCAAGGTCGAAAGCTTCGCCGCCGTAAACATCTGTAATGATTTTGTTCTTAAGCTTACCTGTTGCCTGAATTTTCTCTGCAAGCATCTCAGGGTGTACAAGGTCATATACTCTGATACCGCATCTCTCGTACTTGTCCATATATGTAGGTCCGATACCTCTCTTTGTTGTACCGATGTCCTTACCGCCTCTGAAAGCTTCTGAAAGGCCGTCAAGAGTGATATGCCAAGGCATTACAACGTGAGCTCTGGGGTCAATTTTAAGTGAAGCTGTGGAAATTCCTCTTGCCTCAAGACCGTCAAGTTCGCCGATGAAATCCTTGGGGTCGAGTACAACTCCTGCACCGATAAGACAAAGAGTATCTTTATAAAGTATACCCGAAGGGATAAGGTGAAGCTTATATACTTCTCCGTTATTTACAACTGTGTGACCTGCGTTGTTACCGCCCTGTGAACGAACAACAACATCTGCACGGGAGGAAATGATGTCAATAATCTTTCCCTTTCCCTCATCTCCCCACTGTGTTCCAACTACAATATTAGCAGGCATTATTCAAAACCTCATTCCATAAAATTTTTTCGGACAATCCATTTTTAGGCTGTTCCGTGTAATTACCTACGTACATAATTCACCGTAAAGTATCTTACACTTTATTATATCACAGTACGAATAATATTTCAAGTGCTTTTGGAAAAAAAGCACAAAATGACCAAATAAACTGTCGTCTATTAGCTATATATAACAATAGGGCATCTCTAAAAAAGAACGGCAGAAATAAACTCCGCCGTCCGAGAATATCAAGCTATCTGAATTTCGTTCCGAATTTGCGGGCGGATAATATCCGCCCCTACACAAATTCGGCTATATTGCGTTAAACTGCGGACACAGCACGCTGTGTCCCTACAAAATAATATCAGTAACGACTAAATAAAAAAGAACTTTCTAAAAGCGAATGGTAGAGGACTTAAATGAAAATCATTTGAAAAGACTAATTGACACGAATGAAAAGACTTACCTTTTTCTTATTCAAATCCCCCCTCGTCAAAAGTCAGCAAAGGGTGGAAAAAAGGGGAAAGGGAAAGGAGAGCCCAGAGAGGAAAACCGTAGGGGAAAAAGGGAGGGAAATGCTGACTTTTGTGCCAGTTTTCTTTTTCCCTCCCTTTTGCCCCGTAGGTGTTCCTCTCTGGTGATAAATCACCCTTTT
>JAFSBM010000140.1 GCA_017437285.1 Ruminococcus sp. | reverse complement strand
TTTATTGCAAACAGCGGTACAAGTGCCACAATGAACGGTAGCGTCTGACAACAGAACTTCATAATTTTGTTTTTCATATAAAGCATCGCATCCTTTCTTAAAATGGTTGTGGGCTGCCTTTTGCGACAGCCCACGGGAAATGGAGTTTAATAGCCGGTTTTCGGCATTTCGATATAGGTATAACTGTAAACCTTTGTAACGAAACGTGAGATTGTGGTTATCCACTGACCGTTGTATACACCGCCTACATCCGCAGTATTTACAAAGCTGGAACCGTTTGCAAGTCCCTTGACTGAGCGTGCATAAAGGTAAGGAGTTTCAACCTGTGCAAAGCCTGCTCTGACACTTCCGAATACATACATGATTTCTGTGATGTACTCATTATCCGCAAGACCGAGAGCGATGTTTGATACATCAATTACATAGTTCTTGCTTGTGGAAAGATTGTCATTGATGGTACGGTATTCGCCGTTAGAAAGGTTTGTGAGATACACTATCTTGTAGGATAGGTTCTGATTGAATGTGCCTGTCACTATCTTTTCGGCACGAATAGCCGAAGGAAGTGTATCACGGAAGTAGAAGCTGTCAAGAGATACGCTTGAAGTGTTTGCAATATTCTTGAAGCTGTAAACGATGGGGTTATTTGGCATTACTTCGTTGTAGCCGTATTTGGTTACGGAAACACCGACTGATACCGACTTATTAAGCACCTCGAATGTCATTATCTGACCGTTAAACTCAAGGTGTGCTGTCATAAGAGTTTCATTCGGTGTGTAGTAAGTGGGAGCTACCGTTTCACGCATTGTATAAAGACCGAGAGGAAGAGGCTTTGATGCAGCTCTGCCGTTCTTGTCTGTCTTAATGGTATCAACGATATTTCCTGCTTTGTCGTAGATTTCAAATACAGCACCTTCAAGAAGTGAGCCTGCAGGAAGTCCGTTGATGGGGTTATCATCTGCTGATTTCTTTACCACCTGAATCTGTGCCTGAATGGGTGTGTTGTACCAAGTAATAGATGAGGTATGACCGTATTCAACGTAGAATGTCTTAACCTCGTTATCAAGCACATAGCCATTGGGAACTGCAATCTCACGGATGTAATACTTACCGTCTTCAAATTCGTTGTTGTCGGTATATACATATCCGTTCTGATCTGAAACGTACTGTGCAAGAGGTCTGCCGTAGCGGTCGGAAATGAGGAAGGTTACACCGCTTATGCCTTTACCCGTTGTGGAATCCACCTTATGAATGAGGAAGGAGGAATTCTTACGGTTTGTAATGATTACTCTTGTGATTTCTCCGTCTGTTACTTCAACATCGTGAGGTTCTGCATCAAGAATGTAATCGTCAGCAGCCTTTGTTTCAACAACTGTGTACCAGCCGTTAGGAAGATCATCAATATTGATAACACCGCTTGCATTTGTGGTATATGTACCGATGCGTCTGCCGTTCATATACTCGACTTCAAACTTAACGCCCTTGATAGGCTGTTTTGTTTCTTCGTCAAGTTTAGTGATTCTGATACCGCCGAGAGCTTCATTAAGGAATGTAAGCTCGTGTGTTTCGCCAGACTTAACCTTTACTGTCTGAGGTGCACCGTCAAGTGTATATCCGTCGGGAGCAGTAACTTCGGTTACAACATAGGTATCGGGAACAAGACCTGTAAGGTGGATAATACCGTTTCTGTTTGTGGTATATCTGCCGTTTGCATTACCTACAACAGTTCCTTCGCTGTTTGTAACCTTAAACACAGCACCGTAAAGCGGCTCACCTGTAGCTTTGTCAAGCTTTGTGATGATAAGCCCGCCTTCGGGAGAGTTGTAGAATGTGAGGTTATGAATCTTACCAGATACCACATTTATTGTCTGAGGCTCACCGCTGATAGCATAACCTGCAGGAGCTTCAACCTCAGTAATAACATAAGTTCCGGGAGTAAGTCCGTTTACCTTGATATTTCCGTAAATGTCGGTTGTATATCTGCCGTTTGATGTTCCTACAACTGCACCTGTGCTGTCAGTGATTTCAAATACTGCTCCGTAAAGAGGCTCTTTTGTCTCCTTATCAAGCTTTGTAATGATAAGTCCGCTGCTTGGCTTGTTGTAGAATGTAAGAGTCTGGGTATCGTCTGCATCAATCTTAACAGTCTTTGAAACAGTGTCAATTACATATCCATCGGGAGCTTTTGTTTCGGTAACAACTACCGTTGTGCCTGCTTCGATGTTCGTAATGTGTATCTGTCCCAGCTCATCTGTTGTGTAGATGCCGTTAGAAGATACTGCACCGTTTTCTGTGGGAATAAATTTTCCGTCAGATGTGGTGACTGTAAACTCTGCACCTGCAAGTGGCTGTTTTGTGATACTGTCAAGCTTACGGATGATAAGTCCGCCGTCCTTTTCGTTTTCAACTGTGACAGTGATTACATCCTGTTCTTTGCCTGTGATATACACAGTTTCGGGAGCATCGCTTATTATGTAACCGTCGGGAGCCTTTGTTTCCTCGATTACATATGTACCTGCCTCAAGTCTTGTGATTACGATTGTACCGTTTGCAGAAGTTGTATACTCTCCGATAACAGTACCGCCGCTGCCGCTTGTTCCCGAAAGGTATCTTACTTGGAATTTTGCCCCCTGAAGAACCTTTCCTGTGTCGGCGTCAACCTTTTTAATTACAAGTCCCGAAAGCGGAACGTTCTCAAAGGTGATTTCCTTATCTTCGCCGCCCTTGATGTAGATTTCCTGTGTTTCGTTTGAAAGTACATATCCATCGGGAGCAGCAGTTTCAGTTATCTTATACCAGCCGTCATTAAGATTGTACATCTTAAACCGTCCGTTCTCATCGGTGGTAAATGTGCCGAGATGGTTTAGTTCACCTGTAAAGGTGTTATTGCTTGCGTAAACTACGCTGAACTTCGCATTTTTAAGAGGATCCTTTGTGATGCTGTCAATCTTGTTTACAGTAAGTGACGGCTTCTGATAATTTTCAAATCTTACAACCGATGTTCTGTTAGGAACAAGAGTTACAAGCTTAGGTTCGGAATCAAGCAAATAGTCATTGGGTACGCTCTTTTCTATAACCTCGTAAATACCGGGGTTAAGGTGAGAAAGAAGTGCTTCGCCGTTTTGGTCTGTAACTACCGTGTTTTCGGTACTGCCGTCTGCAAGGCGAACAAGGAAGCCTACACCTGCGATTGGTTTACCCGTTTCGGCATCGGTCTTTACGATCTTAAGACTTGGCTTTTCTTCGTTGAGAACAACTACCTGAGATTCCTTACCTGCGAAAAGCTCTACGTGGTATTCCGTTTCATTAAGGACATAGTTTGTAGGTGCTTTAATTTCCTTAACCGAGTAAACACCGGGATCGAGATTGTCAATTACGATATTACCGTCGATATCCGTAATTCTGTCAAGATAGTTACTTCCGTCTTCGATCTTTGCAATTCTGAAAGTAGCGCCCGACAGATATTTATCGTTGTACTTATCGTACTTAATAACTCTGATGGACGGTTTCTTGGTATTGGTGAATACAAAGGTTGCATATTCGTTGCCTTCAACCTCGACTGTACGTTCTGCATTGTCAATGAGGTATCCTTCAGGTGCTTTTGTTTCGGTAACTGTATATGTACCTTCGTCAAGTCTGTCAAGCTTTATCTCGCCGTTCTGGTCTGTGGTGTATTCCTTTTCAAAGGTGCCGCCAACCTCGGTAAACTTGAATGTAGCGTTTACAAGAGGCTTCATTGTCTGTGAGTCAAGCTTCACAAGTCTCATATACGGCTTCTGGTCGTTAAGGAACACGAGAACTGCTGTGTCAAGGCCGTCTTCCTTAACCTCAATGGACTGAGGTGTGGAGTTTACGATATGGTCATCGTCTGTAGCAATCTCCTTGACTGTATATGTTCCTGTTTTAAGATCAAACAGTTCAATGATACCGTTCTCGTTTGTTGTATATGTGCCGATGAGCGTGGTATCGAGGTACACTTCAAAGGAAGTACCTGCCATAAACTCACCTGTAAGGCTGTCGTATTTCTTGATGGTAAGGCTTGGCTTGCGGTGGTTTTCAATAACAAGCTCATTGCTTTCACCTGCGACAGCCGTTATATAATGAATATCACTGTTGAGAAGATAACCTTCGGGGGCTTTTATCTCCTGTACTGTGTAGACACCCTCGGTAAGTCCCGTAAGGAAGATTTCACCGTTCTTGTCAGTGGTCTTTTCAAGCACCTCGCTGCCCAAAAGGTTTACGATTCTTATAACCGCACCGGGAAGAAAAGCGCCTGTGTCAGCGTCAATCTTTGACACCTTTAATGTAGGCTTGATAGTATTGGTGAATACGAATGTAGCATAATCGTTTCCGTGAATGTCAACGATACGCTGGTTATCGTCTGCAACGTAGCCATCGGGTGCCTTTGTCTCTCGAACTACATAACTTCCGGGTTCAAGCTTTTCAAGGTTGATTTCGCCGTTTTCGTCTGTGGTGAATTCCTTTGTGTAGCTTCCGTCAGTCTTTGTAATCTCGAACACCGCATCAGAAAGAGGAATGAAGATATTGCTGTCGATCTTCATAATGCGGATATAGGGCTTCTGGTCGTTGAGGAAGACAAGCTCTGCTGTGTCGCCGCTGTCCTCGTAAATCTCTATCTGCTGGGGAGTATCGTCAACGATGTAGCCGTTGTCTGCCGCAATCTCCTTAACGAAGTAGGTACCTGTCTTGAGGTTGCGAAGAACAATTTCGCCGTCCTCGTCGGTGGTATATGTGCCGATAAGAGTTGCATCACGGTAGACTTCAAACACTGCACCTTCAAGTGCTGTCATTGTCTTGCTGTCTGCCTTGATTATCTTAAGGCTGGGTTTTACTGTGTTCTCAACAACAAGAGATGAGTCCTTACCTTCAAAGAGTTCTACAAAGTAATGGGTATCATTGAACTGATAACCGTCGGGGGCTGTGATTTCCTGAACGGTATAAATACCTGCATCAAGATTTTTAAGCGTGATTTTACCGTCTCTGCCTGTAGTCTTGTCATAGTATCTTGTGCTGTCGCCAACCTTTGCAATGCGGAAGGTTGCACCGTAAAGGGTATCACCGTTTTCTGAATCAACCTTTGTAACAGTAAGGCTCGGCTTCTTATAGTTCTTGAATACAAGCTGAATATTGCCGTCTGCCTTTGCTTCAAAGGTTCTGACTTCATCACTCTTGATATATCCTTCGGGAGCTTCGGTTTCTGTTACCTCATACACACCGGGTTCGAGTTCATCAAGGGTGATTTCGCCGTTTCTGTCGGTTATAAATTCTTGGAGATAGTCGGTATTAACGCCTTTGACCTGAATGTATGCACCTGCAAGCTCTTCGCCTGTAGCGGCATCAATTTTCATGATAGTCATACCGGGCTTTGTGGGGTTGAAGAATGTGAGGGTTGCAGTTTTGCCGGGTTCAAGCTCTATTGACTGCGGTGCATCCTGAAGCACATATCCGCTTGCTGTTCTTGTTTCTTTAACGGTGTATGTGCCGGGCTCAAGGTCTGTAAGCTCCACAAGTCCGTTTGCATCGGTTGTGTAGTTGCCGATAAGCTTTGTGTCCTTATATACTGCAAATCTTGTGTTCTTTATGGGCTTTAAAGTCTGTGTGTCAAGCTTCTCAATTATGAGAGTGGGCTTCTTTGAGTTTGTAAGTACGAGAATAGGATCATCCTCGGTTGCGGGATCGTAAGGGTTGATGTGAATACCGTGTTTTTCGGTATCAAGGATATATCCTTCGGGAGCTGCCTTTTCCTGTACTTCATAATATCCCTCGGTGAGTCCCGAAACATAAGCATAGCCTGCGAAGTTTGTCGTTACGGTAGTAATACGCTTTCCGTCCTTGAATACGTCAAAGGATACATCTTCAAGAGGAATATTTGTATCCTTATCCTTCTTGATAAGGGTAAAGGAAGGTGTTCTGACGTTCTCGAATACAAGAGTAATGTCTTCAGCACCGTTCCATTCCACAGTCTGAACTTCTGTGCTTTTCTCATAGCCCTCGGGAGCATTTATCTCATAAATCTTATAAGAGCCAAAAGGAAGCTCACTGCCTTCAAATTCGATATATCCGCTGTGTCCCGTTGTTACATCGGTCTTGAAGGTTCCGTCAACCTGTTCAACACGGAAGGTAGCACCGATAAGGGGATTACCGTTTTGAGTGTCGATTTTACGGATGCGGAGTGTTCTCTCGCTGGAGTTCTTTACGCTGATGGTGGTAGTTGTGCCTGCAAGGATATTTACCGTCATATCATCAACAAGAAGATAACCTGCAGGTGCCTGAGTTTCTGAAAGAACGTAGCTTATATCGGGATTTAAGTATTCCCATACAACCTGTCCCGTTGCATCGCTTGTTCCCGTATAGGTACTTCCGTCCGAGCCTGTAAGTCTGAAAATGGCACCGGCAAGAGGAGCACCCATTCCGTTAACCTTGTTTACAACAAGTCTGCCGTAAGGAGAAGTAACCTTTTCCCAGCTCATTCTGCCCGTACATTCCATAGGAGCATACATAGGATCGGCAATGATGAAGCTCTGTTCACGAGCTACACTGTTGTTGGCAAAGTAAATGTTGAACTGTGTAATGATTGCGGAGGCGTGGAAAGTTATGCTACCTTTTTCGGGAGCATTTTTCACGGGAATACACACCTTGAAATCTCCTGCGTATTCCATTCCGTTTTCATTCATATTGGTAAGTTCGTTTTGTGGAGTGGGGATAACCCAATACTTTTTACCGCCCTCATCATAAGAAACAAGCTGATTGTTATCAAGTCCCGTCAGAATTGTGCCTGAAGGCGCACCCTCAAGGTACATATCAATAGTATAGCTGTTTTTGTTCTTGTATGTAGAGGTTGCGGAAGAAGCAACGAAAGTGCGTGTATAGTATTCTGTACCGTTAATGGTCTCTTTTTCAATACCGTACAAACCATTCTGTTCAGCACCCATAAGACCATTCGGATCTTCAATATCAAGCACATTTCCTGCTTCTGTTCTGCCAAGTCTTATGTGCATACCTGCATTAAGAGGCTTTGTCCAGAATGACGCATTGTAGAGAATAACCATAAGTGCCTGATATGCACGCATAGCTGACGGATCATCGGTAGGAACCTTGAGAACGTCTCTTCCGTTATCATAAATAGTTCCTTCGACTTTTAACTGACCGAGCGTTGCCCATACAGCAGCCTGTGTTGCTGCAACATATTCTTCTCTTGTAAGGTCAGCAAGTATAGGGTAGTCTCCCTTATTTATGCTGATAAAATCTTCAAGAGAACGCTGCGGATAACCGCCTGCAAAAGCACCCATTGTTTTGGGTGATGATGCATATTTGCCTGATACGGCAAGCTCACGGTTTGCCGCAGGAATCGCAAGTCCCCAGTTTACGCAATATGCGGGACCTGTTACGCCTGTATCACTTGTATACGTCCACGACTGTCCCTGAAGCTTTGTGCCGCCTACGGTTTCGAGAATATAGTGGGTTTCATTAAGTTTGATTGTAACAAAGGTTGATTTGCCGTCGCTGAGTGTTTCAGCACTGACCGGCATAATGGGGATAACTGATAATAGGGTGATTATTGCAAGCAGAAAAGCTATAACTCGTGAGCTTTTGTGTTTTGCTGTAGACATTTTTATGTCCTCCTGTTCTTAAAATACAAAAAGCAGACCGTTTTCTTCAGTCTGCTTAAAGTTGATATTAGGTTAGTCTGCTGTATTTCCGGGTACGAGCAGTTCTTTGGCAAATTCCGTTTTGTCTTTCGTTGTGTCGATTCTTGGATAGTTAGTAGTAAAGAGTGATTCATCGGTTCGTGCTACATCATAATAGCTTACGTCGATTATCTGCCATCTGCCGTCAATGAAGATTTCATTCCAAGCGTGTGTTGCATCCTTGATGGTTACGCAGGGAATATCGGCTCTCTGACAGAGATAGATAAAAGCATTTGCATAAGTTCCGCATATACCGTTGACTGGTGTGGATGATGTGAAAACATCATTTATTCCTGCAACATTTTCATCCTTGTAAACTATGCGGTCGGCGATGTATGTTGCTATTGCCTTAACCTTTTCCTTTTCGGAAAGAGTTTCTATGCTTCCGATAAACTCATCCGTTGCCGTATTCGCACTTTCATACTTTGGATTGACCTGTACCTTTAAGATTCGGTAACCGGGGTATTCATACAGGTTCTTTACAGTGGGTTCTGCACCGAAGCTGTAGGTGTAATATCCCGAAAGAACATTTGCTACCGATTTCATTGCAGTATCGGTCTTGCCGGGAGTTGTGAAAGTGAACTCGGTATCTACATAGTGAGCATAGCTGTATGTGGGGTTATATCCGTCAGCATTGTTGCCGTCTATTATAGACTTTGTATCTGCAACCGTCTGCCGCATGGTGTTGTATGCTTCCTTTGTGTAGATGTCACCGAATATGCTTTGATTTGCATTTGCCGAAAAATCCTCTTTTGAAGACGATGTGCCGTCAATGAATATGTCGGGGGTTACAACAGGTGTATCTTCGGGGACTTCCTCTTTCTTTGGAATCTCCATATGCACGCTGTTTGTTTCCTCAATATATTCGATATCAGCGCCAAACAAGGCGGCTGCATCACGAAGCTTCACGTAGTTATTGCCGTTTATGTTATATGCAAAAAGCTCCGTTTGTTCTCCGTTTAAGAAAAATATTTGTGATGTTATCTGTGCAAGAACGCCGGAATTTGCCATTACTGCCGTTCCGCTGAAAAATACCGCACCGCAGAGTAACCCTAACAAGAAATATGTGTACTTCCTCATTTTGATTTCTCCTTTAGTTTGGTTAAAATTGTGTTTGACGCTGATTGTTTCTTAATCTACCTGTTCAGCCTTTACGCACCATCTGTAATAGTCCGACTGGTTCTTGACGCAGGTGATAAGAGTTATAATATTGTCGCTTGTGTTCTGAAGGTCTGAGGTATCATCAACTGAGATTTTCTCAATGCTGTATACCTCATACTTTCGTGTGCCAAGCTTTGTTGTGAGCTTTATTGTTGCACCAAGGTCAAGCTCGTGAATATCCGAGAAATATGCTCCTGTGCCTCTGTTGTGAGAAGCAAGGCACACATTACCGTCCCAGATGGAAGTTTCCTTGAAGTGTCCTACACCTTTGGAAAGTACCGAATTTGTCGTACCCTCATAAACCTTTACAGAAAGGTCAATGTCAGGAATAGACAACTTTGCGATATATCCACCTGTGTAGTACATATCATCGTCAACCTCCGTGAATGCATCGTAGGTGTAATAGTCCTCGTAAATATCCGTGTCAATGTTACCCGGGATAATAGTCACGCCATTACCGTTTGTTACGGATGAATTCGGAACTGTACTTGTAACCGTCACCATAGGCTGTTCTGTAATACCGCTAACCGATACGGGTGCCTGCGGTGTTTCGGTGTAGTAGGATGCAAGATTGGGAGTAAGTGGTTCGCCGCTTCCTCTGAGGTTGCTTGTATGACTTCCGAAAGCGGGAGGGATAAGGGCACTGTTCTTACTTATATCAACCGCTGTTCGATTAATATTATTACCGACCGTTACAACATTTACTGATGTGGGTGTGCCGAACAGTGCCTGTGTGGGTGGTGCTACCGTGTAATCCGCAGCAAATGCGGGGATTGCAAGCACGCACACAAGTCCGAGAGAGAGAAATAAAACTATCTTTTTCATATTAATATCCCTTTCTCTTTTTACGGATAAGTCTGTAAATAGCGTAGCCGCCTGCGCCAAGTGCTGCCGCACCAGCGACTGAACCTGCTACTATACCTGCGGTCTTTGCTTTCTTTTCTGCAGAGGTATCCTTGTTGTCATTTGTTTTGTCTATGTCAATCATAGGCTCGTTTGTCTCCTTGTTTTCCTTAAATACCGCTGTATATGTAACGGTATCGTTTA
>JAFSBM010000139.1 GCA_017437285.1 Ruminococcus sp. | reverse complement strand
GTAAGGTGCAGTCGCTGTTTTCAGTTATTCTTCCGAAAAACCTGCCCCATCGTCCGATACAGATATAACTAAGTGATCTGCGGATATGTGACAAGATACATCTATTGTCTTTACGGCGTAGCGAACGGCATTTGAAACGATATTTTCAAATACTTGCATAATTATATTTGCGTCAACATTTATGTTCTCGGATTCTGCCGCGATTTCAAAGTGAGATTCAATACCGCTTTCTTGACAGAGCATTTCCAATGTTTTTTCTAATTGATTTGAAAAATCGTTTGTACGGGTACACTTAATTTGTATCGGTTGATCTTCCAATTTGCTCATCGTACCCATACTGTAAACATAGCTTTCAATACGTTCTATGTTCTTTGATACGGTACTCAATATTGCCGCCTTTTTATCCTCCGAAACATCTGATCTCATATAGACCTTTTCAAGAAGCTCGACGTTTCCTCTCATAACAGTAAGCGGTGTTCGGAGTTCGTGAGAAAAAGCCTTGTTGAGTTTTCGTCTTTCCTCAATCATTCTCCACATCGTTCGGTTATTATCCACAAGCGACAACCGCATTTTTTCAAAAGAAGAACAAAGCTGTCCAAGCTCGTCATTTCCGCTGTAATCTACAACGAAGTCAAGGTTATCATCGGAAATATTTTCGGAAGCATTTATTAAAAGCTTTATCGGCTTTTTCAATTTACCGAAATAAAAGATAATGGCACCGATCGTAATACTGATAATACACCAGAAAAAAGAGGAATACTCATAGATCATTGTGTAGAAATCATACGCTTGTTTATCTTCCTCGGAAAATGGAAGACGACCTATATAATGCGTAACACGATATTCAGATTCGCCCACTTCCTCGGTTTTCTGTTCAACCGAAATATATTTTGCCTCAATGAGTTGTATTTTTTCACTTGCGAAGCTCATTGTTGTTTTTGAAAGAATTACCGCTAATATGATAAAAAATGACATAACAAATATCAGTGAGGGCATTAGCGGTATTCTTGAAATAACTTTCTTTAGTTTTCCCATTTGTACCCACACCCCCATACTGTTGCAATGTATGATTTACAGCCTGCTTCTGTAAATTTAGCCCGAATTTTACGGATATGTTCAACCACCGTCATAGAGTAGCCGTCGCTGTCATATCCCCATAAGCGTTCATATATACGTTCTTTGTCAAAAACAATACCCGCATTTGTGGAAAGCAGTTCTATAATATCAAATTCCGTTTTGGAAAAAGAAATCGGTTGCTCCTTGAAATAGACAGCCTTTGAGGAATAGTCTATAACCAAATCGTCATTGAATTTCAAATCGGATTTTTTCTGCAACCTCATATCACGGCGCAAGTGAGCAGAAACACGGGCACCCAATTCATCAAGCGAAAAGGGCTTTGTAATATAGTCGTCCCCGCCCGCAGAAAAGCCGTTTATTTTGTCAACGTCATCAACATTTGCCGTTAAAAATAAAATCGGACAAGAAATAAATTCACGAATCTTCTTACACACTTCAAGTCCACTCAATTTTGGCATATTAACATCGAGAAGTATTATATCGGGCTTCTGACTTATTTTTTCAAGTGCTTTCTTTCCATCATAAGCGGATAGCACATCATAACCGCACAAATTAAAGTAATTACAAAGAAGCTCAACAACATCTTTTTCATCATCAACAATTAAAATTCTCGGCAACGCTTAGCACCTCCGTTCCCCCGATAATGATAGCATACAAATATCAAAATTCTATCAAGAAGAGCTTAACACCTTCATTATATAACCATTATATGCTGTTTTCAGTGATAGAACAAGTAAATTTGTGTGAATAATGCGAATTATAGGAGAAATTTAGTTTTGATTTATAAAGAGTAACGTGGCAGGCTTTTGAAGTTTGACGCGTTACTCTTATTTCTTTTTTACAAAAACAGCCATTTTACCACTTTTGAATTGTTTTACAGGTAGGAGATGTGTGCCGCTGACAAACTGTACAAGAAATACACTCTCAGCTTGTGCAATCATCCAAATTCACTGAAAAAGGGGTCTCAAAAGTGGATTCCCACGCCCTTATAGTAGAGGGGGATATCGCTAGCAATATGTACAAGAAAATAGGTTATCATCTTGTGCAATCATACAAACTTCCGTGTTTTTAGTTGTACTTTCTCAAAAAGTTACCAGAGAAAAGTGGGGGCAGTATTCACAAAGAATGATTTCTAAAATTAGGCAGCGCTACAAAATTCTCTGTTTTGGAAAACTTTCTTTTGTGAACTCGTAATTTTTCTGCCTATAGAAGATTAGAGAGATAATTCACTAAGCCACATAATTCATCAACCTGTACAGCTCAAAAGCAGTAAATTGTGCATCCATACAAACTTTTAAAGAAATTTTTGAAACACCCCTCTCAAATTGCCTCTCCCAGTTCCCTATAAGTAGAGAGTGTTTTAACAGCAAACTGTACAACGGAAGAATGATTCAGTTGTGCAAGTCGACAAAGTTTCAGAGAACATTCAGAAAGATCCCTGACAAATCTTAAAATGATTGCCAGAAAGAAGTAGAGGGATAAATTCAATCAGGAGTATCAAAAGTTGCTTCACAGTTCCCTATAAGTAGGAGACAGTAAAAATAATGTAAAATCGCACAAAAGTATTAGGTGTGATTTGTACAATCATACAAACTTTTCTCATTCATTGGTAAAATGCCTGTTTTCCCCGGCTAATAGATGAGGGGTAATTTACGATAGGGTCTACAAAATGCCTCTCCCAGTTTCCTATAAGTAGAAGAACTTTTTTAAACATCCCTCTCGAAGTGCTGTTCTACTGCTCTTACAGTAGAGGATGAATTTTTAAAACAGGGTGGTGAAAAGACTTCTCTCAGTTCCCTATTATTAGAGGAACACAACAGCATCTTGACAACTGAATACCGATACACCAAGTACGTTATTTCTGATGGTGGGGTGGTGAGCCGTACCAGCCGCATGAGAAATCCGCCATGACCTCCAAAGAGCGAGCGAACAAGATAATCTCAGACCTGTGCTTAGCAAGCGCAGTCGGCGATGAAAGTCAGAAATGGATACTTACGTTCAGCCACAGTCCGAGCGTGATAAAACCGTCGCAGGCAATGGGAACGTGCAGGAAGTGTTCTGCATCAGACGCTTTATGAGTCAGATATGCTGTCGGACGCTTGGTGAATCGCCCGAACCGGAACAGCAGCAAGCGGAGGTGAATTCTGTGCTGTGATGCGATTGATGTTCGAAGTTCGGGGAGATGATCGTGCGAGAGGGTTTATGAGAAAGGATGTGATAACATGAAAAAACTCGAAACCAAATCCTGCGAAGAAATCATGAGTACTGCATACAAACCGCTTGAATACTGCGTTGACGGTTTGCTTACACAGGGCTTGTATATTCTCGCAGGTGCACCGAAGGTAGGTAAGTCGTGGTTAGCTCTAGACATCTGTCTTTCGGTTGCAAAAGGTGAAGATGTGCTGAAGCACCAAACGCACATCGACACTGCACTCTATCTTTGCCTTGAAGATAGTTACAATCGCATTCAGAATCGTCTGTATGAACTCACAGATGAACCAACAGAGAATCTTTACTTTGCAATCATGGCTGAATCACTTGGCAATGGATTGGAATCGCAGATTGAAAAATTCAAGTCCGAACATTCCGATTTGAAACTGGTAGTGATTGACACCTTACAGATGGTACGTAACGAAAAGGATTGTGGTTACGGTGCAGACTACAAAGAATTATCTGTTCTGAAAAGTCTTGCAGACAAGCTTGCAATCACAATTCTGCTTGTGCATCACACTCGCAAGTGTTATGATTCTGATCCGTTTAACATGATTTCGGGCAGTACAGGCATCAGCGGTTGTGTTGATGGAAGTATGGTTCTGCTGGAATCAAAGCGAGGAAGTCGTGAAGCGACGCTGTACTGTGTCGGTCGTGACATTGAAAATCAGGAGTACAGGGTTCTGTTTCATGATCACCGCTGGACTCCCTGTGATGAAATCGCACCGACACCGCCCGACATTTTCTCTTTTGCCATTCATGATTTCATGATGGAACAGCAGTCATTTATTGGTTCAGCGACAACGCTGTGCGACTTGCTGTACCAGAAATTCAATCGGAAGTATTACCCGAACCGATTGAGCCGTGATCTGATTCAGCATACAGAAGAACTACAGCGGTATGGTGTGCTGTTCAACTTTCGAAGAAGTCATGGCTGTCGTATACTGGAACTTGAATATATTGCCTCGGGTGACAGTAGTGCCGGTAGAATTCTATGGGTGGAGGTCATAGAGTCTACCGGCACCCGGAATTCTGAGAATGTCGAATCTGCGTTGTTTCAGTGCGGTGGTAGTAACGAAACGGGTGACAGTAACTCTGAAATGGGTGACGGTAGAACAGCTTCGGGTGACAGTAACTTTGAAATGGGTGACGGTAACTTTATCGAAACGACCGCAATGCCTGTCAGCGTTTTGTAAGCGATTTGTGTCCTTGGGATTACCGTGGGACAGTTTATCGAGAATCAACACAGAACGCCACACAGGCGAACGTGGGGCATTTGTGGGCGCATTATGCCCGCAGTTGAAATTTGCGAATCAGATAGAGGGATGTGCGACTTCGGGAGGGTTCTCTTTTGAGAGCCAGCATCGCATTCGGCAGTCCGCATAGCGGCCCACCGAACGCAGCTGGTCGGGGCGTACCCCGAACCCCACGGCGAGCCGCCGCTCCCAATTGTGCCTCCGCATAGTTCCTGCGGACACATGGTCAGCGTGTCGGCACGTTGAAAGTAACTATAAATTGAAAGTAAAGGAGAGTGATGCCATGAGAAAACGCAACGTAACCATCACAATCCGCTGCACTGAGGACGAGCGTCAGCGGATTTACAACAAGGCTCGTCAGCATGGATTGACGCTGAGTGATTTCGTGTTACGGTCGGCACTCGGCAAGAAAATCGTCACCGCAGACGGACTTGCGGATGTACTGAAAGAACAGAAGTCCATCGGTCGAAACCTCAATCAGATTGCAATGCTTGGTAACATGGGACGGCTGAATGCTGTAAATCTTGATCGGCTGATTGAACAACACGAACGTGCAACGGCAGCCCTGTGTGAGATTGCGAAAGAGGTGACGCCCTGAGCCGAGACAGGATGCTGTATGAGGCGAACGGGTGTGCAGCCATTGGATTGGAGGGATGTAGCGATGCCGATTATCCATTTCATCAACAGCAAAACACAGACCGCCGGAGGTATGAAAAATGTCCTTGCCTACGTTACAAGGACAGAGAAAACGAAGTCCGAGGACAAGCAGTATGTAACGGCTCTCAACTGTTCCGCACCGACTGCCTATGCTGAAATGCTTGCAACCAAGAACACCTATCACAAGAACAGCGGTCGGATGTACTATCATCTGGTGCAGAGCTTCCCGAAAGGTGATGACACTTCGCCGGAGCTTGCCCATCGGATTGCAGTGGAGCTCGCGGAGAAAGCGTTCGGGAAATATGAGTGCGTGGTGGCAACGCACATCGACCGTGAGCATATTCATTCGCACATCGTGTTCAACTCCGTCAGCTTTGAGGATGGGAAGAAGTATCACTCGAATGGAAATACCGTGCAGGAGTTGATGGATTTGTCCGATGAAATCTGCATGAGGTACGGCGTGGCGGTGCTGGACAAGCAACCGCAGAAGAAAAAAGATGTGTTCTCCGATCGTGAATACCGCTCGGCAGTGCGTGGCGAGAGCTGGAAGTTTCAGCTGATGAATGCGGTCACGGAAGTCATGAAGCAAGCAAAATCCAAGAAACAATTTGTGTTTATGATGAAGCAGTTGGGCTATGGCGTGAGGTGGGAGGACTCACGGAAATATATCACTTATACTTGCCCAAACGGAAGAAAGTGCCGCTGTGCAAAGCTACACGGAGAAAAGTTTTCAAAGGAGATGATGGAGTATGAGTTCAAGATTAGACGTGAATGCCTTGATGGAACGCAACAAATCCAACCTGAATGCGGCGGAAGAAACCATGCCCATGGTGGCGGTGGACAACCGAAACTGGACGGCGGTGATCAGTCTGCTGAAAAGATCCTGCGAGGTGCAGGAGGAACTGCTGAAGTCGCAGGGCGAGCTGATGACCAGGCACGGAATCGAAATGCACTTGCAGAATCAGAAAGTGCTGTTCGATCAGGTGGAAAACGAATGCAGGAGGATTCAGAAATCCACGGCGGAACAGACAACAAACTCTCTGACGAGCTTAATCAGCCAGTCGGAGAAGCTGTCGTTACAGGCTGGGAAACTGAGCGAGGAATACTGCTCCAAGCTGAAATCATTCGAAGAATGGAAGCACAGAACGCAATTGAAAATGCTCAGAGCGATTGTGATTTCACAGACGGTGCTGCTCTTGTTATCGCTGGCATTGCAGATGTGGCTGCGATAATTGATGAGCTGACAGAGGATGAGGACATCGAACAGCACAGCGACAGCAAGGTGCTGGCTGAGGAAATCCGACGCAAGGAAGCGTTGGGGATGCACATGGGATAATACCCATTTAAAAATCGATGAAGGAGGGATCAAAATGAATCACACGAATCAAACAGGAATCAGAAAAAGGAGTGTGATGCCGATTGAAGAAAACGAATCTTAAGGCTTATGAATTTCAGAAACGAGAACACAAGGAGAACGCACATTATGTGAAAATCGAAGGCACGATCTATTATGTGCATGATGTGTTTGATGCACATGCAAAGGAAACCGCTGAGGATAAGCTCAGATACCTTATGGAACAGGAAATGCAAAAAGTTTCGTAAAAGACTGGACTTGTCGGATCGGTTGTGGTATCCTTGTTGGTAGCACAATCGGTTTGGCATAGTCCGCAAGGACGGAAAGGAAGGTAACGAATGCCAAACAATCAAAAAATCACCGCCCTATACT
>JAFSBM010000138.1 GCA_017437285.1 Ruminococcus sp. | reverse complement strand
GCACTGCTCGATGATGTGCTTTCTCACGCCGATGAGATAGGCTATGGTTGTGACGAGTTCTTTTGTATCGACGGTCATGGTAGTGCCTCCTTGCGGTACAAATCAATTTCCTTCATTCAATATTAATCGCTTTCCTTAACATCCCCATATATTCATCGCACACCCACTCCGGTGCAGTAATTTTCATCTGTCCTGTAAACTGAAACAACCATCCCCAGAATGTCGGGCTGAGCTGCACCTCTACATTTGCAGTGAAGCTATCATCCTTGCATGGACGGATTTTAGTATCCATTCCAAACTTTTCGTATATGTAATCAATCATCCGTGCATCGAACACAAGCGTCACCTTGACAGTTTCACCGCCATACATCTTGAACACCTGTGCATTATACTTGGCAACACTTCGGCTACGGATCTTTGCTCTGCTGCTGATCGGTTCGTCCAGAAGTTCTACTTTCTCAATGCGGTCAAGTCTGTAATTATAATTCCTGTCAGCAGTCGGATTGTAGCAGGTGAGGTAGTATCTGTCATTGTTGTATACCAGGGCAATTGGCTCTACAGTGTGAATGCCGTTTTCTGAACGATATACCTTTTCCCGTCGCTCATTCAGATGGAAATAGTGGATTGTCACTTTCTTCTTTTCACGGATGGCTTCTTCCAGTATCTGAATGGTATAGTAGATACACTCATTGGTCGGCTTGACGGTATTGAAACGGACAATGTTGCTTGTCAGCACCTCTGCCTGATTACTGCCTGCAAGTGCAGCAATCTTCTCAATCAGTTCCTGTGTTTTGCTCTCTGTCAACAGGTGAGAAGCTTCCACTGCGTCTATTAACACTTTCAATTCAGGAATGTTGAAACTGCGGTCAGCAATATAATATCCCTTAGCCTTGCTGACCTGACATGACTGCACTTTGTAGCCTTGCTCGTTAAGCGTCTGCACATCGGTTGCAAGTGTTCTGCGGTCACAGGAAATATTCATCGCATTGAGCCGCTTGCATATTTCATTGGTGGTCATCGGATGCTGCTCGTCCGTTTCCTGACGAAGCAGTTCAAGCAGTTTCAGCAATTTAATCTTCTGACAGTTTTCAGATTTCACACGGTCACCCCCGACAGTTATTTAAGGATATTATACCATATTTCCAGCGGTTTGTAAAGAATTTGATGTCGGAATTATCAGACAATTTGCTGAAAGAATCAAGCAACTATGTATGGCTCATTACTGAGCCGATTTTATTGCATTGTCATTTCATGCTCATCACGGATACCAAGCTCCTGCTTATGCTTTCGAATCATACGTTGAATCTTGCTGTCAACCTTGGACTGCAGTTTCTTGTGACTCTTGTTATAGTCATCCTCAATCGCATGACTTAAGCTAACAAACAGTCCGAAGATAGTTGATGCGAATGCAGCATTTTCTCTCTGCTCCATGTTATCAAGAAGCTGCTGTGCATACTCGTTACCATCCTCAGCAGACTTGGTGAGCCATTGTATTGCTTGTGGTACATCGCGTTCAATGCCGTCTTCACCAAAGAGATACAACTTACCAAGCCTATATGCAGACATTGCATCACCGTTTTCTGCAAGCTCCTTGAGTGTTTCTACAGCTTTATTAACATCACAAGGAATCTGTTCACCAGTTAGCTGCTCAATGGCAATCATGCGCTGGGCATTTATATTCCCTTGCTTAGCTGAACGTGAGAAGTATTCCAAGGCTTTCGGAATATCCTCATCTGTTCCAAGCCCATAGCGATACATTCTGCCGAGCTTATACAGTAGGTTATCATCTGCACGATCACTTTTTTCAAGTTTCAGAAAGCCTGCCAATGCTTGTGCATAGTATTGCTGTGCCGCAGCTTCATCTTGCAAGACAGCTTCACCATTTGCATACATTTGTGCAACGGCATACGCTGCATAGGGCAATCCCTGTTCTGCCGCTTTCATATACCAATGCAGAGCTTGTTGCTTATCCTTATAAAATCCGTTTCCATAGTAATACTGATTTGCCAGACTGAACTGTGCAAACTTGTTTCCTGCAATTGCGGATTTCAGAAACCATCCGAATGATTCTGCGTAGTTCTGTTTAGTACCCATACCGTAGCAGTACATCTTACCGATACGGTATTGCAGATACGGCTGCAGTTTCTGCGACATTGGTTCAAGTTCAAGAAAACCATCAAGTGCCTGCTTGTAATATGCATCGGACTTTTCTTTGTCATCCGCATACACTTTTCCAAGATCATGAATGGCAAGTACGTTTCCTTTCTCTGCTTCGGAGTGCAGCAATTCCACAGCTTCTTTCTTTTCGTCATCCGTTGCATCTTTTTTATAATACAGCTTGCAGGCTCTTTTGTAATCCTTCGACCATTGAATGTGCAGATTGGAACTTTCAACTTCAACCTCACCAGCATCCTCATCAGACCCTACGCATGAAAAAATCCCCTTTTTCAAGTTGCGAGTCTTGTAACCGGATTGTAACCATTTAAAGAGACAT
>JAFSBM010000137.1 GCA_017437285.1 Ruminococcus sp. | reverse complement strand
ATTCTGATTGCCTCATGAAAGAGACTTGACCGTGAACCCTCAAGACCGACTCTTTTGCCTGCAACGCTCATGTCCTGACAAGGACTGCCAAAGGTGATAATATCCACGGGCGATAAATCCGCACCGTTCAGCTTAGAAATATCGCCGTAGTGCTTCATAAACGGCAGTCGTTTTTGGGTGACAGCTATCGGGAACGGCTCAATTTCTGATGCCCATACGGGTGTAATGCCGGACAGAATTCCCGCCATCGGGAATGTTCCGCTGCCGTCAAATAAACTTCCAAGTGTAAGTGTTTTATTCATCGGGCATTTCCACTTCCTTTACAAGTTGGGAGTACGGAATTCTCTCACCAGCACGAATCACAAACACACCATCCGCATTGCCTGTATCCTCCACATAACGACGGAGAATGACAGACGCATACTTTTCATCAAGTTCCATCATGTAGCAGATTCTGTTCATCTGCTCACACGCCATGAGCGTCGAACCGCTGCCGCCGAAGGTGTCGATGACTACGGCATTCTCCTGCGTTGAGTTGCCGATAGGATAGGCAAGCAAATCCAACGGCTTTGAAGTTGGGTGATTCGCATTGCGTTTCGGCTTATCGAAGTTCCAGATGGTCGTCTGCTTGCGGTCGGAATACCACTTATGCTTGCCGTTCTGCATGAAGCCGTACAGCACAGGCTCATGCTGCCACTGATAATCGGAGCGTCCAAGGACAAGACTGTCCTTCACCCAGATACAGCATCCTGCAAGATGAAATCCTGCATCCACGAAAGCACGGCGGAAGTTCAGTCCCTCCGTATCTGCATGGAACACATAAGCAGAACCACCTTTTTCAAGATGTGCCGCCATGCACTGAAATGCTGACAGCAGGAAGTTGTAGAAATCATCATTCTTCATACTGTCGTTCTGAATGGTGAGTCCGCTGCCGGATTTGAATGCTACGTTATACGGCGGGTCTGTCAGAATGAGATTTGCTTTTGTATCACCCATGAGAATAGATACATCTTCGGGAGAAGTCGCATCACCGCACATAAGTCTGTGCCTGCCGACCGTCCACACATCTCCACGCTGCACAAATGCTGCCTTTTCCAGTGCAGCAGTCAGGTCAAAGTCGTCATCCTTGACATCGTCACTATTGTTTGTATCAAAAAGATCCGCAAGTTCTTTTTCATCAAAACCTGTTAGTCCAAGGTCAAAGCCGAGGTTCTGGAGTTCTTCCATCTCCACGGCGAGCATTTCTTCATCCCAGCCTGCATCCAGTGCCATACGGTTGTCGGCAAGGATGTAGGCTTTTTTCTGTGTCTCCGTCAGATGCTCCACAAATACACACGGTACTTCGGAGTAGCCCTCTTCCTTTGCAGCGGCAATTCTGCCATGACCAGCGATAACATTAAATTCCTTGTCAATGATGACAGGATTAATAAACCCGAACTCACGGAGCGAGGAACGCAGCTTTGTGATCTGCTCCTTACTGTGGGTTCGGGCGTTATTTACATATGGGATAAGCTTTGTAATATCTACAAGCTGAAAGTCTGTGGTTGTTTTCATCGGTGCTGCCTCCTTTGCTGAATTCTCTGCAAACCTTTTCTCGCCGCCATGACATTGCCCTTGACAGCCTGTCCTTTAATTGTGCGATATTGCTGTTTTGTGAGCATCGGTCTGTTGGCTTTCAGTTCACGCCAGAAAGTTACATCTGTGGTTG
This sequence comes from Ruminococcus sp., assembly GCA_017437285.1. GTDB lineage: Bacteria > Bacillota > Clostridia > Oscillospirales > Ruminococcaceae > Ruminococcus. Next base: position 1,887 of record JAFSBM010000137.1, on the reverse strand, counting down.
ATTTCATAGTGACCTCCCTTATTTCCTGCTTCGGAGCAGTTTCTCCATCATGTCATCCTGCGGATTTCCTTGGAACTCCACACTGCAATTCTCCCTCACAATCTGAAAAATCTGATTCCAGATTTGATTTGCCTGTTTCATGTAGTTCTGCGACATCGCAACATAGGGTGACGCAATTGCCGCATTAGTTGTCGGATGTTTGGAAATGTAGCCGTACTTAGTGACAATCTGCTCACAGTGTATCCAACGGGAAATGCTCATGGCATACTGCTCTACAAGCTGTCGGCTGACAATCTTCTCACAGGAGCGTTCCTTCAGCCATTGGTATGTTTCGGTGTACACCTCATCGGCGAGCAGCTTTGTGCCGTCACGCTGTAATTCCTGCATAAACTCTCTCACAGGCGGAGTGTCTACCGACTCAATATCCGCAGGCTGCATCATTACTTCCGCAGTTTTTCCTTCGGCTAGTTTCTCTGCAAGAGCCTTTCGTGGTCGTCCTGCACCCGGTCTTGCACCGCCACGGTTTGTACCGTCCTTTGCCACAACGTCATCAGCCTCCTTTCATCCAATGTCGGCACAACTTTGCCTTCAGACAGCATCCTGCCTCAAGCTCAGCCGACCTCCAGTAATTCAAACAAATTCAAACATTTTGGCTACAAATGAGCATAAAAAATCCCGACTGTGAAGTCGGGAAAGTTTCGTATTTTCGGTATGTTTTGCAATTTTTATGTTGTCGGGGGGCAATACCCCCTTTGAAATTCGATTTTTGTTCGTGAGAGGGGGCGCCGGTCTTTTCCTCGATATTCCGTAGAAAAATCAACACCCCGGGGGCGCAGCACTTCACTTCTTGAAAGTCAATAGTGATATTCCGGTCTGCTATCCTCATTGCCGGTCTTGCGGTCATGACATCGCTTACATAACGCCTGCCAGTTTGTTTCACTCCACATCAAGACACTATCCCCACGATGGGGAATGATATGGTCAACGACTGTCGCCGTTACGAACCTGCCGTCAGCCATGCACTTCACACACATTGGATTCTTGCGGAGGTATGCCTTGCTCACTCTCTGCCACTTACTGCCGTATCCACGTTTTGCGGCGGATGGTCGGTCGGGGTGCAAGGGCTTATGCTGGTCACAGTATCTGCTGGCTGTAAGGTTCGGACAGCCAGGATGACTGCACGGTCGTTTGGATTTACGGGGCATGATTCACCTCCACAAGGTATGAAAAAAGCCCTTGCAGGATTTCTCCCACAAAGGCTTGTTGTTTTTTCTGCTATTATATATTCTATCACATATTTCCGAAAAAGTCATCCACGATTTTACTCACAGTGCTTTTTCAGTTTTCCATGATATTATTATAGCACACCTGTCTGCATTTGTCATCCACGATATTACTCATGCCTTACCGTAAAGAAGCAGGGTCAGATGATTGACAGCACGATTCTTCTTGTTGTACGCAGAAGAACGTTCAATATCGAAGTGCTCGCAGATTGCGTAGATGTCCTGTTCATCATGCCAATAGAACTGCTCCAGTACATAACGCTCATCCTCGGAAAGTGTATCCCATGCAGGCTGAAACCACTCCATGTATTCCTTGGCCTGACGGTAACGCTCACGAAGTACATCGATCTCATCAATGGCGGCAGTCAAACGGATTTCACCGGACTGGGGATTGAAACTGCCGGACGGCATATCGGAAAATGCAGGACTGCCGATACTGGTCATGTCATCGTGGATGTTGGCGATTTCCTCATCAGTATGCTCGATGATGTACGCCATGCTATTGTAGTCTTTGAGTGCGTTGATAGCCGCACCACGCTTATCAAGATACTGCCAGATAATATTCATAATCTACCTCCGAAGTAATGTATTCCACTCGGATTGT
>JAFSBM010000136.1 GCA_017437285.1 Ruminococcus sp. | reverse complement strand
GATTTCAATCCACGCTCCCCGTGTGGGGAGCGACGCGGTGAAAAGTACCGTATTTCACAAAATGGTGCTATTTCAATCCACGCTCCCCGTGTGGGGAGCGACATCATCACGGAGCTGTTGAGCGTCGGAATCCGATTTCAATCCACGCTCCCCGTGTGGGGAGCGACTGAAAGCGGTATGGAAGCACTCAACAACGACGGTATTTCAATCCACGCTCCCCGTGTGGGGAGCGACTTCGGTGAGGGTGCTTTCCTTTCCGCTGATAAGAAATTTCAATCCACGCTCCCCGTGTGGGGAGCGACTTGAATACCGAGTGTCTTATAGTTGCACCAACATTACATTTCAATCCACGCTCCCCGTGTGGGGAGCGACCTTGATGAAACGGTAGGAGAGGAAAACTGGCAGAATTTCAATCCACGCTCCCCGTGTGGGGAGCGACAAACCACAAATCAATATAAATTCATAAAGAAAAGATTTCAATCCACGCTCCCCGTGTGGGGAGCGACGTCGTCGTCAATAAACGTAAGAGTAGGTGTAGGATAATTTCAATCCACGCTCCCCGTGTGGGGAGCGACTCATATCTCCATTATCCATACGTCTAATCATTATTTTATTTCAATCCACGCTCCCCGTGTGGGGAGCGACACGATGTCCATGTTGTCATATTGAACGCTGATTATATTTCAATCCACGCTCCCCGTGTGGGGAGCGACTTACCGAATATCTTCCGTCAGGCTATGACGTAGCACAATTTCAATCCACGCTCCCCGTGTGGGGAGCGACCAGTTTTTCGGCTTCTGATTCTGTTAATTCAACAATTTCAATCCACGCTCCCCGTGTGGGGAGCGACTATACTATATGTTGTGTATTAACTGTATTATGTAATTTCAATCCACGCTCCCCGTGTGGGGAGCGACAGTATATATGTTAGTATATAGGCGGACAGCTCCATTTCAATCCACGCTCCCCGTGTGGGGAGCGACTGCAAAACTCACCAACAAAAATAAACAGCATCATCTTAGTATTGGCAAATTTTGACAAAAGGTTCTATTTGTAACACGGTGAACCAACCGAGATATAAATGAAAATCAGAGAAAATACTGTGCGAATCCCCCTGAGATTTTATGCGTTCTTAACATTCGCACTAAAAAATCAAGGGTTTATCAACCTCAATATTGTTTTTTGCTCCGTAATGTTCCGCTTTAGAATGCTGATTATCATTGAGGTAATAAAAACGCAGGGAATCCTTTTCCTCATCAATTTCACTTAGCAAGTCATTTTTTAATATTCGCCATTGTGCTGCATCTGCCTGACATTCAAAAACAGAGTTCTGCACTCTGACACCATAATTCACGCACAACTTCGCAACACGGCGTAAACGCTTTCGTCCCGCCGAATCACTTGTACAAACATCATAAGTTATAAGTATAAACATATTCTATTTCCATAAAAAGGGCGGATAACTGTCTAAATCGTCACGTAAATATCTCGAAAGCAAAAGCGCTTGTGTATAGGGAATCATTCCCCATTGCACTTTTTCTTCAAGAAATGGATGCTTTATTTCTTCATCTTTTCTGTTCTGCCATGCAGTTAGAAAGGCACGCCTGCCGTCATCATTGAGCAGAACTGCTCCGTCCTCACGCATTTCAAAATGGTCTGGGGAAATTGTCCTTTTATTTATCATAGTCAGAACAAATCTGTCACACATTACCGCACGAAATTCCTCCAGCAAATCCAAAGCAAGCGAACGTCTTCCCGGGCGGTCAGTATGCATAAATCCCACATAGGCATCAAGACCGACAGCCTCCAGAGCAGATGTACACATACTTGTGCAAAGAGAATAAGCAAAGGAAAGCATTGCATTTACACGGTCAAGGGGCGGTCTGCGATTTCTTCCATTGAACTTGAAATCGTCTTTTTGCTGCAAAATCATATCATCAAATACAGAAAAATAAACGCTTGCCGCTTCCCCCTCTATGCCACGAAGAATGTCTATATTCTCGGCTTTCATTGCATTATCAACAGCATTTTTTAAATAGAGGGATTTGCTTTTAAAAAGTTCCGTATCTATTCGCATAGAATGATCACGTATAGTCCGTTCAAGCACCCAGCGGCTGTTGTAAAGCTTTGCTGCAATTATATTTCGTGCAATTTTCAGACTTTCCTGCGGTTTATCGGCAACTCTGTACTGTTTTCGTCTGAGCAGTACATTTCCGTTAACTTCCCCCTCAACTCTTGCAAGAAATTTTCCGCTTCTTGACATAAAGACAAGCTCACGGCTTTCCGACACACATTTTCCCATAAGGGCAGGACTTGCACCTGCTCCGCCAAACAGCATAATACGTTCAAGATTATGAAGCGGAACTCGTGCTATTTCCTGTCTTTCAGCAGAAATCACAACATTTTCGCCGTCAAGGGAAATATACCTGTCAGGGGTAGTTATATATAATGTATTAAGCAATTTTTTCATACATCACCGTCTTTCAGCATTTCAGCCATATATTCAGCCGTACTTCGTTTTTTGTTCAGTACTGGCAGGCAAATATCCTTTAACGAACAGGCGTTGCAGGCTTTTGTCCGTTTAACTTTCGGAGTATGCTGTCTGTCGTAAAGCTGATGCATTTCCTGTATCATGGAAATTGTTTTCTCCCTGAGTGCATTATCAAGAACAACAATATTCCTTCTGCGTATTTCTCCATAATAAAGATATGCTTCGGAAATTTCACAGCAGAGCATTTCTTCAAGACAAAGAGCCTGTGCACAAAGCTGCAATTCATCACAATTATTTTCTTTTGGCTGTCCTCTTTTATATTCCACGGGAATTATATTATAATTGCCGTTAAGTCGGGGAATATATATTCCGTCTGATGATTTATGAAACTCCACAACATCACATTCACCGCTTATGCCAAGTTCTGCGGAAGAAACCTGCATTGCTCTTGTTATAATTACATCTCCTCGTTTTTCACGAAATCCGCTGTCATGGGCTTTGTTATGCATAATTCGTCCGTCAGCAGTACGATAGTTTTCTGCCCATTGCTGTTCAATATGTATCAAAGCCCATTGTCTGCGGCAAAATGCGAAATGCTGTAATCCCGAAATCATCAGGTAATCTTCTTCACGATACATTACATCATATCAATAATCTCAGGCTCTATACCGTCGATTTTGTCAAGTTTTATTTCGTAGTCATCAAAGCTGCGTGGAGCAGAAACGCTGTCTTTCTGTTTGATTTTCAAGGCACGATGAATTTTTGCTGAACTGCATTTCGGAGTCTTGCAGTCATGTTCCCACCAGTAAACACGGCATACTTCCATACTGCCCTCAGGTCTTGCAGAGGACGCATCATTTTCAAACAATGTACAAAGAGCTTCTTTTATCTTCTCTGCATCCTCATCTGAAAAGCCAGTTTTCTCTGCCAGCTGACAGTTAATGCTTCCGTTGATAACATACATACCAAAGGTTACACGATGCTTCATACCCATTGTATCAGAAGCTTTACTCTCTTTTCCGCTTTCACCGTTAACGCTCTTTGTAATCTGCATACTTACAATATCAACAGGTGATACGCTTACAGCCTGCTGAATACTTACAGGTCCACGTACACCAACAGATACTTCGTCACCCTTAAAAGCAAATACCTGACCAAAGCTGCGTACATCTATCCATTCTTCACAAGCAGCTTGTGCAAAGGCATTGCGGTCCGTCTTTTTACCCTTGCTGATTTCTTTGATTTTTTCATTCTGACCTACACGAGCGTGGAGGGAATCGCATCCATCATCACAGCGATCATCTGACTGTACAAATATCTTTTCGCCCATATCCTGCAAGCGATTGCGGATTTTTCTCTTGATACATACATCGGAAATTTCGCCGCAGCCGTCAAAAGCCTCACGGGGACGATTTCCGTTAAGTGGATCACCATTTGGATTTGCATTTGTAGCTGTAATAATTACAGAAAAGTCAATTTTGTGGTTAAGCATAATTTATTCCTCCTCAGTTTTCTTTGAATTCTTATAAATTTCAGCGTTATAATGATGATAGCCCAACAGATATGCTGAAGTAAGTGGAGTGTTATCCTCAAAAACCTCCAGCGAAAGATTAGCCTTTATATCATTAAACATTTTTGTATATCTGATACTTGAATCACCAAGTTTATTCAAATACGGGCGAAGTCTATCATAAATAATAGTCCAAGTCGCAGCAGGTCTTCTTGCAAACATACTCCAGTAGCGTTTTGCGTTGGTAATACGTGATTTTTTGTCATTTTCATCATAAGCAGCATACTCTGCCGCATCTGCAATTGCAAGCAGACAGCCAAAGAGATAGCTGCGGTCTTTTTCATTAGGGTCGTAAGCCATAGATATTATTCCTCTCTTTCGGTCAAAATTTTGTCTGCGTATCATTCCGCAGGCTGTTTCGATAACTTTGCGGTGATTATATCCGTGTTCATACGCAAGGGGATTTGAAGCCTTTTTCACAAGATTATGCACAATATCGGCTGGAATCTTTCTTCCCTGTGTAATACACGGTAATAAACGTAAAACATTTTCCTTTACAATTTCGGGCTTTGTTTCAAGAAAACCACTTCCGTTTTCTATGCCGTAAGCACAGTTGATAATTTCACGGACGGCAAAAGAGTTAATTCCGCTTGTCTTCTGTTTTGAATAATAACGCAAAGCACCTGTTTCGCTATGCCATTTTATAAGCTGTTCAAGCAGCCGTGACTGTTCAAGTTCTTCATAGATTGAAATTGAAAGACGTCCTGTAGTTGCGGCATCAACGCCCATAAGCATAACTTTCGAATCAATTTCAAAATCCTTTGTGCCAAATATGCTCTTGCGGAGAAAATCACGGTATTTTACTTCTGTATCGGGAACAATAATTTCTTCACCAAAAAATTCATCATCATCTTCATCATAGGCACAACCTATAAGATTATGGGTTTCGTCCAAAGAACTTGTCCATACAACCAATTGCAGAGTATCAAATAGCATTGATTCCCTTTTCTTTCCCGTTTCGCTTATACTGATTCCCTGCCGCTGAATAAGCCAGCGAAGTGCATTGTGCATTTTCTGAGAAAAGTCATAGCTGACAGAAATCGCCTCCGTTTTATCAGAAAATCTTCCTCGGTAAGTAAATCCGCTTTCATCATTAGCTGAAATAAGCTTGGATTTATCACCTGTATTTCTGATTTTTGAGGGATGCTTATATGTTACAGCTTCTGTTTTTCCTGTAGCATAACACAAATCTACATCTGCCATTTCCTCATTATTCCACGCAATAAAGCTGTCATACAACGATTTATCAAGCCATGTTTCGGAAACTCCGCCATACACACGAAATCTCACAAAACAATCCGCCTGTGCAATTCCTGCAATATTCACCTTATCTTCAAGCAGTCCTGTTTCTTCATTTACCTGCAATATATGTTCATCAACAAGGTCTTTCATAAGCGTTTTTTGCGTCAGATATGAATATATTGCATTTACAGAAGGGTGTGAATGACTGCTGTTTTTCCAGCGTTCAAGCTGTTCGATATATGCTTTGAAATATGCGCTGTTATCCGATTTTTTGCCACCTACATAGTTTGAATAATCGCCTGCAATGTATATAAGTTTATCAGCCAAAGGCATTGCACAAACTCCGCTTGTACGTCCTCCAGAATCCTCTGTTACAGGGATTATAGTATTCAAACCATCTTCTTTAGAAAGAGAAGTTGCTGATACAAAAGTACCGTCAGCTTTCAGCGAAACTTCAATCTGTGCATTAGCCGTAGAATGGGATATAGGCAGCAAAACAATCTCGCCCATTTTTTCGTTTTTGCATTGCTGTTCATATACTTTATAAAGTTCATCTGTCCAACTCAAAATCATCACCTCCTGCAAGCAAATCAAGTCCGCCCTCGCTGAGTCCTGAGAAATTGCCCAACTCGTGACCAAAAGGCTTTATAGCCATTGGCTTGATATGACGCTTGATTGTGCAATCCTTTGGCGGCAGAAAGTCTATATGTCCGTCATTCATAACAGGATTCCAGAAACGCACAGTCATCTGTCCCATATCATCGGGATTTTCTGCTTCATCAGCATAAGTAAAGCCGTGGAACATAAGACTATAAGGAATACTGCCTGTACCGTCATACGCACCTGCTCCCTCACCGAAAACGCATGGCTCAACGTAGCCTTGACACTCTCTTGTTCCTAGATATACGTCACGTCTGCCGCCTCTTTCAATCATTCGCCGTGCAATATTGTGGTGCTTATGCTCATTCCGATCACTTTCCAGCTCGGGACGGTTCATATTCCACTCAAAATGCGCCCTCACCTGATAACACACATCCTCCAGATAGGTGTAATATGCAAGGTCATTTCCTCCGCTGTACTTTATAGGACGGATTCCCTTTCGCACAGTTTTAATGGGATTCATAACACGTACGGAGTCTATTTTCCACAGGATCGTTGGCTTCCAGTAGATACTGTGAAGTATACCTTTCAGAGCTTCATATGTAGGGATCATGTAAGAAAATCTTTCACCGCCAGTTCGTGTAAGTACATCGGTAAACATTGCATACTTACCGTACACCTTGAATTCAACTGTGTTGCGATGCTTTGTTTTTTCCATTTACGGATCACTCCTTTCTTCTAGTATGTTTTTATTATAGCACTACATTTTCTATTCGTCAAGAGAAATTTTACCAATTTCTAAAAATTAACAGATTATTCACATTTTTTCTTTAAAATATGATATAATAATAATGTCGTATTTTGTAGAAAAATACGTGGATTGAAATTAGTATGTTTTTATTATTTTTCTGATCTGCCGTATGGTGTACACGCACCATACGGCTTTTATTTATAATATCAACACCTCTTGCAATCCGCTATCCAATGTAATCCCAAATTCACTATTATGAAATCTGCTGTCAAGGATTGTCACAATGCAATTGTCGTTATTTCCGCATTTGATGTCATGTAATGCAGATTGTTCGTTGATTTTTTGTTCAGTTCCCGAATATATATTTACAGAATATTTCTGTGACTTGCGAAGAAGCCGTACAATTTCTTTCGGATTAGTTTCACTTCCAAGGGCAATTATAATTTCCTTTGCATCTTCATTGTAAGGCACAATTACCGCTTTTGTATCTGAATCAATAACCTCAAAAAATCCCCCTGCTTTTTTGAATGCCTGCCCACAGAACAGCAATTCACGATTAGACTGCTTAATTCTCTCATTATTTAAAGAAAGAAGGTTTATCAAATCCTTGTCTGTTGATTTATCTTTCAAGGGATAACGCAATTTCAGCCTGTTATTTCCGCTTGTATAAAGCTTTCTGAAATAATCAGACATCACATTTACGCTTAGATAATCGGCATTCTCTGCAATGGCAAATAGTTCTCTCGAAACGCTCTGAGCATTTTTGATTTCTCCGAGATTTCCCAGTTTTTCTTCCCACAAATGCAATACATAAACAGGACAGATTTTGTTATACTCTCCGTGACGATTACATCTGCCTGCCGCCTGTGCCGCATTGTCAAAACCTGCAAGGGAACGGACTACACAGCCAAAAGATATATCCACACCTGCTTCAATAAGCTGAGTGGTTACACAGATTACAGGCAATCTGTCTGACAATTTCTCTTTTATTTCCTTAATGGTATCTCTGCGGTGCTGAGGACACATATTTGTGCTGAGGTGATATACATAGGCATTGTCAGTATCACGCAGGCGGTTGTACATTTCCTTTGCCGAAGATTTTGTATTAACAACCACGAGCAGACTGCCGTGAATCCGAAACTGCTCAGAGCAAAACTCTGCTGCTTCATCGTAACTGTAACCGCCTTTTTTCTCCTTATATATCACTTCTGTACGGCGGAATGCATTGAAATCCTCAGTTGTTTCTCCTGTCATACTCTCCTTTTCGTCAAGCATCAAGGGGAACTCTTTTAATTCCTCAAATGGCGGCTGAGTTGCAGAGCATAGCACTATTGAACTGCCGCAAATCAGCGATAGAAAATTCATCGCAAGGTTAAAAAGATACACGCATTTCAGCGGAATTGACTGCACCTCATCAATGATAATCACCGCTTTCGAAAGTCTGTGCATACGTCGGACTGCACTGATTTTTCCAGAAAACAGGCTATTGAGAAACTGCACCATTGTTGTAGCTATAACAGGGCTGTCCCATTTTTCAGTACGCAATTCATAATCATTGAGATTTTCTTCATCATTGGCAATTTCCGCCAGCATATCGGAATGATGCTCCAAAAATGCGTCATCTCCTGCAATATTACGGATTTCATCGCTGTTCTGTTCAAGAATAGACATAAACGGAGCTACATATATTATCTTTTCCATCTCATTTTGTTTTGCATACTCAACTGCAAATCGCAGAGATGAAAGTGTTTTTCCGCCTCCTGTAGGAACTATAAGCTTACATATTCCCACATCATTTGCCGCAAATTCAAAGCACCTGTCGGAAATACTTCGCCTTTGAACTGAAATATCGTCATTTTTCGCAGAAAATCCGCTTAATTTTTCATCAAGCCGCTTCTGCATATCAAGCCACAGCTGTTTTGTATCAATATGTATTTCAGTCTTTGAAGCAGACATAAAATCCGCTGTATTTGTACGGTCAGCATCAACAAGGCATGAAAGCAGATAACGCTCCAGCAATCCCAGATAAAAAGCAAATTTTTCTTTATTATCGGAAATCTTCTTCAATTCAGCTCTGACTGATTTAACTTCACTGACAGCTTTTTCAAAATCTGATTGTATATCCTTGATTAAGTCAGAATTGCGGAAATTCTCAATAATTTCACCATAGTAATCATCTTTTTCAGTTCTGATTTTATATGTATCCTGACAATCATCATTTACCCAATCACGAAGTCCGTGGTGAGAAAGTATAACTCTGCCAATTAGTGAGCCTGCTTTTCTGATATTGCTATCATCTGAATTTGCAAGGGTTTCCTTGATATATCTTGCTCCTGCAAAGCTATGGTCAAGTTCTCCACGACGAAATCGTGTATTCCCGTGAATATAATCATTGAAGTCATTGGTAAACTTTCCTATATCGTGCAATTTACCCGATAATTCAGCTGTTTTCTTCAAACCTGCAAATTCGGCATATTCCGCTGCAAGCTTACCAGTTTTAGAACAATGTGCTTCTACAGACTGTTCTTTATTGTCGTATTCTCGTATATGTGCTGTAAATCTCATAATAAATCTCCATATAAAAAACGATAAGGTTTTTAGAACTTTTTAAAACAATAAAACGAAATTTGCCTGTTAATTTACCATATTTTATTATAACATAGTAATACAACGATTTGATGAATATTTTATTAATATTAAACAAAGAAATTGTTTTGCACAAATAATATTGCAAATTGTCTATTAAGTACTTCTCAAAAATCAGGCGATTGCTGTCAATCTTTAACAAAATTATTACTCCACCAATTATACCTTGCCAAAAAGACGAAGGCAGAATTGAAATTTATCAAGAAAGAAAAATGCAGGAATGCTGTCGCATTTCAAGTTTTTCTGACGCAGAGAAATTTTCTTTATGCCGAGTATTTGGCTAGGTTTAGTTGGTGGAGCAATATAATACGCCTACTACTGTAAATGCGTGAAAAGGCTGCGAATCCGCAGCCTTTTCTCCTATTCATCAATATATTCATTCACCGGCGGCAAGCACATATGCCCTCTGCACACATAGTAAGTTGTCTCGTTATTGAGCAACGGATATTTTTCACTCTCATTCACTACTGAAATATTCGCAAATAATGGTAGTTTCATGCGAATTTCCGACAAATCCGTTTTACCATCCTGAACAATCGTCACATGCTCCGGCGGATTTTCATACAGAAGCTTTGAAAGTAGAAACAGGCTATGAGCCGCAGGATATTCCGCCGCTTGTGCAGATAAAAAGGCAAACTGTTTTTCTGCAAATTCTCTGTACTTATCATCTTCCGTCAGCTGATACAGCCTTGCAAAATTATATGACATTACGGAATTATTTTTCATTCTTTGAAATTCGATACAGCGTAGACATTGCTGCAATCATCATAGAATTCCATGACAGCAAAATTTTGTCATCAAGATGAAGCCTTGTACGATTTTTTCGGTATTCATATAAATTCTTCATTTCATCTGAGAAATCTAATTCTGTATCGTTACTTTTCAGCCGATTCGGGATGTTCACACTCTCAAAATTGCCCTTTGCTGTGATGTCAAAAACTTCTGCAAAACGCTGTCCCGATTCCCCTAATACATTTAGAATTTCGTCAAGTGTAAATGTATAGAATTTTCCCTCTACACCGTCGCTATCTGCATCCTGTGCGCTGTAAAATCCTCCGTCGGTCGAAGTCATCTCACGAATTATATAATTCGCTGTTTTTTCGGCAGTTTCAAGATATATAGGTGTTTTCGTCATACTGTAAGCCGAACTGTACGCCATAATCAGCAAAGCATTGTCATAGAGCATTTTCTCAAAATGGGGTGCAAGGAAATACTTGTCTGTGGAATATCTTGAAAATCCTCCGCCTATATGATCGAATATACCGCCTTTTCTCATCTGAATAAGAGTTTTCTCTACCATTTTCATCGAAAGAGTATCATTGCTTATTTTAGAATACATCATCAGAAAAAGCAGATTATGCGGTGTAGGGAATTTCGGTGCACGTCCGAAGCCGCCATATACGCTGTCGTAGATATATTTGAAATGCTTTACTGCTTCTTCAATTATATTTTCAGAAATATTATACTTCCCATTCAAATTACTATTTTTCAGATGAGCTATAATTTCATCTGCTGATTCAAGGAATTTTTCTTGATTTTTCTCCCATTGTTCCGCAATTGTCATAAGCAAATCCGAAAACCTGGGCATACCATATTGTGAACGGACAGGGAAATATGTCCCTGCGAAAAACGGCTTTTTATCCCATGTCATAAAAATACTTGTAGGCCAACCACCGCTGCCCGTGAACGCCTGACATACCGCCATATATACGCTGTCAATGTCGGGACGTTCCTCACGGTCAACCTTGATGGAGATGAAGTGTTTATTCAGGATCTCCGCAGTTTTCTCATCCTCAAAGCTCTCGTGTGCCATGACATGACACCAATGACAAGTGCTATAGCCAATGCTCAGAAAAATCGGCTTATTTTCCCTTTTTGCTGTTTCAAAAGCTTCGTCACACCATATATACCAGTTTACGGGATTTTCTGCGTGCTGTAATAAATACGGACTTGTTGATTTGTTCAGCTGATTGCTCATAGGCACTCCTTTCAAAAAAGCCGCTTGAGTGGTCTCAAACGGCGTATTTGTTCAATATGCAGTAATGATATTCTGTACGTACTGCTGCATTTCTTTCCTTGATGCAATTGTGTGCGTGCCGTTGATCACTTCATGTTTCTGTGCTTCCGTCAGTGATGAAAACTTCAGCATCGCCTCTGGATTCATTGCAAGAGCCATGCCCAGTCCCACAGGCATTTCTGTTTTTTCCATTGTTTCTTCCTCCACTTTCATTATGACAGTAGTATGTCCTACTTTGCTGATTTTATCCGCAAGACAACTATCTGATATCATCATTTGCAGGATTATCAAGAACCCTACCGTTTTCAGCAAACCGTGAACCATGACAGGCACAATCCCACGAATGCTCCGCCGCATTCCAGTGCAGCGCACAGCCCAGATGCGGACACCGTCTGCCTGTAAACGAGAGCAGATTCACCGCAGATTCCAGACAATTGACAAATAACTGCGGTTTCAGAATGCACCTCGAAGGACTGAAAATATCTGTATACTCGTTCTGCTTTCCTATCACCATATCAGAAAGCAGTATCGCCGAGAGCATCGCCCCTGTCATACCCCACTTATTAAAGCCTGTTGTAGTGTAAAGTCTTGTTGTATTGCTTGAATATCTGCCTATATACGGCATTTCATCAAGGCTCATACAATCCTGTGCCGCCCAGTAACAATGCTCCCTTGCAGTCGGATAGTACTGCTCTGCGAAATACCGCAGCTCCGTCCAGTTACCACCTTTTTTACCAGTACGATGACCTCCGCCGCCGAGCAAAAGATATTTGCCATAATTACGAAACGACAACCCTGTTTTGCTTTCGTCAACGTACATACCTCCCACATCCTGAGCATTTTCAAGAGCAAGCACATAAGAACGGTGCTGATAGAGCTTAAGAAAAAAGCTGCCGTGTTTATTGATGAACGGGAAATGCGTCGCCACAATTACTGTTTTTGCCGTAATTTTTCCGCAATCCGTTATTGCGGTATTCCCACGCATTTCCTTTACAAAGGTATTTTCATAAATAGGCAGATCCTTTGCAATGACGGATAGAAATTTCAGCGGATGAAACTGTGCCTGATTCGCAAACTTAACTGCTCCTACCGTAGGAAATGGAAGTAAGAGAATTTCCTCATATTCAGCTTCGTATCCGATTTTTTCAAGAGTAGTCAATTCATTTTCAAGCTTTTTTCTGTTGCTGACAGAGTAAACATAATTGTCCTTGATTTCATAGTCGCAGTCGACTTTTTCGCAAAGTTCTGTATACTTTGCAAAGGCAAATCGATTTGCTTCAAAATATTTTCGTGCAGTTTCAACTCCACCGCTTTTGATGAGTTTATGAAAAATCAGCCCGTGCTGATAAGTGATTTTCGCAGTTGTATGTCCAGTTGTGCCACTACAAATTCTATGCTTTTCCACGAGAATACAATCCACACCGTTCTGTTTTAGAAAATAAGCTGTCAGAATGCCTGCAACGCCTCCGCCAATAATCAGAACATCAGTCGAAGTATCTCCTTTCAGCTTCGGAAATGAAGGTAACTGCACTTCTTTCTGCCATATTGACTCCATAATTTCTCCTGTGTAAAACGCCGTCCGATTGAGTTCAGACGGCGTGTATTCTTAAAAATCCTGTAAGTCCGCAGCAGTTAGGTCATTTTCCACATTATCTCTTGCAAGGTCATTGTCAATGACCGCATAGATATCAGAAATCGGCTTTTCCTGCGAAAATGGCTTTGTGTGGTATACCTTTTGTGCAGGCGGTCTTGTCCCAGCAATAATCGGGTTGCCGTGTGCTTTTCCATGCTTTGCCTTTCCCTGAATTTCAGGTACTGCAGCTGCTGTATTCTTCTGCTGAGTGTGCGTCCAATCCGGACGGCTCATGCCCTGTTTTGCCATATTCATCACCTCATGAATAGTATGTGAGGTTTTCTTTAATTTATGTATGTTTCACTAAAAAGAACGTGTCGTATATGAATGTAAACAATTCTACCATATTACACAGTATTTTTGATATAATCTTTCAGTAATGAAAAAGAGCCTTCGTGATTGAAAGCTCTTTGTATGGTATTCAGTTGTTTTTCAAAAGTTCCTGTTTCATAAGACAAAAATCAAACACATCAAGTCTGTTGTCATTACAGAAATTTCCTGCTCTCCAATTGACAAGCTTTGTATCAGGAACAGCAAGCAGCCATTTCTGGAGTAATACCACATCGGCAATATTAAATGTACCGTCTGCATTGACATCGCCATTTGGTGTTTCCGTCATCAGCTGCAATCTGTTTGTAGACAGTGTGTTCTTGTTGTCGAAATTAATTGTCGGATTTTTGCCTGTGACAAGCGGATTGTCGCTGTCGTACATGGCAAGGCATATGATGGCATCCTCGGGAAGTGTGCCGTCATATTCAAACAGAAAGGTCTTTTCTTCTTCATCGTGGAAAGAGCCTTCTTCGATTCTGACAGGCTCGCCGAAGGTTTTCAGCTTATTGCCGTCCTTGTCGGTAATTTCCGCACACAAGTCAATATTGAAAAATGCGGGGGCAAGTCCTGTATTTTTGATTGTGACAAGGAGCTTGTTGTCATTTCGTTTTGCCGATGTGACGGTGAAATTGTAGCCAAGACGGTTGCACATTTCGTCAATCACTTCTTTTTGCTCTTTGTAGAATTTGTAGCTGCAATTGCTGTCTTGATCAAGTGCATAGATCGACATATGGGATATTTCAATGGTCTCACAGAAACGCTCAGGCGTCCAGTTCACATAAGAATACTCATTTTCTCTGACCGTCTCCTTCATCCATGTATAGGTCTGATAGTTTTCGCCAAGTACCGGCAGATTGGCTTTGTAGGCAGGTCTGAGACTCCACTCGGCATTGGGAATGGAAATCAGTCCGTCATCACGCTTTGCGATTCCGATCGAGAGTGCATATTGATAGATCTCTCCACGG
>JAFSBM010000135.1 GCA_017437285.1 Ruminococcus sp. | reverse complement strand
CCAAAAAGACGAAAGCAGAAAGGAAATTTATCAAGGAAGAAAAATGCAGGAATGCTACCGCATTTCAAGTTTTTCTGACGAAGAGAAATTTTCTTTATGCCGAGTATTTGACGGCAAGGTTTAGTTGGTGGAGCAATATTAAACCGTCGGCATATAACCGGCGGTTTTTTCATAAAAAAAGACCGTGTATAAATTTACACAGCCTTAATATGTTTGATTGTCTTTTTGCCGATATATGCGGAAAAAACGCACAGAATAATATCCCACGGCAGGGGGAGCAGACAGTAGAAAATCACAATTGCCGCCGATTGTTCTTTGAGATAAACTGACGTTATAAGGCAGTTGTAAGCTGTACCTATTGCGAAAGTCGGCACAAGTCCCACAAGGCAGCCGATTAACAGCCGTTTGAAACCAGTATTTCCGCTGTGGCAGATTTTCCCTGTGATATATGTACCGATTATCATACCAATGAGGAAGCCAAAAGTTGGCTGAAAAACATACCGTATACCGCCGCCGCCTGCAAATACGGGAAATCCCGCAAGCCCTGTGAGAATATAGACAATGACGCTGATTGCACCGTTTTTGCCTCCTGCAACGACACCTGCAAGGGTAGTGAAAAGTATCTGCAAGGTAATGGGGCAGAGGGGAGTGGGGATTTTTATAAATGCACCCACGGTGATAAGTGCCGAAAACAGCGATATTAAAATTAAGTCTTTAGTTTTCAGCCTAATCACCTCATTCTAAAATAAAAGGGTATCTTTGCGGATACCCTTAATATTATATTTCAAACTCAAATTTCGGCATTAACTGCAATTTGTGCAGATTATTTCTGTGCATACGGTCGATTTTATCTTTTAATTCAGGCTTGTCGCTTAAATCTGTAAGACCACGGATATAAGTGTCAAGTTCCGCATAAGTAAATCCGAGATTTTCCTCGTCAGTCTTGCCGCAAAGTCCGTCAATGGGAACTTTATGAACAAGGCTTTCGGGAAGTCCGAGATAATCGCCGATTTGCAGAATTTCCGTAACCGTCAGCATTGATAGTGGTGAGAAATCTCCTGCCGCATCGCCGTGCTTTGTGGAATATCCAACCCAATCTTCTGAAAGATTGCAGGTATTCACAACTCTGCCGTTAAGACAGGCAGCTGCCGCATAAAGAGTTGTCATTCTGATACGTGGGGGAGTGTTGATAACTGCCTGTGAATTCATAGGCATATGCTTTTCAAATTCCTCTGTGAAAGCGTCAACAGTTGTGCCGATATTAATTACGTAATGCTCAATGCCGAGAGTTTCAACAAGGAGATGACTGCAATCAATATCGTGTTGTTCGCCCTTTGGCATAAGTATACCAACAACTCTGTCTTTGCCCTATGCCTTAACGCATACAGCGGCGGCAACGGAGCTGTCCTTTCCTCCCGATATGCCGATAACTGCTTTTGTATCGGGAGAAGCGGTTGTATCAAAATAATCCTTAACCCATTTTATAAGGTCAGCTGTTGTTTTTTCAACATTGAAACAATAACTCATAGTTATCACCCTTATTCCGAAATATCATTTACAATAGCGTCAAAGAGAGGGAAATCCTTTTCATAAAGCTCCTGCATATTTTTTTCGCTGCAATGCATAAGCTTATGAGGTTCACGGATTCCGATAAACCATTCGCTTGTCAATACGTCCTTTTCAACGCCGATTTTTTCAGCAAGAGATGAATTTTCAAGCATAAGCTTATCCCCCTGTATAAGTTCATTATCGGGGTAAAGTTCGGTTAAATCCACTAAAACTTCATCGCCAAGCATTTCAGCCGCTAACTTGTTGCCGATTATAATTGCACAGTTATCGCTCTGAAGTTCCGCAGAAAGTCGTGTAGCCGCAGCGTTTGCATAATCAGAAGTTTGCTCGCCTGTGTAGGGAATGTAGTGAATAGCTGCCTCAATTTTACCGTTTTCGTTATAATCTTCGATAAAAGTTTCGGCATATGCTTTCAGTTCGCTTTCTTCTCCGAGGGAGTAATTTGCTCCGATAATAAGAATTGTAACATCGGGATTTGGCCGTGTCAGATAGCTGTGAATGAGAATTCCTGCGATTGTACCGAAAATGGCAGTAAGCGTAAGCCACCATTTATTGAGATAGAAAAAGCTTGAAATCTTCTGACCGAGGGTTCTTTTGACTTCTTCGGCTTCGGGTTCTTCGTTCTTGATAGTGTCGCTTTCCTCAATAATTCCCTGTTTAAGGCGAATTAATTCAAGTCGTTCTTCTTCAAGACGTTTTGCTCTTTCTTCTTCGGCTTTTTTCTTTTTTTCAGCAAGAATTCTTTCACGTTCCGCCTGTTTTTTCAATTCTTCCTCGGCGGCTTTCTGCTTCATTTCACGATTAGTTTCAAAAATACTTTTCGATATATGAATTTTCTCATCTTCCTGTGGAGATGATTTATTTTCGCTGTTATTCTTCATCTTCGTCCTTTTCAGGTCTTCCGCTGTTTGCAGGGAGTGGCTTCATTGTTGGGAAAAGAAGTACATCACGGATTGATGCACTGTCTGTAAGGAGCATTACAAGTCTGTCAAGACCAAGTCCAAGACCGCCCGTAGGTGGCAGACCGTATTCGAGAGCTGTTACGAAATCTTCATCAACCTCGCCTGTTGTATCGCCTAAAGCACGTCTTGCCTCAACCTGCTTTATGAAACGCTCCTTCTGGTCGATTGGGTCATTAAGCTCGGAGAAAGCATTACCCATTTCACGGCAGTAGATGAAGTACTCAAAACGCTCTGTAAATGCAGGGTCAGAGGGCTTTCTCTTAGCAAGGGGAGAATTTTCAACAGGATAATCGTAGATAATTGTAGGCTGAACAAGCTTATCTTCAACAAATGCGTCAAAGAATGCAATGAGAACGTGTCCCTTTGTAGCATTTTCGCCTTCTTCAACTTCTACATCCTTAGCCTTAGCACAAGCTCTTGCATCCTCATCAGTTGCCCATTCATTATAGTCAACGCCTGCATACTTCTTAACAGCCTCAACCATAGTAAGACGCTGCCAAGGCTTGCCAAGTTCAATATCAACGCCCTGATATGTAATTGTATCGCTGCCGCAGATTTTGAATGCAAGGCTTCTGTACATATTTTCAATGAGGTCCATCATTCCAATGTAGTCTGTGTAAGCCTGATACATTTCAATTGAAGTAAATTCAGGGTTGTGAGATGTATCCATACCCTCGTTTCTGAAAATACGTCCAACCTCGTATACACGGTCAAAACCGCCTACGATAAGCTTTTTAAGGTTAAGCTCAGTTTCGATACGCATAAACATATCCATATCGAGAGTGTTGTGGTGAGTTACGAAAGGCTTTGCAGCTGCTGCAATCTGAATAGGAAGAAGAACAGGAGTTTCAACTTCGATATATCCGAGATTGTCAAGATAATTTCTGATTTCCTTTAAAATAAGGCTTCTCTTTACAAATGTATCCTTAACCTCAGGATTTACGATAAGGTCAAGGTATCTCTGACGGTAACGTGTATCCTGGTCCTTTAAGCCGTGCCACTTTTCGGGGAGTGGGAGAAGTGATTTTGAAAGAAGCTCAATTTTGTGTGCGTGAATTGAGATTTCGCCCTTTCTTGTTCTGAAAACGAAGCCCTCAACGCCGATAATATCGCCGATATCCCACTTCTTCTTGAACTCCTTGAACTGGTCGGCACCGATATCATTTGAACGGATATAAACCTGAATACGGTCTGTGTTATCACGAACATCAATGAAGTTAGCTTTACCCATATCACGCCAGCTCATAATTCTGCCTGCGATACGGATAATGTTGCCGTTAAGTGCCTCGAGTCCAGCCTTTACAGCTTCTTCGTCGCCGTTTGCAGCAGCGATAATTTCAGCTTCCTTAGCCTCATATTCAGCCTTTAAAGCGGCAGCTTTGCCTGTTACATCATACTTTGTAGTCTGAAATGGGTCAAAACCGCCCTCACGGAGAGAAGTGAGCTTG
The DNA here is from genome assembly GCA_017437285.1 of Ruminococcus sp. Lineage (GTDB taxonomy): Bacteria > Bacillota > Clostridia > Oscillospirales > Ruminococcaceae > Ruminococcus. Next base: position 41,438 of record JAFSBM010000135.1, on the reverse strand, counting down.
TCGATACGGTCTTTCTTTAATATGTTAATATCCTGTATTTCCTCAGCTTCAACAGGAGTATTGTTCTGCATTTCGCTCATTTGAATCATCCTTTACTTAGAAATTTCAATTACCTCAAAACGAAGCTCGCCAACAGGAGCTTCAACGATGAAAATATCGCCGACCTTCTTCTTCATAGCAGCCTTGCCGATAGGGGATTCATCGGAGATTTTTCCGTTTTTAATGTCAACGTGGTTTGTGCCTACGATGTTGAAAGTTTCAACCTTATCGCTGCCTACACGTTTGATTTTAATGATAGAACCCATACCGATTTCGTCAACGGAAATGTTGGAATCCTCGATAATTTCAGCGTTATCAACAGTATACTGAAGTTCTGCAATCTGTGCTTCGAGAATAGCCTGTTCGTTTTTAGCCTCATCATACTCAGCATTTTCGGAAAGGTCACCGTAGGAACGTGCAACTTTAAGTCTTTCAGCGACTTCCTTACGTTTATTGATTTTAAGGTCATCAAGCTCCAGAACGAGCTTTTCGTAGTTTGATCTTGACATCTGCTTGCCCATAATAAAACACTCCTTGAAGTATAATAATTTCGGGGATAATCTCATATTGCTCCGCCAATTAAACCTTGCCAAAAAGACGAAGGCAGAAATTTTCCTTATGTCGAGTATTTGCCGGTAAGGTTTAGTTGGGGGAGCAAAAATGACAGACTATCTCACGATACATACATTTTATTATACCCTATTTATTCGCCTTTGTCAAGGTTTTTGGATTTTTTCTTCACTTTTATAATAGGTGTTATATACAGTTGAAGTTGTGGTTTGGTGAATATGCTGTTATTGCTGTTGCAAATATCTCTCGGAATTGTGAATAATCACAAATTTTGCCGTATCTATTGACAAATTGACGCAACTGTTATATACTGTATATATAACAGTTAAACAGTTATAAACACCGTATAACAGTTACGACATAAAAATGATACAGGAGGTGCTGAATGAAAATTTATCAGAATTCAAATGAGCCTATCTATAAGCAGATAGCGTCACAGCTGCGGGAACAGATACTTTCGGGACAGCTTAAAGCAGGGGAACCGCTGCCGTCCATACGAGTACTGGCACAAAATCTGAAAATAAGCGTCATTACCACGATGAAAGCTTATGAGGAGCTGACCGCAGAGGGGCTTGTAACTGCCACAAAGGGCAAGGGGTATTTCGTCAATTCGCAGGACGAAAAAATGCTGGCGGAACAGCATATGCGACAGGTTGAGGAAAGCCTGACGGAGGCAATAAATTCCGCAAGAATAGCAGGGCTTGACGTTGAGGAGCTTTGCGAAACATTGAGAACATTATGGGAAATGGAAAACTGAAAGGAAGTTTAAATTATGGAAAATGCAATTAAAATAAACGGAATCACAAAAAAGTATAAGGGATTTACACTTGGTCCAATTAACCTTGAAATCCCCTGCGGATTTTCAACAGCACTTATCGGTGCAAATGGTGCAGGTAAAACTACTTTAATTGATGTAGTATGCGGAGTTACAGGCAAAAGCGGCGGCGAGTGCGTATACTTCGGGGATAAGACAGATATTGACGACAGCGAGTTGAGAAATCGTATCGGCTACTGTTCATCTATGAATTTTCTGCCTATGACATGGAATGCGAAAAATATTGCCGAGGCTATGGAAATCGGATTTGATAATTTTGACAGAAATAAATTTGACGAACTGTGCAAGCGTTTCAAGCTTGAAGATTCTACTGTTAAAAAGGCAAAAAGAATTATTAAAATGTCCGACGGTAACAAGATGAGAATGTATCTTGCATCTGTTCTTGCGAGAGATACGGAACTGCTTGTACTTGATGAACCTGCATCATCTCTTGACCCTCTTGCCCGTGATGTGCTTTGTGAAATTTTCAGAGAGTACCTTGCAGTAGGTGACGGAAACCGTTCAATAATTTTCTCAACTCACAATATTGCCGATATGGAATTTGCTACGGATTACGCTGTATTTATGGCTGAGGGAAAAGTCGTTGAGCAGGGATTTGTTGAGGATTTGAAAGAAAAATACATACTCGTTCACGGTGACGCTGACAAGTGCGAAAAGGCAAAGCCCTATATGCTTTCCTGCACATCTAACAGCATGAATTTCGAGGGAATTGCCCTTTCTGAAAATCTTGTAAAGCTGACACAGCTTGACACAGCCGTTGAAAAGCCTAATTTACAGCAGTTAAGCGTTGGTATTCTCAGAAAGGCGGAAAAAGATGGAGAATAAAAAAACGAGTATATTTCAGGCTTACAAGCTTTATCACAGCATGGGGTTTGTAAAAGAAGTATTGCTTGCTGCAATTTTTTCGCTGGCGGGAAGTTTGTTTTTTGGTGTGTTTCTTCTTGATAAAAGTGAAGATGAAGAACTGCGGTTCGTCATACTCTTTTTCAACAGTTTTATATGCTACATTGTATCGGCTATAAATGTATTTATGACAGCTGATACACGAATCAGCGGTTTGGTTTACCGAACAGTAAAAGAGCCTATTGAAATGTATCAGAAGCAGCATATAGCAAGTGTATTTGCAGGTGTATCAGTAATACTGTTAAATCAGCTGATTGTGGGTATTGCTTTTTCCTGTTTGCGGGAAAGTATATATATGTCACTTGGTTTGATTTTTCTGAAAGCGGTTACTAATATATTCAGCGTAATCAAACACGATGCATTCAGAAGTATAGTTTATGTTATAAGTGGTTTGCCGTTATTTGTATATACAATATGTATGACAAACTTATTTGAAAAAAAGTTTTTTGATTTTGAGTTCGGAATTGCACAAATAGTACTTGTTGTTTTATCGGCGGTAATCTTCTTTGTTTCTGAAAAAGTTGTGCTTAAATCAATCAGAAAGAAATGGTATAAGGATTAAGGTGAAGTTTATGAAAGAATTTTTAAGAGCGTTAAAATTGTATATGAAAGTGAATTTTACGCCGTCTTTACTGGCTATTCCTTTCTTTTTTATGTTTTTAAGTCTTGTTTTTATTATTGTATCGGGAATAAAAAGTGCAGAGAATTATACGTCAACTCTTAGGCTTGTCAGTCAATTTCATATGGGACTTTTTAGTGTTGGGTTTACCAGTGGAGTGTTAGCGAGTTTGAAATTTTTCCACTCAACAAAATTTGCAAAATTATATTTCACAAAGGCGAAATCTTTTTCTATGCTGTTCCTTTGTGTGATTTATGACCTCGTACTTTTTGTGGCGGCGGCTTTATTCATCAGGGTTGATTTAGCTTTTGATATGCTTATTGTCAATGCGGTTTCATCTTTTATTCTCTGTATGATTAACACTACTTTATGGCTTGAAACAAAATACAGTATATATGGCTTGATACCTTGGATTGCATTCTGTTTCGGCGGAAATTCAATTCTGGAGGATATACTTTACGGACAGTACGGCTTTGGTCTACCTGTATATGCCGATGTGGCTATAGCTGTCGGAATTTATCTTTTTGTTTTGTTACTGACAATTGCAATATCTACACATTGGTGGAATAAATCACAGAGAAATATCGTTGGTAAGGCAAGTCAGATGATTAAAGCGTAAGGGGGATTTTATGAAAGACTTTTTAAAGGCATATAAGCTTTATATGAAAAATTATTATCCGCCTGCAGCAATTATAATCAGCATAGCCGTAATGTCAATCGGATTATTTTTTGCATTATTTGCAAAGGATATTGAAACTCCCCATAATTATATGAAAACACTTGTACTTATTACGGTTTTTCATTTTGGTATTTTTGTTGATAATCCTATAATGATGTTGTGTAAAAATTCGGGATATTTCTATTCAATACCTTTTGCAAAAAAATATCACACAATTGTACCTTTTTTTGCTGTATTTTCAATTTTATTCCTGTATGATATTATTCTGTTTTCAGCGGCTGCAAGTAATCTGGGATTTAAATTTGCCACGGATTTAATGGTGTGGAATGCTATTATTACTGTTGCAGCAAGCTTTTTTCAGGTAATTAATAAAGAACATAAGACAATGCTTTTTTCAAATATTCCATTTTTTATAATTATCTTTTTTACACCTGTTGTTAAAAATTCAATTGCTGATAAATTCGGCTTTGGCTTGCCGTTATATGTTGATATACTCATTACAATGAGTGTATACATTGCAGGAAGTATTATTACAATTGCTATACTCAATCGTTTATGGAAAAAGAGAAGTATAAGGAGGACTTTATGAAAGACTTTTTAAAGGCATATAAGCTTTATTTCAAATCGGCATATAGTCCGATACTTATAGGCGTCAGCGTAATTTTTAATGTATTTATATGCTTAGCTATGATATTTAGATATGCAAAGATAACAGATGAAGGTTATATGAGTATGATTGGCACTATAGGAATGTCAAATTTATTTCTGATTATATGGTTAATCAGCGGTAAACCTATAATAGCCAATAATAAATTCTTTTTGTCAGCAAGCTGTAATAAAGCCTTATTTACAACAGCACCAATAGCGGCAGGATTGACAGTAGAAATGATTTACGGTACTATATTGATAACAGTTTCATATTTTGCTCTTGAAAGAGCCGCATTGCCCGATGTTATAATAATGCTTGCGTTTAATATGGTATTTTCATCTTTTATAATATCAATGGCGAATATGCCCAAAATGCTTGTTCCGTTCATCATAAGCGATATACTGCTGTTTTCTCAGCCTGTTATATTCTCAAATGATAACTTTAAGTGGAAAAACGGCTTTGGCTTTGAACTTCCGCAGGCTGTTCTGATAGCCGCAGTTATGCTCATTGTTGGCATTGGTCTGAATATTATTGTGATGAATTTATGGTGGAATAAATCGGGAAGAAGTTTTAAAATTGAACCGCAAAAAAATATACTTGTAGTTGGAAATAAATAATGGGGTTCTCTAAAGACCGGAACACGAGCGAAATTTCGTAAATGACAAATGTCAGTTACAAGGCTTATAATATATTCTGTATCTACAATAATAGTCACATTGGGGCAAATAACCGATAATGTACCAAAGCTATCTTTTATTTCTCTTTTTTCTTTACTTGGATTGATGATTTTCAATCCTGCCGGTGTAATATGCGGCTTAGGTTATAAAAGGGGGATAGGCTTGCCGGTATACGTTGATATTCTTATATCACTTGGAAATTATATTGTGGGAGCAGCTTTGATAATCGGCATTATGACTTTATGGTGGAATAAATCGGGCAGAAGTCTTGAATTTGTTGAAAAGGATATATGGGGATTCAGAAAGCGTAGAAGATAAAAAATACCGCACATTTTGAAGATGTGCGGTATTTTTTGTGAGATACCTTCAAGCAGTATCCATTCTGTAGCCTACGCCAAGCTCATTTATTATATAGCAGTCATTACCCGGTGTTGCACCTAATTTTTTGCGTATGTTAGCCATATTTACCTGAAGCTTCTTTTTGCTTCCGTAATCATTATATCCCCAGATTGCCGAAATAATTGCAGAGTAAGTCATAACTTTTCCGCAATGCTCGGAAAGAAGTGCAACGATATTATATTCCGTCTGTGTAAGCTTTATTTCTGAGTTGTCAAGAAATACCCGTCTTGAATCATAGTCGATTGTAAGCCTGTCAAGAACGAATTTTTCCGACGGATTAAGGGAATTGCCAATACGGCGGACATTTCTCAGAGCTGACCGTATTCTTGCAATAAGTTCCGCCGAACCGAAAGGCTTTGTTACATAATCATTTGCTCCCAGTTCAAGAGCGTCAACCTTGTCTTTTTCATCTGAACGTGCCGAAAGTACAATAATCGGAAAACTGCTTTCCTTGCGTACTTCACGGATAAACTCAATTCCGTCCGAGTCGGGAAGCCCTAAATCAAGAATTATAAGGTCAGGTCTGTGGGAATTGAACATAAGAATTCCCCCTGCACAGCTTTCCGCTGTAATCGCCTGAAAGCCGTTTGCTTCGAGTAGTGCAGTTATAATATTTCTTATGTTGTTTTCATCTTCAACTACAAGAATTTTATACTTGTTATTCATCACAATTCTCCTCATTGTTGAGGCTGAAGCTGAATACTGCTCCGCCATTTTTGGGTGATTCCGCAAAAATTTCGCCGCCGTGAGCTTTGATAATTGTTGCACAAACGGAAAGTCCGATTCCCGAATTTATTTTTGTATCCGTAGGTGCAGTTCCTCCGCCGCAGCCTGTAAAAATTGTTTTAAGCCTTTCCGCATCTATGCCGCAGCCATTATCGGAAATTTCAAATGTCGTTCTTTTTTCATCAACTTTTACTCTTAGCCGCAGTTCCGTCATTCCCTCAGCGTGTTCTACCGCATTATCCAGTATATTTACAAGCACCTGTTCAATCAGAAGTGCGTCCATGGGAATTGAAATAAATTCATCGGGAATATCAATAATAACTTCCTGTTCAGGGTATCTTTTTCTGAATTTTCTCAGTACCGAATCAATCAGTTCTTCAAGGGGAACTGAATTCATAAGGAGTTTAACTTTTCCTCCGTCCAGTTTTGTAACTGAAAGAAGATTTTCAACCATACGTGTAAGCCATTGCGAATCCTCTCTTATACCTTTCAGCAGAGTAATTTTCTGCTCATTTGAAAATATATCGAAATTATCGAGTATAGTTGAACTTGCACCATATATCGTAGTAAGGGGAGTACGCAGGTCATGAGAAACAGCACGAAGAAGATTTGCTCTCATACGTTCTTTTTCACTTTCAGCCTTGATTGCTTCCTGACGTTTTATCTGAGTTGTTAAAGCTCCCGTAATAATAGTGACGATAATCATAATTACCGCAGAAATTATATTCTCGGGAATTGTGAAATCGAATTTAAAAAAGGGCAGGGAAAAAGCAAAATTAAAGATAAGAACGCTGAATAAGGCTGAAATTATGCCGTATATGTACCCTTCCGTAAAGAATGCAATGAGGAATACTGCAAGAACAAAAACCGCAGGAATAAGAGTTTCGGTAAGAAAAACATTCTGAATAAAAAGACAAATTCCAAAAGCTATTGCCAGTATAGAAAGTGAAATCAGCGTATTTTTTATAATTTTCAGCATATTTCTTTTCCTCCTTTTTACATTATAACATAAAATGCGGTAAAGATTTGGTAAAAATTTACCACGACATAAGCTGTAACTGCGTTTCGTTATTTTCATTCACGTTCAAAAAGAAAAAAGTACATCTGAAAAATGATGTAGTATTTTAGGGAACCTCTAAAAACCTCCCTTACGGCTGAATTTCTATGATAAACATTATTTGCTGTGTTGCCAAACCTTGCAATACATCAAGTATTACTGCGGTTTGTCGCCTTGCAAATAATATTTATCATGTACGAAATTCATCTCGTATTCCGGTTTTTAGAGAACCCCTTTAAAAACTTAGCTGATACTTTTGTTCTTTTCTCGATTTACAATAAAAATTCCAAGGCAAACAAGTGCTAATGCAGCAAGTGCATGAATTCCGATGGAGCCGCTTTCTTTGAGAACAATGCTTGAAATTACAACTCCGCAGACAGGATTCATAAAGCCGAAAACAGACACTTTTGACACGGGATTGTATTTCAGGAGCATTGCCCAGAGGGAGTATGCAGCAGCTGAAACAAAGGCGAGATACAGCAGAATTGCAACGGAATTTACGGTTATATTTCCGATATTTCCGCCGCAGGCTAATCCGATTATTGTCATAATAAGTCCGCCAAATAAAAATTGCCAGCCGCTGAGCAGAACGGGATTTTCATTGGAAGAATATTTCTTTATCAGCACCGATGAAAAGCCGTTTGCAATGGTGGAAATCAAAATAAATCCGTCACCCAGCAAGCTGAAATTCAAGCCGCTTTTTAATCCGTTCATATTGATGATAATGATTCCGGAAAATCCCAGTATACAGCCGATTATCTTTCGCATCGTCAGCTTTTCAAGGCGATAAATCAGAGCTGAAATGAGAATAGCCGCAAAAACCTTTGCAGTCACAATTACAGCCGCTTTCACCCCTGTTGTGTGTGCAAGTCCGATGTAGTAGAAGAAGTATTGCAGTACCGTCTGAAACAGGCTTATCATCGCTATTTTAGGAATTGATGATTTTGTCGGCAACAGCAGTTTTTTTGCTGCCAGCGAGCCTGCAAGAATGGTCATAATACCTGCAATTGCAAACCGTGTTCCTGCGAAAATCATTTGTGATGACCAGTCGGCTGCTTCTATTCCGAATTTATCATAGCCGATTTTTACGCCTGAAAATGCAGTTCCCCACAATGCCGAGCAGATAAACGCAATAAGTATAACTACCCACGACTTTGTCAGTATATTTTTATTCATATTATTCCTCCGTTGCAACTTAATATTACAATTATATCATATTATTGTGGGATTTGCAAATCGGAAAATTTCAGAAATGTAACAGAGAAAACTGCTAAAAGTTTTTCGACAGCCTCAGCACAGGATTTTTCTCCTGTGTTATTTTTTTAACCGCATCTTTACCGCATTTGTGATAGAATTAATAAGGGTTCGGAAATAACCCAAAATCAGGCATCTGATATTGCTCTCAAAGCAAAACAGAAAATTCAATAGTTAATTGGGGGAGCAATATTCTCAGAAAATCGAAAGGAGTAAAAAATGACTATTTTTGATGTGCTGACGCTAATCGGTGGACTTTGTCTTTTCCTGTTCGGTATGAACGTAATGGGAAATGCCCTTGAAAGAAGGGCGGGAGAAAAACTCAGGGTAATTTTAGGAAAGCTTACCAAGAACAAAGCAACAGGATTTTTGACAGGTCTTGGAGTTACCGCTATAATTCAGAGTTCCTCTGCAACAACTGTTATGGTTGTAGGCTTTGTAAATTCGGGGCTTATGACTCTGAAACAGGCTATCAACGTAATAATGGGTGCCAATATCGGTACAACAGTTACAGCGTGGATTTTAAGCCTTGGGGGTATAGAAAGTGACAATACTTTTGTTCAGCTTTTAAAGCCTACGGCTTTCACTCCCATTCTTGCACTCATAGGAATTATATTTACTATGATGTCAAAAAGTGATTCTAAAAAGGATACAGGTACAATTCTTTTAGGATTTGCAACCCTTATGTTCGGTATGGATACAATGTCGGGAGCAGTAGAGGGACTTAAAGATGTTTCCGAATTTACAGAGTTATTCATCTTGTTCACAAATCCAATTTTAGGTGTGCTTGCAGGTGCAATCCTCACAGCAATTATTCAGTCCAGCTCCGCTTCTGTAGGTATTCTACAGGCACTTTCCGTAACAGGCAAGGTAACATTCGGTTCGGCAGTTCCCATTATTATGGGGCAGAATATCGGTACTTGCATTACCGCACTTCTTTCCTCTGTGGGTACGAATAAAAACGCTAAACGTGCTGCACTTGTACATCTTTCATTCAATATAATCGGTACAATTATTCTGCTTACTCTTTTCTGCATTATAAAATCTTTTGTACATATTCCGCTTCTTGATAAATCTGCAACTCATATGGGTATTGCAATTGCTCATTCAGCATTTAACATACTTTGTACTGCATTTCTTCTTCCTTTGTCGGGACTTCTGGAAAAACTTGCTATGAAGTTAATACCTGACGATAAGAAGCCTGAAAAGAATGTTGAACTTGATGAAAGACTTTTAGCAACTCCACAAATTGCATTGGTGCAATGCGGTGAGGTTGCAGGGGAAATGGCAAGAATTTCCGTTGACGCACTTAAAAAGGGCATAACTGCACTTTATAAATATGATAAAGAGCTTGCAGATGAGGTGCGTCATCTTGAAAGCAGAAGTGACCACTACGAGGATATTTTAAGTGCATATCTTGTTAAACTCAGCAGTTCTAATATAAGCGAACATGATAGTGTTGAATCTGCAAAGCTGCTTAAAATGATAGGCGATTTTGAAAGAATTTCTGACCATAGCGTTAATCTTCTTGAATCTGCGGAGGAAATGAAAGAAAAGGGCATAGAATTTACCGACAATGCTAAAAAGGAAATCAATACCCTTTGCAATGCAGTTACTGAAATACTTGACCTTACATACAAAGCTTATATTGAAAACGACATTGAAACAGCTTATCTTGTTGAACCTTTGGAGCAGGTTATTGACGGGCTTAAAGAAAAAATGAGAACACATCATATTTTAAGACTTCAACAGGGTGAATGTTCAATTGTTGCAGGCTTTGTGTGGTCTGATTTACTTAACAATCTCGAAAGAACAGCTGACCATTGTTCAAATATTGCAGGCTGTTTAATTGAGGCGGCAAACAATAAAATGACTATTCACGAAGATTTGCGTGATATCAGAAGTAACAGTCAGGATTACTGGGATAAATACAAGAATTATCTCGGTAAATATGCTGTTTAAAATAAAGGGCATCTCTAAAAACCCCTTTTGAGAAAAAACAGCTATGCACGACATCTGCTTCGTCAACCTCCCTTGGAGTGCGACAGCACGCCTTCGGAAGGTTTCCTTGCAGCTGTCATACCTATCTGTTTTTTCTTTAATCAAACGAGTTTTTAGAGATGCCCTAAAGGGAATATGAAAGGATTAAATTATTATGGGAATTTTATTACAAGTTTTATTACTCGCTGTGGGCTTTGTTATGCTGGTTAAAGGCTCAGATTGGTTCGTTGACGGTTCATCGGGAATTGCAGCAAAATTCGGTATCCCTCAGCTTGTAATCGGTCTTACAATTGTAGCTATGGGAACAAGCGCTCCTGAAGCTGCTGTAAGTATAAGTGCGGCTTTTAAAGGAAATGCCGACATCACTATTGGCAATATTGTGGGAAGCAACATTCTCAATATTCTGATTATACTGGGACTTTCTTCCGTTATTGTGCCTATCGCCGTAGCAAAATCAACAATAAAAGTCGAAACTCCATTTATGATTGCTATAACGGTTATAATGCTTATTCTCGGTCTTGACGGCGTTGTTAGTCTTGTGGACGGTATTATTTTAATTGCGTTGTTTGTTGTATACCTCGCTTATCTGTTCCGTATGGCAAAAAAAGATAAGAATACTGAAAATGATGAAGCTGCAAATAATATGTCTGTGTCAAAGGCAATAATTTTTGCAATCATTGGTCTTGTACTTATTGTAGGCGGCAGTAATGTAACTGTTGACGCAGCTACAAAAATTGCACAGGCACTTGGCGTAAGTGAACGCTTTATCGGTCTTACAATTGTTGCCCTCGGTACATCTCTGCCTGAATTGTTCACATCAGTTACAGCCGCAAGAAAGGGAAATGCAGATATTGCTATCGGTAATATCGTAGGAAGCAATATTTTCAACATACTTTTCGTTGTAGGAATTTCCTCCATCGTTATTCCCGTTCCTTTTGCAGCAAACTTTATTTTTGACAGCATTATCGCTATTGCAGCGGGTGTTCTTCTTCTCCTCTGCTGCATTTGGACAAAGCAGCTGAAACGCTGGGCAGGTATTACAATGCTCCTCAGCTATGCCGCATATTTCGTGGTACTTCTTAATAATCAGTAAATGCAATACCGCACATTTGAAGATGTGCGGTATTTTGCGTGGTATATCAATTTATCTGTTAGGGCAATTCTTATCAAAACTTGGATTGCAGGCGTAGAAATTCTTAGAATTGAGTCTGTCGGTAGTCAGGCGGAGAGCCTCGCCAAAACGCTGATAGTGGACGATTTCACGCTGTCGCAGAAACTTAATTGGATCACGTACATCAGGGTCATCGGCAAGGCGGAGAATGTTGTCATAGGTGGTACGTGCTTTCTGTTCTGCCGCAAGATTTTCGTGAAGATCGGTGATAATATCGCCTTTGGACTGGAAATAGGTTGCGGTAAATGGAGCACCTGATGCAGCTACGGGATAAATTCCTGTGGTGTGGTCTACAAAATAGGTGTCAAATCCGCTTGCCTTAATTTCATCAATGGATAAATCTTTTGTAAGCTGATAGAGTATCGCCGAGATCATTTCAACGTGGGCAAGTTCTTCTGTGCCTGTATTGTTATCGGTATATGACATCTGGAAAAGCCCTGTTTTACGGGCTTTTCTGGCTGTTGGTATTATACGAGTTTTATTCATCTTGTTTTAAGACTATGCTTCTTTTATATCTGACAGAAAATGTCTTATACAAAAAATGAGTGAATAATTTGCGTTTTACAACAAAATCAGAGCGAATTATCTGAGAAATCCAACAAAAAATGAGGGAATTATCAGAGATTTACAACAAAAACTGAGCGAATTGATATAAATGGCACTGGGAAAGCACAGTTTTATGAGCTTTCCCAGACTATTTATTACTATTCTTGTTTATCAGTCTTTTTGCTGGAACGTGCACTGTAAACGAACTCACTTCTGTCAATATCATATTTATCAAGCAACGCTCTGATAATATGCATAATATATGAAGCTGAAAATCCTGAACCCATATAAATATCAGTATCTCCAAGTTTTAAATCTCCATAAACAAGCTCGTTATCATAAGAGAAAAGAATATTTTGCGACCAAGGAATAAGACATTCGTTATTCTTTGCCATTTCCTTAATGATGCTATCATCCATTTCATACAGTCGGCTGATTAATGAACGTAAAAGCTCTGCAAAATTTGTTGCATTCACTCTTTCGCCTTGTAAAATGTAATAATTCGGAGTCTTATATGTTGCTGTGTCAGGGTCATCGCAAGTGTATTCCTGATAGCGAGGGTCAGCAAATGAAATCCGTGTTACAGGCTGTTCAATCGGAAATAGCTGTTTGACTATACCCGACAGTCTTTCAGCACGCTTTTCTATTGTATCTGCGTTCCATTTTTCGCATTCTCTGACATCAGAATAAAGGATAACTATTTTAGTTTCAGCCTCTTCAAGCTCTTTTTTCTTAACATCAAAAGGCTTATCACCAAGTTCGCTGTTATATCCTGTCAGCATAAGATTGCCGAGAGTATGCAGATATTTATCCTGAACGTTTTGCCATTCATTCTCTCCAAGCATTTTCTGCCATGCGGTAGACAAGTTTTTATTCTGCGGCATAATATGTTCTATTGTAAGATTATCTGTTTGCAGTTTTTCCTTGCCCTGATTCTCGATAGCAGCAAGCAGGAACTTGCAAAGGGCATTCTTGCGATAGAGATTGTTTTGTTCCAGTGCAAGTGTAAATGCTTCTTCAGTAGGCAAAGCATCCTTGGATGTTGACTGCTGGAAGAATGAAACAATTGCATCATAATAATGATTCTTGTTTTCGGGACGAGCGAAAACTCTTGAATAAAGAGTCTTATATAAGCCTCTCAGGGAGTTTGAACCTACTTCACAAATAAGACGGCGTATGCTGTAATTAAGCAGGAAACGGAGTATATTCTCAAGTTCCTTATTATCAATAATTCCAGCCTTATGGTCATCAAACACTCTGAACAGAAACAGGAAAACTGTTGTTTGCTTCAGTTTCTGGAGGTTTTTCAGCAGACAGTCTACATTTTCGCCATAAGCCTTGTTTCCGTAGAGGAAAGTATGATAAAACTCGGCGTAATGCAGAATTTCCTTTAACATACTTTCGTTTGTAAACTTTCCATCGGAATAGACTGATTTGAAAACGTCATACGCATCGGTTTCCTTTGCGAAGCCGTCAATCTTGATATTAAGATAGTCAAGGAAAAATGCGGAAAGCTGCTCTTTCGGTAGCATTCTCTCAACTTTTATCCAATATTCTTCATAAAGATAGTCCTGATTAATATCAGTCATCAATACGTAGTTTCTGATTTTATCAGCAAGGCTTAACGGAATACCTGTTGAGTTGATACGTTCAAAGATTTCCTGTGCCTTGTCATTTCCATCAAGCTGAATGACAGCAACGGTCAGCAGGCTGATACCACGATAAATGTCAGAAACAGTCATTCCCTTATTTTGCTGTTCCTTTATCATTTCACAAAAATAAGTGTAGTTTCTGTAGATTTCACAGCTTTTATCAAGCTTATCAAATTTGCCATGAATAAGGCTGAGAAGCTGGTCATTATTGTCCTTAGCAGGCTTTAATTTCATTTTGCTTGTGTCGTCTATTGTATACTGACCGAACTGGTCTTTATTGAACAAAGCCTGTTCTGGAGCAACCTTTTCAGCATCATTTGCCGCCATATCGTATAAAGCCTTGATGAGTATATAAATCGTAGTTAATCTCTGCTGTCCGTCAATAATAATGCTGTTGTTGATACCTTTAATAGGTGCAAGAGGCTGAAATACGATAGAACCACAGAAATGGAGCTGATTTCGCCCTGCTGCCTGAACAATGTCCTCGAACAGCTTTTTACACTGTTCCTTAGACCATTCATAATTTCTTTGATATACAGGAATTTTATATTGCTGCCCGTTCTGACTAAGAAAGTTTGTTATAATACTTCCTTGAAATATAAACATTTTAGTTCCAGTCCTTTCCGTTTAACGCTATTATACAAGCTCATTCATCTTGTTTGCAAAATAAAGAGGAACATTCACAAAGCTGTCATTGCTCTCATATCCAAGCTTAGAGAAACGGACTGCCTTTTCAGGTTTATGCTCCTTGAGATAGCTCTTAAAGCTTGCAGAGGTTACACTTTCGCCAGCCTTGACTTCAATCGGAATAATATCCATTCCGTTCTGAACGATAAAGTCAATCTCATTTGTAGGTGTCGGAGCGTAATATTTCGGTTCGGTATCATACAGTGACTTTATCTGCTGTAATACATAGTTTTCTGTCAACGCACCCTTGAACTGATAATCAGACTTCAAGAGAATCGCCTCGTTGCTGATTGCCGCCATGTGTTTCATCAAGCCCACATCGAACATAAACAGCTTGAAATGATTTAATTGCTCGTATGCTTTTAAGGGGTGCTCAGGCTTACTTACGTTATAGATACGCAGAACCATTCCTGCCGACACAAGCCACTCGATAGCCTCCTCAAACTCTCTCGCTCTTGCACCCTCACGAACACAGCCATAGACGAATTTTTCATTATCTTTTGAAAGCTGAGTTACAAGGCTACGGAAAACCATAAGAATACGTCCACTGTTGACTTTTCCATTGTGCTTGGAGAAGTCATTTTCATATAATTCAATCAATTCCTGCTGAATACGGGAAATCTCGGCAGGGTCTTTGTGCGTAATCCACGACTGCACACATTCGGGCATACCACCAATAATTAAATAATAGTTGTAAGCGTCAAGCAGTTTATGGTGGAAGATTTCCTCAATATGCTGTCCCTTTTCAATACTGGTGTAGTATGAATACAACCCCTCGTCCGTAGCAGCGAGGAACTCATCAAAGGTCATAGGACTGATATTCAGAAGATTCACCTTGCCTACAGGGTATGACTTAGGCTTTGCAAGCAGTGTACCAAGCAGACTGCCTGCGGAGATGATGTGATATTCATTTGCCTTTTCACAGAAGTATTTCAGAGAGTTCAGAGCCTCCGAACATTCCTGTACCTCATCGAAGATAATCAGATGCTTTTCTGGTAGTATCTTTTTACCCTTGATAAGCCCCAATAATTCAATAATTCTGTGTGGATTTTTGTTTGTCTCAAAAATTGACTTCAATTCGTCCTCTTCGTCAAAGTTGAAGTAGAATGTATCTTCATAATACAACCTGCCAAACTCCTCCATAAGCCAGGTTTTGCCCACCTGTCTTGCACCCTTGAGTACGAGAGGCTTTCGGTCAGTGCTGTTTTTCCAAGCTAAAAGTTCTTTTATTGCGTTACGTTTCACATTATCACGCTCCTTATAAGTAGTATTATACCACTTTTTAAGAATTATTTCAATAGGTTTTTACACATTTTCCGAAATGTTTTCGAGTTAATTTTACACATTATTCGAAAATAATAAAGCCCGCAAGCTGTGCTTACGGGTAAAATTCTTAATCGTTTTGCTCTGCCATTTGTCTTAGCAGAGCTTCATCAAACACTATGTCTGAGGTAGGTGGCTGAGGGTCATACATTTCATTATCTTCTCCAAATTCATCATAGCATGGCATTGGAGGATTCAAACCATTTTCTTCACGCCATCTGTCTTCTTCAAGATACTGCCTTTCGAAATCTTCAAGATTATCAAGTTCTTCACTGCAAGTGCAAGGGTAATCATATTCCTGATTGCAGGAATTCGGATAACCGTACTGCTGATTACAGTCCATCTGCGGCGGATATTCGGGGAGAGGCAGCGGCGGAGGCGTTGCAGGCAGCATATTCTGTGTCTGCACAATCTGTTTGAACTTTTCACGACTTTTTTCTTTTCTTTTTCTGTTCTCAAGCCTTGTGTTCATACAACGTTCGTAGTCATAGACCGCCTGACAGGTAGTAAGGTACTGATAGGTTTCATCTGCAATTCTGAAGAAGTAATTACAGTTTTCAAGTGATTCCACAATTTGTTTTACTTTATCAGCGGGTACACCATATTTTCCTGAACAAGTAAGACAATGACGTTCAAGATTATATCCATCAACTCTGGTTTTGTAACCTCCTTTCATCATTTCTTCAGCAAAATAGACAATGACGTTGAATACGCCAAATCCCATCTGCACATCTAAGGCAACAATATTGGCATCAAAATCAACTGAAGGCTCAAAAGTGATGTATTTCAGGTCTCTGCTGTATGCTACCCCGTTTTTCTCGCTGTAAAGAGGATATTTTGCATTAAGCTCTTCTATGATGTTTGCGTGAATAAAGCTCCTCTTGCTTATAACTTCTTTAGCCATAAACGTCTCCTTTGTAATTTATTTAAGGGTAATTTAAAGAGAACCCCTATGAAACCTCTTTTATTTCATCTCGGTTGTACCAAGAAATTTGAATATGGATTTGTATTTATCACCCTTTCCGCTTGTTGTATAGCTTAAACCGATACCGAACGGCAGTCCTTTGAAGTAAACATTAAGAGTATCATCCTTGTTAATGATGATTTTATCTGTAACAGAGCCGTAAATTTCGGTTTGTTCGATATCATAGGACATGATACGGTCAATTTCTGCAATATACTCTTCAATCGTTTTTGTTTTCTTTTTGATTTCGGATTCGTAATTAAGAATTGAATCAATTTTATCCTGAAGTTCAGAAATTTTGAGGTCAATTTCATTCTTCTTGTGTTTAAATTCTTCTTCTGTAATAAGCTCGTCAATCAGGAGTGTAATAGCTTTTGATTTCTGTTTTTGTAAAGTTTCAATTTTCTTATAGAAAACTTCTGTATTATCTTTAGGACGAAAAGACTGGACAACTTTGATTTCGTCAAGCAATTCCTGCTTCAGGTCGGTAAAATTCATCTGAATAAATTTCAGACAATACGCAACAGCTGATAATAAGGTCTTTTCATTTACAGAATTATTATCACAACCTATTTCGTTACCAAATTTATCTGTCTTACGCTTTCCGTTTTTAACATTTTCATAGCATACCCAGGTTTTATTGCCTGAACCATCTCTGCGTTTTCTCACATGGCTTACCATACGTCTGCCGCACTCGCCGCATATGAGTTTTCCGCTGCACCAGTAGCGATTGCTGTGTTTAGCTTTCTGTTCTGCTGAAAGAGAACGTCTTGCAAGCTCTTCCTGTGTTCTGTCCCAGGTTTCTCTGTCAATAATAGGCTCATGGTGGTCTTTAAGATAGACCATTTCTTCAGCCCCTCTGTTGTATTTCTTCTTATGAGTAAGGTAATTAGGTGTATACGTCTTTTTCTGGCAAAGGTCACCGACGTATTTCTCGTTGCGAAGCACACGAAGGATAACCGTATTACTCCACTCTTTCACACGTTTGGGCTGTATACCAGCCTCGCGAAGCTCTCTTGCGATAACGTGCGTTCCTTTTCCTTCGTTCAGAAATTTATGGAATATCAACTTAACAGTTTCTGCTTCGACTTCATTTATGTAAAGTTTTCCTTTTTTTACTGTATATCCGAGCAAATCTCTGCCGAATACGACTCCTTGCTCCATTCTGCGTTTCTGCCCCCATTTAACGCGCTCGGAGGTCTTGCGACTTTCCTCTTGTGCGATACTTGCCATAATGGTAAGTCTGAGTTCAGTATCTTTTTCAAACGAATTGATACCATCAGTTAGGAATTTTACTTCTACTCCGCATTCTCTGAGAAGTCTGATATAGAATAGCGTATCTACAGTGTTTCTTGAAAAACGACTGATTTCTTTCGTTATGATTAAATCCAGTTCTCCGTTCAGAGCGTCGTCAATCATACGGTTGAAGCCCTCACGATGTTCAGTGCTTGTTCCTGTGATTCCTTCATCGTAATATACCTCTTTCAACTTCCATTCTGGATTTTTATTTACTTCCTCTCTGAAATACTGCTTTTGACTTTCAAGAGATAAGCTTTGTTCCTCGGAATCGGTAGATACACGGCAGTACACTCCTACATTCAGCATAAGTCGCCACCACCATTCAGTGAAATCAGTTTTTTTAGCTGAAATGTGTTTATGAAACCATTTTCGTGTAACTGCTTGTAAATTCCGATTTTGAGGTTAATTTTCATTGCCTCTTTCTGCTCATCGCTGAGGATAAGCAGGAATGGATTAGTGGTTTTATCTGTTTTGTCGAGATTCAAAATCATCCCCCTGGGAGCAGTATATGCACCCAGATTTTGTCCGTATGCAAGAGCGCCTGTTCCGTCTGTTGCAGGCATATTCTTGCTTAAATTTAAAATGATGTTGTTAATAAGCATTCCTCCTTTTAGTAATTATAAAAGCAGGCACAGGTCAGTGTGCCTGCTTAAACATCAATTTGAGATACAGCGAAGCATTTGTCTGAAGATTAATTCTCTTGCTACTACCTGCCATACAATGGTTAAGAGCCTTTGCTTTCTATAAACATATGTATCAGCGAGTTCGCTATAAAGTTCTTTTTCATATTTAGATGCTGATTCTTTCATGACTTCATTAACATCTTTTAGTTTTCCTTTGTCGGCATAAAATTCTTTTATCATATAGGATGAGGCTATTTCAAGGTCATTCTTATACTTTTCTTCACATATGAGAGAAAAAGCTTTATTATAAATTTCAATCGTTTTTTCAAATGAAATTTCACCTATGTTTTCCATTATCTGAAAAAGAAATTCAGTAGCTGAAAAAAGGTAAGCATCATTTTTAGTCTTAATAAATTCATCTGCTGTAAGATAAAATGTATCGATTAAGACATTAGTAATATTATTGTTTTTGTTCATGATAAACCCTCCTGTTTTAAGAAATCCTCAGAGTGCTTATATAAGCAACTCTGAGTTATGTTTTTTGCTTAGTATTAACGTAGATATCTTTTTAGTAATATCTCATCAATCCACCGATATTAGGCTTAATGTAGATGGTGCCATATTCTGAATTCTCGGGTATGTCAAGATTGTAACACCATACATATGGGGTTAATCCATGAAGAAATTCGTTTTCGACTTCCCAGTTCTCTATATTATCTGATACAAATAAAACAGACAGCAATCTTCCATAAACGGTTTCAGAATAAATCAAATGATAGACTAAGAAACCTGTTTTCTTTTCAAATGACTTTATGATTTCTTGATACTTATCAGCCCAATACAAATAGCCGATTCTTTCAGAATAGCTGACAATGTCTTCATTATCGAAATCACGGATAGTGTTTGGATGCATTTTTAGAAATATCATCCTTTTGATTGCTTCCTGCTTCATCATTTCTCTTGAAGCCTGATTTGAGTTGTTTTCATTAGTTTTGTTGTTTTTCATAGTAAAAACCTCCTGTATAAAATTTTTAAGCTATAGCTCACTCCCTTTCTCAAGTGCGATTCTAAATTTAGCTTTTGCGTCATCTCACTTAATGACTACAAGTATATAATAACACACATTTTCGGATTTGTCAATAGGTTTTTGAAAATTTTTCTCACAAAAATAAATCAAGTTGTTTTTTTAAATGAAAACAAATGGACTATAATTAACCGCAAATACGCATGATATCGTGTTTTCAAGGCTATATTACATGTTAAATGAGATAAGTCAAAATATTATGAAGGTAAGAAAAAATTAAAAATGTACATGTTTTTTTGCTACAAGTATTGATTTTTTCTCAAAGGTATGATATAATAGTGAAAAAGGAGTTGATAACATGAAATCTCAGGACAACAATAATAGACAATATGGGATTGTAGCATACGGTTCTGTCGTTAATGGCAGTTTTTCTGTAAATGACATGCAGGCTATACAGAATACAAAAGCTTATCAAAGGTTACTTGATATACAAAAAATTTACAGCAAAGGAAAATACAATATTAAAGATATCAAAATTATGTTTGATGTGTTAGGCGGAGTATATCGAAAGCGTAAGGCGCTGAATGAAATCATTGATGAATCATCAAAAATAGGCATGGTTATAATTGATTCACTTTCTGCACTCGGTACAAAGAATGAAGAGTTGATTCATAATTATAAATTACTTTTTGAAAAAAAGATAGGCTTAGTTGTACAAAGAGAAAAACAGTTCAGTACAGCTAAATTTGATATTTATCAGAATACATTTTACCCAACAGTAACATCAGATACCGATATTGAAATACTATGCTCTGAATTAGTAAATTTCGAATATCAAACAAACCGCGGAAAAAAGAAACTCGAAATTTCAAAAGAATTTGTAATCCTCTACTGGCTCTATGAGAATTACTTCATCGATACAATTATTTATAAAAATAAACTGCTGACAATATCAAAGTTGGGATTTGCAAAGCTTTGTGATGCATATGAAAAAACAGATGATTACAAAGAAATACTTAAAATACAAAAAGAAAAGAACGGAATAGATGCGAAACCCAAACGCACAGGTTCTGTTGATGAATCCGTATTTGAACAGATTTATAATTTAGTAAATAGTGGTTCAACACTGCTTGAAGCTTGCGAAGCTATGTCCGTTGATTCACTTAGTGACATTGAATATGAAAGATATTATCTCAAATATTCAGGAAAAAAGAGTGCAACGCTTAAAGCCTCTTTCGAGTACAAAGATGATACCCTAATCTCTCTGCTTAAAGTCGAAGATAATACGTCTTTAGACGTATTAAACAGAGTAATACGCGATGCATTGGGCGTTGATTTTATGTTGTCAGAAAAGTAAGTAACCGTTTATATCACGCTTTTTCGATAATGTCAAGTGCTTTTTGTCAAAATAACGTTTTTCAAAAAATCACTAACTGCGAAGCTCAGCAAACAGCGTAATCAAGCCATTTTAAGCTATACGCATTAAAAACGGAACGCCTCACAGAGGAAAACCGTGAGCGGCACATACAAGAAAAAACACCATTGTATGCCGAAAATAAAGCTGAGTGAATAAAACTCAGCTAAAATTTAAAGCGTCAGTAATACGTCTAAATGACGTATTATATAGAGAAGGAGGAATGCTATGTTAATTTACAAAAACAAAAAGTACGCCACAACAACCAATTTTCAATTTGAATGCGACCGTGCGCTCGACTGCCAGATTACATTTAAACGCCCAGATAGTAAGATTAAATTCTTGGAGTTTTATAGCCAGCGTGAAGACCTGAATCGTGGTGATTCTGCCGCCATTGAAAACAGAAAATTTCAAATGTGCTATTTTTATGATATCACAGATGACCCATTAAAAATCAAGTGTCATGTAAGCAAGGAGGCAGATTGCTATAGATTACGCTAAAATTTGTCAGGATATCATTTTAGGTTATGCAGAGCACGAGAGAGAACTTATTAATGCACAGGATATAGTTTTGAACCCTTTTTCTGTCGCTCTATTGTATAAGCGTTTTCTTTCGTATGAACATAATGATACTGATGATATTCAAAAGGGAATGCTCGCTGATTACTATATAAAGCAACTTAGCAGAGAGGTTACTGCTATGGTAAACAATATAGAAGAACCACGATTTTTTGTTATTGAAATCAAGTATAAGGAGGTAGATTGAAACATTTATATTTTTAAATGATGATGTAATTCAAATTGAAACACCCAAGTCACAACATATTGATAAAGGACAGAAAACTAATTTCATAATCTGTTTTTATAATAAGGACGATAAACAAAAATTTCTGAAATATTGCAGAAAATACAAAGCAATAAATATTGACTACTACACTTACATAAATTTTAAAGTTCGCAACATATGGAATACGAATATGGTCAAGTGTAGAGCAAGTAAGAACTACGATATCCTTCATCATTTAGATTTAGCAAATTTTTCAGAAAAAGTTCCATTTTAACCTTTTCGTCCCTTGATTTTCGCTTTTCCGTGATGTATAATATAAGTGTAAAGTGAATTTCTAAACAAGTAAATATGTGTATATTAAGTGCTTTTGCCATCTTGGTGGAAGCACTTTTTATTTTATAAAAAATAAAAAAATAGGAGGTATTGCTTATGCGAATGAACACAAGCGAAACAAAAAACGAATTTAAGGAAAGGATGTACGCTGTCATCGAACTTGTCGAAAGCAAGGAATCTGCACAGATTGCTGTGAATCAGAACTATTTCAATAAGTACGCTGACAAACTCAGCAATCTGATTTGCGAGGGTAATATGATAATGCATCTCAAAGGCTGGTATGATAAGCTTCGTGAAGAACTGTATATGCTCAAAAACGGCATTATCGCTAACAGCGACATCATTTTAAAGTACAACAATTGCCTCGAATAGTCCTATTTGACTATTCGCCTTGTTCCTTTCACTGGCTGTTGTTATAATAACGACAGCCTATTTTTATGATAATAACTGCAAATGCAGTTTAATATATTTTTTATGGAGGTCATGTTTATGATTCAGTGTACTAAAAAGAAAGGTAGAGTTGGATGGATTCTAAATTTGAGAACTGACAATATTCTACTATTATTAAATATTGAAGAATTAGTAGAAAAGACTAAGCTTCAAGAAGAAACGGATGTTTGCGAAAATGCCCAAAAGAAAATACAGCCTATTTCTATAACGCAGAATGGTGAAGGAATAAGTCTGTTAGAACCTCAAAATGCTGAGCAGAAAGCAATCACTCTTACAATACAGATTTCTTAGAAATCATTAAAGCTATACCGTATCTGCGGTATGGCTTTTTCTTTTGTAAAAAATTCTCGCAAAAGATTGAAAATTGCTGAAAAATATGGTATAATGTATTCTGTATAATTGTTTGTTTTTGCTGTTTGTGAAGTGAAGACAGGAGGGAAGAATATGTCGACTAACGCTAAAAACGGACGAAAGATATTTAATGAAATGACTCGTGTTCAGATGCCAGCTCTTGTTCATTTAACAAGACTTGGATATACATACTACGGAAAAATAACAGAAGACGGAGCGGGTCATATATATGATGAAGATACAAATATTCTGCGAGAAGTTTTTCTTTCTCAATTTAAAAAACTCAATCCTGAATATGAAGGTGAAGCAGAACAAGTATTAAAATCAATCAGACAAGAGCTTGACAACGATGACCTTGGACGTAGTTTTTATGCTCGTTTAAAAAAAGTTTCACCTACCCGTTTAATAGATTTTGATAACCCTGAAAATAATTTGTTCCATTGTACTGCTGAATTTACTTGTAAAAGAGACCAGGATGAATTCCGCCCTGATATAACGCTGTTTATTAATGGATTGCCATTAGCTTTCATAGAAGTAAAAAAGCCCAATAATCATGGTGGAATGGTTGCTGAAAGCACCAGAATGAACAAACAACGCTTCCCTAATAAAAAATTCCGCAGATTTATTAATATTACCCAATTGATGATATTCTCGAATAATATGGAGTACGACGCTGAAGGCGGCATCGTGCCGATACAGGGTGCATTTTATTGCACTGCCGCACGAGAATACGCTCCTTTCAATTGTTTCAGAGAAGAAAATCCTCTTAATCAATCAATTGCTCCATATATTCAAGATTACAAGTATAGAGAAATAGATTCTACTGTTGAACTGAAGATTTTAAAGGATTTTAATAATCAGGTTATACATACAACACCTGAATATCAGACGAATCTTAACATAAATACGCCTACAAATCGTATTATTACGTCTATGTGTTCCCCTGAGCGACTTCTGTTCATAATCAGGTATGGTATTGCCTATGTCAAAATGGAACGTGAGATAGATGGTAAGATTGAAGTAACAGACCAGAAGCATATTATGAGATACCAGCAACTTTTTGCTGCCTATGCCATCCGTGAAAAACTAAAAGAAGGCATACGTTCTGGCGTTGTCTGGCATACACAAGGAAGCGGCAAAACTGCACTCTCCTACTATTTGTCACATATTCTTTCTGATTATTATGCAAAAGAAAATAAGGTTGCAAAATTTTATTTCATAGTTGACCGACTGGATTTATTAGAACAAGCTTCTCAGGAATTCGAAGCGAGAGGGCTTGTTGTAAAAACTGCAAATTCAAGAGAAGAACTTATGCAGCAGTTCAGAAACAATCAGGCTCAGGAAGGTAATAGCGGTCAGCAAGAAATTACTGTTGTAAATATTCAGCGATTTGCAGAAGATAAGACAAAAGTAACACTGCCTGCTTATGCAACAAATTTACAGCGTGTTTTTATTATAGACGAAGCACATCGAGGATACAAGCCTGAAGGTAGCTTTCTTGCAAATCTTTTTGATGCGGACGAAAATGCAATCAAAATTGCACTTACAGGAACGCCTTTATTGAAGGAAGAACGAGCTTCTTGGAAGGTTTTCGGCAATTATCTTCATACTTATTATTATGACAAGTCCATTCAAGATGGATATACATTGAAAATTATTCGTGAAGATATAGAAACATCCTACAAAGAGAAATTGTCAGAAATATATGAAAAATTAGAAACACTCGTTCAGAAAAAAGATATCAAGAAAAGTCAGATTATCGAACATGATACCTATGTACAGGAGCTTGTCCGATATATTATCAGTGATTTGAAAAAGTTCCGCATGATACAAGGCGACGATTCGCTTGCTGGAATGGTTATATGCGAAACCAGTGAACAAGCAAGAAAAATCTTTGCTTGCTTCGATGAAATACAGCGTGAATTGAATAAAAGTGCCTCACAGAAAACGCATTTCAAAGCTGGTTTAATTCTGCATGACAGCGAGGATAAAGAAACCAGAAAGCAGATTGTTAAGGATTTCAAGAAGAATATGACAGTTGACATCCTAATTGTTTTCAATATGCTCCTTACAGGATTCGATGCACCAAGACTTAAACGTCTGTATTTCGGCAGAAAGCTGAAAGACCATAACCTGTTACAAGCAATTACCCGTGTAAACAGACCTTATAAGGATAACCGATACGGTTACATCATAGATTTTGCAAACATCAAGGCAAATTTTGATGAAACCAACGAGGCGTACCTTCGTGAATTAAATAGGTTCAATGACCCTGAAGAAACAGGAGAAGGCAATGCTACAGATACATTTATGCAGGTAATTGAAGATAAAGATGCATTGGTTGCACAGATGAAAACTGTACGGCAGGTTCTTTTTGATTACACTACAGATAATGTTGAAGAATTCAGTTCAGAGGTATCTACTATCGAGGATAAGCAAGAACTTCTTAAACTGAAAAAGGTGCTGATTTCTGCTCGTGACTGCTGCAATATTGTTCGTACTTTTGGTGATGATGACTTAAAGTTTGCGTTTGCAAAACTGGAAATTACAAAACTTCCTGAAATGATTAGAGAAGTACAGAGATGCATTGATACTATTAATCAGAAAGAGGCTTTTAGCGGTGACGATTCAACAAAGCATCTTGTCAATGAAGCTATGCAGGATATCAGCTTTAATTTCAGTAAGATAGGCGAAGAAGAAATGAAAATGATTTCTGGAGGTGTAGAGCTGAAAGAAAAATGGCAAAAGACTATTCATTCCTTTACACAGAATATCGACCAGGAAGACCCTGAATACATCTCTTTGCGTGAAGCATTTATGCAGAGGTTTAAGGAATTCGGTTTTGCTCCTACACTGGAAGAGTTTTATTCTCATTCTAAAGAATTAGATGAGATTTTAAAGAAATTGGCAGATTTACAAAAGAGAAATAAAGCTCTTCTCAGAAAATATAATGATGACGCAAAATTCGCTCGTGTACATAAACGAATCCGAGAAGAAAATATACGTCGCAAGGAACAAGGTCAGAGTCCTATTGTTTCAGAATTTGAGGAAGATATCCGAGAAATGCTGTTTTCAATAAAGAGTGATGTTGACCAGAAAGTTTATGACAGAAATGATATTCTTAAAAAGGATGCTTATTTTGAGCAGACAGTAATGACCCAAGTAAAGCAAGGAATGGACAGGTTAAATCTGAAAGGAACAAGAGAAGACCGAGTATTCATACAGTCAAGGATTGCTTCTCAGTATCTCAGTCAGTATAATGCTACCTATCCTTGTGCATAAAAAGAGGAGATTATTATATGAATACCACCATAAAGGAAAAAACGATTTCCCTTATTGATGCTTTAAAATCCACCTGCCAGACTTATGGCATGGGCAATGATGGCAATGAGTATAAAATTATTACGCAAGTATTCCTTTATAAATTTATCAATGATAAGTTTGGATACGCTTTGAAGGAAATGAATGAAACTATTGCTAAAGCTGAAAAATGGGAAATTGCATATGCTGAACTAACACAGGATGAGCGTGATGATATTTTTGATGAGCTTAATCCAGATATACCAAGACTCAATCCCGAACATCTGATATCGCATCTGTGGAACCAGCAAGCCAAAGGCGATTTCGACTTGATATTCGACAGTACGATGACAGATATTGCTGATAAGAATATTGATATTTTCTCTACCCAGACAACGCAGAAAACAAAAATACCGCTGTTTGAGAAGTTGACGCAGTATGTTACAGACGAAGCTGAAAGAGCACCTTTTGCAAGAGCGCTTGTGGACAAGCTTGTAAACTTCTCTTTTGAAGAAGCTTTTGCAGAGCATTATGACTTTTTTGCCGCCATATTCGAATATCTGATTAAAGATTACAATACAGCAGGCGGCGGTAAATACGCAGAATACTATACTCCACACGCCATTGCAACTATTATGGCAAGACTTCTTGTGGGCGACAACGCAGATTTGCACAACATTGAATGTTATGACCCTTCTGCTGGTACAGGAACGCTCCTGATGGCTTTGAGCCATCAGATTGGTGAAGACCGCTGTACTATTTTTGCACAGGATATTTCGCAGAGAAGTAATAAAATGCTCAAGCTGAACCTTATTTTAAATGGGCTTGTTTCTTCTCTCGACCATGCGGTTCAGGGTGATACTCTTATTGCGCCGTATCATAAGAGTGATGATGGTCAGCAACTTCGACAGTTTGATTATGTAGTATCAAATCCTCCGTTTAAGATGGATTTTTCAGACACAAGAGAGAAAATAGCTGCAATGCCTGCACGTTTCTGGGCTGGTGTACCGAATGTTCCAGCTAAAAAGAAAGAAAGCATGGCTATTTATACTTGTTTCATACAGCACGTTATCAATTCGCTGAAAAAAGTTGGTAAAGGTGCTATTGTTATACCAACAGGATTTATCACCTCAAAAAGTGGTGTTGAAAACAAGATATTAAAGCATATTGTCGATGAGAAAATTGTATCTGGTTGCGTAAGTATGCCTTCCAATGTGTTTGCAACTACTGGTACTAACGTGTCTGTTCTCTTCTTTGATAACTCAAGACAGACAGAAAAGGTCGTTCTTATTGATGCTTCAAAGATGGGTGAAGAATATCAGGATGGAAATAACAAGAAACGTAGGTTGCGTCCAGAAGAAATTGAAAAGATAGTAACCACATTCAGAAATAAAGAGGCTGTTGATGATTTTTCTGTTGCTGTTACATATGACGAAATCAAGGCGAAGAAATATTCGCTTGCGGCAGGACAGTATTTTGATGTAAAAATCGAATATGTTGAACTTACGCAGGAAGAATTCAACGCTAAAATGGAAGCGTACACAACAGAGTTAAAGTCTTTCTTTGAAGAAGGTAACGCTCTGCAAAAAGAAATATTGGAGCAGTTGGGTAAGGTGAAATATGAGCAAGTTGACTAAATATCTTTTTTCCGACTTATACGATATGAGTTCTGGAATATCATCTTCCAAACAACAGGCAGGTCATGGTTCACCTTTTGTATCATTCAGCACTGTTTTCAATAATTTTTTTCTTCCAGATGACCTTCCAGATTTGATGGATACATCCGAAAAGGAACAGGAAATTTTTTCAGTAAAGCAAGGCGATATTTTTATTACAAGGACGAGCGAAACTATTGATGAGTTAGCTATGAGCTGTGTTGCACTTAAAGACTATCCTAAAGCAACTTTCAGTGGTTTTACAAAGCGACTTAGACCTAAAACCTCAGGCATAGCTTATGATAAATATATGGCATTCTTTTTAAGAAGTCAATATTTCAGAAAAGTTATTGATTGCAACACTATAATGACGCTCCGAGCAAGTTTCAATGAGGATATGTTTTCGTTCTTGAACTTATACCTTCCAAGTTATGAGGAACAGGTTAAAATAGGCGATTTGCTTTATAATATTGAAAGAAAAATTCAATGCAATAATAAGATAAATGATAATTTAGAGCACCAACTGGAAGATATTTATAATTACTGGTTTACACAATTTAACTTTGCCGACATCACTGGACAACCATACAAATCTGCTGGAGGAGCGATGCTGTGGAATGAGAAACTCAAACGTGAAATCCCATCAGGATGGGATGTGAAGTCTCTTGGTGAACTGTGCTCTTTCCGAAATGGCATCAACTACGACAAAAGCGTGGCAGGTGATAAAAATTATCGCATTATAAATGTGCGAAACATTTCATCGTCATCAATCGCTCTTGATGAAAATGATTTAGATGAAATCCGTCTTCCACAAAGACAAGGTGATAAATACTGCGTTTCGGATGATAGTATCATTGTTGCACGAAGCGGAATACCTGGAGCAACAAGAATTTTACATAAACCAAGCGATAATACAATTTTTTGTGGCTTTATTATCTGCTGTACTCCAATTGATAAGGTACTACAGTATTACCTGACTTTTTATCTGAAACAATTGGAAGGTAGTTCTGCTACTCAAACTGGTGGTTCTATTTTACAAAATGTGAGTCAAGACACGTTGAGTAGTTTGCTTGTTCCTGTTCCTCCGCTGCCGCTGCTGACTGAGTTTAATCAATTCGTTTTGCAAGCTGTTGAGATTATTCATACTAACATGAATGAGACTAACAAACTGCGTAATCTTCGCAATTGGCTCCTTCCAATGCTCATGAATGGTCAAGCGACCATAAGCGATTGATAAGGTAAATTATCATTTATCTAAGGAGGTGTGATACAATGCAACTTCAATATTGGAATATGATGACGTTGCAAAAATATTCCTTGATTTATCTCAATAAACATTTTGAGAATTCTGTAAAAATAGACCGAAGAATAAAAATTTTTATGGCTATAGCATCTTGCTCTTCTATAGCCGCATGGACAATATGGCAACAGTTTGCCTACATATGGGGAGTAATTATTGCTATCTCGCAATTGATAGGAGCAATATATGAAATTCTGCCCTTTAAAAAGAGAATAGAGGAACTCTCCAGTCTAAAATCGGAATTATCAGCTTTATATTTGCTCATTGAGAAGGATTGGTATCCTGTTTCAAATGGCGATATTCCTGAAGCAGAAATAAACGATTTGATTTTTAAACATAGAAACGATTGGGATACAATCGATGAAAAGTATTTCAAAGATGATGTTTTACCAGTTAATGAAGAATTTCGAGAAATTGCCGAAGATGAATGTGAACGCTATTTTTGTATAAGATTTGGAGGAAATCAAAATGCCAACGAATAAGCCTAAAAAGAATAATACATATGTGCGTGGTTCAAATGTTCCTCCGCCAAGAAAAACACCAGCTATGCCACCCGTAAAAAAGCCAGCTCCGAAGAAAAGTAATTAATATTTTATATCTTCCATCAACGGCGGAAGTATATCGAAGGAACTGCCGTTGATAGTCGTTCTCTTAAATTTTATTTTAAGGAGAACAATTATGAAACAGATGTTAATTAACA
Organism: Ruminococcus sp.; assembly: GCA_017437285.1. Classification (GTDB taxonomy): domain Bacteria; phylum Bacillota; class Clostridia; order Oscillospirales; family Ruminococcaceae; genus Ruminococcus. The sequence continues at coordinate 11,451 of JAFSBM010000135.1, read as the reverse complement.
AAGTAGTACAGGAAATGCTGCCGTTCCTAAACAATGCGCAGCTTAAACAATTACAGGCAGCAATGGAGCACTCCCTCACTCTATATGATGTAATAGAAACTGCTAATGCCAAGAATGACGAAAAGCTTGATTTTGTGTCGCTGTTTCTTTCGGCAAAACGAGTAGAAGGATGTTCCGAAAAATCTCTGCGTTATTATGAGAACACCATTTTAACAATGCTTAAAAAGGTAAATAAAGAGGTTTGTCAAATTGAAACTGAAGACTTGCGTATGTACCTTACAGAATACCAGCAAAGCAAGAATTCAAGTAAGGTAACAATTGACAACATACGTCGGATTCTTTCATCATTCTTTTCATGGCTTGAAGATGAGGATTATATTATTAAAAGCCCTGTCAGACGTATTCATAAGGTAAAAACGGCTGCTAACATCAAGGAAACATATTCTGACGAGTCACTGGAGCTGATGAGGGATAGTTGTATTGAACCACGAGATTTGGCAATGATTGACTTGCTTGCATCAACAGGAATGCGTGTTGGAGAAATGGTATTGCTAAATCGTGAAGATATAAACTTCAATGAGCGTGAATGTATCGTATTTGGAAAAGGTGACAAGGAACGGATAGTCTATTTTGATGCAAGGACAAAAATTCACTTGTTGAATTATCTTGACAGCAGGACAGACAATGCGCCCGCACTGTTTGTTTCATTACGAGCACCACATAAACGCTTGAAAATTGGCGGTGTGGAGCTTCGATTGCGTGAAATCGGAAAGAATCTGAACATTCCGAAAGTACATCCGCATAAATTTAGGCGAACTCTGGCAACTATGGCAATTGATAAGGGAATGCCTATAGAACAGCTTCAAAAGCTGCTTGGTCACAAGCGGATTGACACTACGCTACAATATGCTATGGTTAAGCAGAGCAATGTTAAAATTGCACACAGAAAATATATAGGATAGAGGTGTAAACATGTCTTATAATAAAAAGAAATTGAAGGATTGCTGTTATGTTATTACTGATGGTGACCATTTACCTCCGCCAAAAGCTCAAAATGGTATACCTTTTATTACAATATCCAACATAAATGAACTTAATCAAATATCATTTGACGATATTATGTATGTTCCAGATGAATATTATAACGCTCTTTCTGAAAATAAAAAAGCAAAACGAGGAGATGTTCTCTATTCAGTTGTAGGTTCATTTGGAAAACCCGTATACATTTCAGAGGATAAGAAATTTGTATTTCAAAGACATATTGCTATTTTAAAACCGAATCCAGAAATTGATAGTAAGTTTTTATACTACATTATGCTGAACCCCAGCTTTTATAATATGGTTGAAAAATTAGCTATTGGATGTTCTCAAAAAACAGTTACTCTTGACACATTAAGAAACATAGAAATTAAATTACCACCATTAGAGAAGCAAATAGATATTATATCTGTTTTATCAAAAATTGATAATAAAATATCTATCAATAATAAGATAAATGATAATTTACCTTATCAATCGCTTATGGTCGCTTGACCATTCATGAGCATGGGTAAAAGCCAATCACGAAGTTGCACTAAAGAATTAATCTCTTTATTCAACTTGTTTTGCATAGTAAAAAGTGGACGTACTTCTTTGCTAAATAGCTCTATAATATCGATTGGCGGAATAAATATATTGCTATCCATCAAAGAGTTGATACGAATACCTTTGAAAATACTTCCTGTTGAACAAGCTGTGGATGCTTTTACAAAAGCTTCACTTTGCAGGTACATATACAAGTATTCTGGAGTAACAATTTCTTTGTTATATCGTATTGAAAATACGGATTCGTTGATGTCCCAATCTTGCGTTGGTTCTTGAACGAGATAACAACGCCCTAAAGGAGCAATACTTGCAAACAGAATATCTCCTACACTAACATCAGAACGACGATGAACGATTTGCCGTGCTTCTTCATCAATAGTATCGCAATTCGAAAAGTCAAGAACACCATCGGGACGAAGATTTTTGACTGTAATGTACTTAATGGAGCCGCCCCCCAGTTTGAAATTATCTCGTGGATTCAAGCCTGTGCGAACATTCTCAACAGCAGTTTCCATTTTGGAGCAAGACCACCCAAGTGGCAGATTTTGCTTTATGGTTTCATTCCACACCATTTTACCTCCAGATGAGCGATACGGCTTGCCGTTCTCGTCTGGAAAATCAAATTGTGTGAACCAATAATCATACAACAGCTTGAGTTGCTGCTGTAAATTATCATTTATGTTATAATCGGCATTCATAGTTTATCTGTTTGCCGATTTACTCTTGTTTGACAAATCCCGAAAAATATGGTAAAATTATAATAATAAAACAGTTTGGAAATATGAATTTCAGGAGGCGATGTTTATTGGTATATGGATACTGTCGATGCAGTACGAATGAAACAAAACAAGATGTCAACAGACAAAAACGAGAGCTTCAGAAAATGGGTGTATCTGCGGATATGATATTCCTTGAGTATGAAAGCGGAACAAAAATACACAGACCTGAGTTGAATAAATTGTTAAATTCAGTTACTAACGGTGATGCTATTGTAACTACGGAAATCAGCCGTATAACAAGAAGCACCAAGCAATTATGTGATATCATCGAACTCGTTAAACAAAGACATCTGAAACTGATTATCAAAGACAGTATCACAATAGATTGCACAAATTCAGATACCATTGACCCTATGACGAATGCTTTTTTACAGATTGCAGGGGTCTTTTCCGAACTTGAACGCAATATGATATGTGACCGTGTAAAGTCGGGTATGGCTAATGCGAAAAGTAAAGGCGTAAGGTTGGGCAGACCATCCTTGACTGTTAATGATATTCCTGAAAAAGTTCAGGTTATGTTTGAACGTTACAGAAATAAACAAATAAGTAAAAGCGAATATGCCGTTCTTTGCGGAATCAGTCGTCCGACACTGAACAAATATATAGCTCTGCTTACTGATAAATAGTATATGTAAAATTAAACCATGTAAACAAAATAATCGTAATAACCAACGATTTTATCACGTTTTTCAGCTCTTTCAAATCTGAAAAAAGCGTGTAAAGGAAATCAATTGATTGTTTTTACATTTTTGTACATCCTTTTTTAATATATATCGAAACCGCTTGTAGTTACAAATTGCAGGCGGTTTTCTTTGTGGAAATAATTGCAAAGATGTAGCTTTTGTTTCTAATAGCTAAATTACAATAATTTTAAAATAGTCAAAAGTAAGTTTTTTCTTTCTTCTTTATATTAATAAATATATAAATCAGGAAATGACAAGAAGGGAAATGAACAGCTAAGCGTAGCTTAGCTCATCTAATCTTATACTATAAGTGCACAGAAACTATATGCTTTATATAAGAAGACTACCCTGTGACGTCACAGCTTTGTCACTGTGACATACTTGTGACACTACATAAAGAATCAGGCTCTGAAACCTTAATGGTAACAGAGCCTTTGTTATTAAATCGTAATAGTTGTATTTTACTCTTCCACACCAGTAAAGGTAATAGAGAGCTTTGCAACAATATAATCCTTGTTGCGATTGTTTACGTTATTGTTATCGGATACCTGGATTTTTACGCCCTTTGTTTCAAAGTTTTCCGAAGCCATCCAATATTTATCTGAATCATCTTCGGATGTTGTTGCACCCATTTTTACAAATTCATCATAAGTAGTAGTAGCGGAAATGCCTCCGAGAGAAAAATCAAGCATTGTAATATCATAACCGCCATCACCGTTCTTGACGCTGTTAAGACCTTCAATGTTAATGCTCAATTCCTTGTTATCCACACTATAATTAAATTTGATGTAGTTTCCATTAGAAGTTTTGAAGTAATCTATGGTTTTGTATGTTTTGTATTGTACATCTGTTTTTTTAGACTCTACCAATTTAAATTCAACACCAAACTTTGTTTCAAGCTCACTCATAAATTCGGAGAAAGGTTGACCGTGATAGGAAATCATTTCTCCATTTCCCATATCAATTTCAAGTACCGCATCATCTGCCAGTTTCATGGATGCGACTTCTGTTTTTTCTTCCACAACAAGTTCTGTCTGCTCGGCTGTTTCCTTATCATCTATAGCTTCACTCTTACTTGTTGAAACCATGCTATCGGTTGATTCATCAGTTCCACATCCTGCCATTGTAAGCAATGTTCCCATTGCAACAAATGTTGCTAAAAATTTCTTCATATTATTCATTGTAAGTACCTCCGTTTTATTTTTCTACGCCAGAATATGTGATATAAATTCCCTCTACAATAAGGTCTTCAGGCTTAGGACTGCCATCACCGCTTGCCTTAATACTAACACCTTTTGTTTCAAAGTTTTCTGATGTGAGAAGATAATCAGTAATTCTGTCTCCGTGCGCACTTGATTCTTCACGAATAGCTTCTGCACCCATATCCACGAGATTGGAAATAGTCATTGTATTGTCAATACCGCCGATAGTAATGTTCCATGCAACCTTATTTTTTACGCCTGAACCTGTTCTTACAATAAATTCTTTCTTGTTAGAAAGATAATCGATAAAAAACAAAGTACCATTGCTTGCTTCAAGACGTCCGCTGTTAAATATGCCTTCGGTTTCATATTTTGTCTTAGCATCGTCTGTTACAAGACTAAGGTCTGTAAGCTGCTGATAAACATCACTAAAATTTTCACCATTGTAAGTGAATATCTTACCGTTCTTAAGTTCAATTGTAAGTTCAGGACTATCTTCGAGCTTACCCACAGGTATTTTTGCTTCTTCAGTAATAGTATCTGTCTGTACATCTGTTTCCTTATCAGCTACAGATTGGGTATTGCTTGTCGAAACTGTGCTATCTGCTGTTTCATCTGTTCCACAACCTGCCATTGTTAGAATTGTTGTTGCAACAATAAATGATGCTAAAATCCTTTTTGTCTTGTTCATTATATGTACCTCCGTATTTATAAGCTGTTATTGAATGACTGCCACCAGAGTTGGTCTGCAACACGTTCTGTTTGGTGTGCCACTCTTTCCATTGCCTTTATGATTTCATCCGACCTATCAGGATATGTGGGAGTGGGAGGAGTATATGGTTCTTCTTCCTCTTCGCCCCAACCTCCATGGCAGATGATTTTGAAATCCTCTTCCTCTCCGTTTTCATTTATAAAATTCATGTGGTCAATATCGTCATTTCCGACTTTCTCTCTGTAATCCATTTTGAATTTTCCATTAAGCATACAAACGCAGGCGTTTTTGATTGGATGAGAGTTTCTGTTTACAAAATCCATCGCAAACGCAATAGCATTGCCTTTCTGCTCGGCTGGAATATTATCAGCGAATTTGATTTCCACGTTGTTGACTACAATTGTATCCATGGTGCCTCCTTATTTATCTACATCAAGATGCTTTTTTGCTTTCCTGTATTGCTTAATTGCACTTAGCGAAGCTACCAGAGCAATTATTCCTACAAAAACATACCATAAATTATAGTCTGAAAAACCGCTTACTAACAGCCAAATGCTGACAGGAAGAAAAAGCATTCTCCAGAAATAAGTTTTCTTTAATTTCGTAAGCTGTTCTGTTGTCATTCCATCATATTCGGAATCACTATAGCCTTTTATTTTCTTGACATCGTCCTCAACGCTATGACCCGTGATTTTCTCGCTCGCCGACTTTGCAAAAGGCAATGCTGAGCTAATGCCATCAAAAATATCATCTCCGAGGCTCTTTCGGTTGTTCTGATTATTGTACTTATCATCAAAAAGTGACATAATAAAATCCTCCTGTAATTTTAATTATTGTTATTGCCGAATAGATTTTGCAAAGCAATCATATCGGCTGTTCTTTGTGCCTGATATTCGGTGTTCTTGATTGATTGCAGCATCTGTTCCTGAAGTCGCCCAGCGTTTTTGGCATCATCTTCCATACGCTTGTTATGTAAATCCATTTCAAGCACGTTTAAAGCTTCTTTCCAGCTATCAGCACGTCCGAAATCCAATATATCATATAACTGTTGGAGAATCTCTGTATCAGCAAGGTACTTTGGGGGAATCTGAGGGAAAAGAACTCCAGCGTTATGAGCCATTGCACAATATAATGAATCGGCCTCTTGCAAAGCAATCTTTTGCTCTGTAATTTGCTTATCATACTTTGAATTACTGATAAGTTTATTTTTTAAAACCTTGGTAACAATAATACCCACAATAATTCCTGGAACAATAATTGCAACTAAAGGAGCAAAGTAAAAGAATTTAGGTGCACCAGCATCAAGAAGACGATTATATAAATCATAAGGGAAAATCATTCCGCATAAAATGCCGACAGCGATACCAGCAACAATGCCAATTGTTTTTTTATTAGATAACTCCCTTTCCTTTGATTTTTCGATTTCCTTGATAGTGTTCTTAATGCCGTCACAAACTCGCTCTTGTTCGTACACGCTTTCCACATACTTGCTGGCACCTTTCAGGGTTTTTAAAAGTTCTTCCTTCATTTGTTTACCTCCAATATTCTGCGGATTTCACCGCTTTCTGATTAATAGACAACTTGACTTTCGTAAATGTTGGGTTTTTTAGAAAAATTATTCTGGAATTTTTATTAACGTTTCCGTTCCTGTATCCATCTGGCATAAATAGATACCGTCATGAGTGTTATAGAGGTAATGATTGTCATCAAGAATAAGAACAGAAACATCCTTGTTTACCGTAGAAATACCATCACGGATAACCACTAAATCCTCAAATTCTTCAGAAACAATACGGTATTTGTATTTACTGATAATACCATCAAGCCTGTCCAGTACCTCAAAGCTGTAATCTCCGCCAACATAAATTGTGTCACCATTATAATGACAAAGCACTTCGCCAGTTGTTATATCAATGCAGTAACCTTGAATTCTGAAATACTTTCCTGCTAATTTTCTGAATGGTATCTGAGAAGAGTTATTTTCAGTAAATGTCTTGGTTTCAGTGTCTATGATATAACCATACCCATCAGTTGTATCAAATCCATATATTGCATCATCATGAGCCATCCAATCGATGCTCTGAAAAGGGGTGATAGAGGAAGACACTTCCTCAAAAGCTGTAAAATCAATATCTGTAATATAAAGCTTTCTCACAAAGTCATCGTCATCATAATTAAAGTATTTATAATCAACAAGTATTTTTCCATCATAGGTAATTTCTAAAATAGTATACATACCAATTGATTCCGTGTCAAACACTTTTTTGACCTGTTTAGATATGTATTCTGCGGATTCAGCTTCGTTTGCATTGTATTCTACAATTTTCTCAGCAACAAGATTTCCGTTTGTATCGTATTTGCAGAAATGGTGTCCGTCTTCAAGATTGAAAAAAGCATAGATATTGCCATTGTAATAAACTGAATTTTCAGCGTGGGTTATTTTTGTTGTACTTCCAGTTGAAACATCATAAGTATAATAACCTCGGCATAAATCGTCATGATTGGTAGTACGGTCATAATATCTGAAATATGCAACATTATCAACCATACAGTTAATATGCATTGATACATCAAAAGTGCGGCTATACTCAGCATCGAGAGCTTCATAATCAACCCAGTTTTCGTGATGCGTTTCTTCTGAACTTGATACATCGGCGGACATATTTGTTTCAGCATTCTGAACAGCTTCCGTTTCTTGTATACTTGTTTCAAGAATATTGTTGTTATTCGTTTTTGTATCGGAATCAGAATTTAACTGCCAGAGACCAATACCTCCTCCAATAACAGCCAGAGCCACAACCCCAGCTGTAACCTTACCAGCAACAGTACTTAAAAATCCTGTGCCTTTTGCCGCTGTATCCGCTGCACTTGCAGCATCAACCGTAGTTTCTGCAATCTCTGCCTCTGCAACACTGATTTCAGGCAGGAGATAAGGCACTTCAATGCTCTCTGCTTCAGCACGAAGTAACCTTGTAAGAAACGGTATAATAGGCACTATTGCGTGTAACCTGTCCTTGTTCTTTTCTTCATATTCTAAAACCCCTTTCTTTATTTTCGCACGAGCAACATTCAAGCGGTATGTAACTGTACCCGTCGGGGATTCTGTGATTTCAGCAATTTCGGCAACGCTCATATTATTAAAGTAAAACATAATGACTGTTTGATACTGAATATCAGAAAGCACGCTTTCCATAATATCCATAACAATCTTACGTTTTGCCGCATTCATGACGTAATCCTCTGGGAGCATATCCTCATCAGGAATTTCAGGATAGTTATCATCTTCCTGTATTTCGTCCAGTGAAATGTCACGCCTTGCTTTCAAGAAATTCTTGCACTTATTGACAGCAATACGATTTACCCAAGGTTGAAAGCTTGACTTATCTGTAAGAGAAGGCAACTTTTTAAGGGCGGTAATATAAACTTCCTGTGTAATATCCTGTGCATCCTGTTCATTTTTCAGAAACTTAAGGCAAGTGAAATATACCTGCCGTTTTGACAGCTCATACAGCTTTGCAAACGCTTCAGAATCGCCATCGATGGCATCCTGTACATACTTTTCAATGTCGCTCATAATTTTTCCTTTCGTAGCAGATTTTAGTGTTGCTTACATACAATAGACAATCTGAAATCTGACTTTGTTGGGGTGTACGAAAAATTTTTTCAAGTAAGTAACAATTTAACGCACATACTATAATTATAATGGAACTTTGCGTTCCAGTCAATAGTTTTTTGGAACTTTTAGGCGATTGTCCTTTAAATTGTTTGAAATAATCATTATAATGTATACAGGTGATGAAAAATGAGCTTACTACCCGAACGATTACGAGAACTTCGAGGAAAACTGAATTATACACAGCAACGGGTTGCAGATGATTTAAGCATTTCACGAAAGTTGCTCAGCAATTACGAGTGCGGCACAAGAGAACCTGATATTGATATGCTTCAGACGCTTGCAACATATTATTTCGTGTCTGTTGATTATCTGATAGGGGCAAGTACTATTGAAAATCCGTATCAGCAGATTCCAGAATTTATGTCAAAGCTCTTGAATGATTATAACTATCTTTCAAATGAAAGTGTTGAGGATTTAGAAAAGTATGTGACACTCTTAAAAATCCGTGATAACGCTGAACAGCAGAAAAAGTAAACGCTTCCGATTTACATTGAAGTAAACAGAAGCGTTTTTTCTTTTTTGTGTTTTTGAAATGTCATATTCCGATACAGATACACCTATATCCGTCAGGAGTCCCTTGACTTCGCCATATGGCATAACATAACGCTGATTGAGATAGCGGAGAGATGCTGCCAATTCGCCGTCGGGACCTCCAAGCTGGCTGATAATAACCTTAGCCAGTTTAGCGTTGGGATTTTTAATTTTTACAGGATACTGTAATTTATTGTAATATCTCTGTTGTGCATAATGGAATATCACGTTAAATAGGCATTTTTCTTGCGTATGACAGTATGAAATGTTGTTTTGAGAATAGTCTGTATCTCACCGAAGATCAGTTTTATAGATTTGGACAAGAGGAAAACACGATTATCAGCTGTTCTTTTTAAGTTCATGGTATCGATTTTCAAACGAACTTCTTGGCTGTATTCCTTTCAGGAGTCCATCTTCATAAACCCTGATCCATAGCTTGTCATCTCCGTAATTATCAATCATATTCAGAAGTTTATACAGGGTGATTTCTAAATTGGAATCATGAACGTGCTTATAGTAATAGGTGATTGCGTCTTCCGGTTCGCATAGAGAGAGCGAGATGAGCAGTAGTGTTTTACACATTTCCTCAATATCCGCCTTGAGTTGATATTTGTCGTGTGAATACTTTTTCTTTTCCTTAAGCTCTGCTTCATAGTGTTTCACATATTCTTTGATAAAACCTATGGCTTTATATTTGAGATCGCTTGTTGGGAGGGAGTTTGCGTAGATAGCGTCCAATTCAACATGCAGCGAGTTCCTGTCAATATTCACAGTAGTTGCATCTTCAAGCATATTTTTCAGATTTTCATCTGTAAAGCCTGTGGCAAATGTTCGTTTTACAAGCATATTGTAGAATTCCGGCTGTCGGATACCAACAGACTGGAATGGGTCTTCCGAGGGGAAAGTATAGTATCCGCATCCTTGTGCGAGTCTTTTATATATCCCTCTGAGCAGCTGTGATGATTCTGCACCGTGTTCGCTGTCAGCTGGAATCTCGTTTATCATTTTGATGAAATTCTTGACCTCAAATCTCCATTTTGAACGTTTTGCCTTTGGTACGACACGGTTTGGCTCATAGTAATATCCATAGTCTACATATTGCAAAAACACGTTGACCTGTTTTTTTAGTGTATCAAAGTCTATGACAGGTGCTTTCTTTTTGCTTCGAGCAGATATAGTTCCTGTGGAAATGATTTCCTCAATCATCGGGTCAGCATTTGTTTCCTTTTGGCTCTTGGAAAGCAGCTTATACAGCTCTGCGGCGATTTTTTCAACCTCATCTTTCTTGCATTGCTTCATTTTATTCCTGAATTCTTGAATTTTCATTGTTTTACTCCTGTTAGTTTTTTAGAAATCAGACTTACTGTTCTGTCGTTCTTGTTTTATTATATCATATTGGTATATGTAAGTCAATCTTGATTTGATTTCATTCGTTTTTCTTAAGGGCATCTCTAAAAACCCCTTTTGAGAAAAAACAGCTATGCACGTCATCTGCTGCGTCAGCCTCCCTCGGAGTGCGGCAGCACGCCTTCGGAAGGTTTCCTTGCAGCTGCCGCACCTATCTGTTTTTTCTTTAATCAAACGGGTTTTTAGAGATGCCCTTATTTGACAAATTTCATTTCTGCTCATCATCTTTGTTTACGACATTTTAGGGATTGGTCTGAAAATTTGCAAAAAATTGCCCCAAGGAGTAATCCTCGGGGCATTTTGAATTCAATCCATAAGTATTTCCATATTTTTCATATGGCTGATGTCCTGACCTGTGAAAGCAATCTGCATCAGTGCATAAGTGATGTCAGCTGCCAGCTTTTCTTCTTCTTCCCTTGTATGCTTTGGAATATTGCAAATGATTTTTGCACCGTTGTAACGATTTCTGATAATACCGATAATTTCGGTCTCTGTCTCCGTTTCGCTTATAACGTCGTATTCTGTTCTTTCCCACATAGAGGGTTTTTCCTTTTTGTTAGCCATAGTATTATTCTCCTTTCGGTAAAATATTATGCAGTATGGGTTGTACCGTTTTACTTTTTTATTTTGTTAAGGTGTTTTTTCACCTGTGGCAGCACTTTGCTGCTTGTGTTTCAATTTTGTGTATTATCCTACTCCTCCTTTCTTTATGATATGAGCTTAACACCGCTAAATCCCGATATGGGGTTTGACCTTCCAAAGCGCTTTTTGATATGTTTAACACCAGCAGGTTTCGCAAACTGTGCCTTGAAAGAATTGTAAGCGTCGGGAGAGAAGTCGTTTTCACAGCAATAGTTCTCATATTCATCGTAAAGGT